>NZ_JAUHUI010000002.1:0-315498 GCF_030418155.1 Pseudomonas sp. 2,4-D
GAGGCTTGACCATATAACACCCAAGCAATTTGCTGACGCAGATTGCGGTGGTGAAGACGAAAGACCCGAAAATTCGTGCTTTACACAAGAGCTTCGCAAATATCACATATCCGGATTCGCTGGGCTGTCCATCTGGACATTCTGGCAACAGAATTTCTTGACGACCATAGAGCATTGGAACCACCTGATCCCATCCCGAACTCAGTAGTGAAACGATGCATCGCCGATGGTAGTGTGGGGTTTCCCCATGTGAGAGTAGGTCATCGTCAAGATTCATTTCGCAAAACCCCTATCTGCGTATGCAGGTAGGGGTTTTGTCTTTGTGGGCAAAAAAGCCTGGGCTTGCTTGAATCCCTGTGGGAGCGGAGATGGCACCGGCGTTGCCGGTGTTCGCGGGTAAACCCGCTCCTACGACGGGCTGTGTCCAACCATCGATGTGTGTTTACCACCGATCTGTGTAGGAGCGGGTTTACCCGCGAATACGGTGGCGGCGGCAACGGTGAACGGCGGTGGAAATTGGCCAGCAGGCCCGGCCCATTCGCAGGTAAACCCGCTCTTACAAATCATGAAATGTGCGTCATTTATACCTGACGAATGACAGCGTAATGCTACGCTCGCGGAAATACTCAGCACGGATACTTACCATGGAAATGAACTGGCATCAGGCCTTGCAAGAGAGCCTAAGCTGGCTGGCAGTCGCCTCGTTCATCACCCTTGTCAGCTTCACTGCAGCCGCAACTCTGGCCGTGCGTTTTACACGCTGGGGCAGCCAGTTCTGGCAGCTTGCCGGGCCCTATTTCAGTTTCAGGCGCAGTTGGCGGCCGTTGCTGGTGTTTGCCCTGCTGCTGGTCCTGACGCTGTTTTCGGTTCGCCTGAACGTGCTGTTTTCGTTTTGGTACAACGGCTTCTACAGCGCCTTGCAGGGCCTTGACCAGGCGGCGTTCTGGTACCTGCTCGGGGTCTTCGCGGTGCTGGCCACCATCCATGTGCTGCGCTCGCTGTTCACCTTCTATGTCAGCCAGGCATTCAGTATCAAGTGGCGGGTCTGGCTGACCGAGCGCCTGACCCACGACTGGATGCAGGGCGATGCCTATTACCGTGGCCAGTTCCTTGCCGAGCCAGTGGACAACCCTGACCAGCGTATCGAACTGGACGTTAACGCTTTCGTCACCAACTCAGTCAGCCTTGCCTTGGGTGCAGTCAGTGCGCTGGTTTCACTGGTGGCGTTCACCGGCATCCTCTGGGGGCTGTCAGCACCATTGACGGTGGCCGGCGTGGAGATCCCCCGGGCGATGGTATTTGCCGTTTACCTGTATGTCATCATCGCCACCTGGGTCGCCTTCCGCCTCGGGCGCCCACTGATCCGGCTTAACTTCCTCAACGAGAAACTCACCGCCAACTTCCGTTACGCGTTGATGCGCCTGCGTGAGAACGCCGAGAACATTGCCTTCTACCAAGGTGCGCAAGTCGAGCGGGGCACGTTGCTCGGCCGTTTTGCTGCCTTGATCGTGAATGCCTGGGCATTGGTGTACCGGAACCTGAAGTTCAGTGGCTTCAACTTGGGTGTCAGTCAGGTTGCTGTTGTGTTTCCGTTCATTCTTCAGGCTCCGCGCTTCTTCAGTGGGGCAATCAAGCTGGGCGACGTCATGCAAACTTCCCAGGCCTTTGGGCAGGTGCAGGATTCTCTGTCGTTCTTCCGTGAGTCGTACGATGCGTTCGCGCAGTACCGCGCGACCCTTGACCGTCTCACCGGCTTTCTCGATGCCAACCAGCAGGCAAGTGCGTTGCCGCGCGTCACGACCGAAGACCAGGCGCATGCGCTGCAGATCGCGGGCCTGCAGGTGCTGCGCCCGGACGGACATGCCCTTATCGCCGACCTGGACCTGAGCTTGCACGCCGGTCAGGCGTTGTTGATCAAAGGGCCGTCAGGCAGTGGTAAAACCACGCTACTGCGTGCCCTGGCGGGCCTTTGGCCGTATGCCGAAGGCAAGGTCAGGCGGCCAACGGGCCATCAGGCACTGTTCCTGTCGCAACGCCCTTACCTGCCGCTAGGTGACTTGCGTACCGTAATTGCCTACCCGGCAGCCAGCAACCCCAAGGATGAACTGCTCATGCAGCAGGCATTGCGCCAGGTCAACTTGGCCCACCTGGCCGAGCGTCTGGACGTCAGCTGCGACTGGTCACACATCCTCTCGGTGGGCGAGCAGCAACGCCTGGCTTTCGCCCGGGTGCTGTACAACCGGCCTCAGGTGGTGTTTCTCGATGAGTCCACCTCGGCGATGGATGAAGGGCTCGAACATGCCCTGTATGCGTTGCTGCGTTCAGAAATGCCGAGTGCATTGCTGGTCAGTGTCGGCCACCGCAGCACGCTGGCGGCGTTTCATACCCACCGGCTTGAGGTGGATGGGCATGGCGGTTGGTCGTTGCTGGAGCAGGAGGCTGCGCTGGCCTAGTTCGGCTTGGGGGTGAGATCGCCACAGCGAGCATCGCGATCATCTCGGCCCCTTTCCTCCGTGTATTGCCGGCATCCTTGGCGCCCCGAACCCCTCTAACGCCTCAATCGCAGGGCTAGCCAGGTTCAGCGCAGCAGCATCAGTCCTGCAAGGGAGGGCCGGCAAGCCCCGCACCGGTCAGCAGGTTCAGCAAAGTTCAGTTACAAACATGTAAACTTCGTAAATAAGATTTACTCGCATTTGCGACTCTCTATATTTACCAACCCTGTTGGCCGCCAAACTGAGTGCGGGGCCGGTGGGCGAGGGCTCCCGGTTTCCTACAGGGATGTGCCTTTTCGCTCATGAATCGCAGGAGATGTACCCATGCAGTGCAGAACTTCACCCAACAGCCTGGCCCTGGCGTTCGTTGCGCTGGCGTCGCCGTCCATGCTGGCGACAGCGGCAGAGTCCGAGGAGCGGCGTGCGGGTGAGGTCCTGGAAGTGCCCGTCGCCGACAACGCTCTGGTGATCCAGGACACCCTGATCACTGCCGAGCGCGAGGCGCGACAGGCCCTGGGCACGTCGATCATCACGGCCGAGGACATCAAGCGCCACCCGCCGGCCAATGACCTGTCCGACATCATCCGCCGCGAGCCCGGGGTTAACCTGACCGGCAACAGTGCCAGTGGGGCACGCGGAAACAACCGGCAGATCGACCTGCGCGGCATGGGCCCTGAAAACACCTTGATCCTCATCGACGGCAAGCCATCCAGCGCGCGCAACGCCGTGCGCTATGGCTGGAACGGTGACCGTGATACTCGGGGTGAAACCAACTGGGTGCCGGCCGAAGCCGTCGAGCGCATCGAGATCTTGCGTGGCCCTGCCGCCGCACGCTATGGCTCCGGCGCCATGGGCGGGGTGGTCAACATCATCACCAAGCGCCCTTCCGACGAGCTGAAAGGCAGCGTCAGCCTGTACACGCAGCTGCCTGAAGACAGCGCAGAGGGCGCCAGCCGCCGAGCCAACTTCAACCTCGGTGGCGGCCTGACCGATAACCTGGGTTTCCGCCTGTACGGTGGCCTGGCAAAGACTGACGCCGACGATCTGGACATCAACGCCGGGCATGCCACCAGCGCCCTGGTAGCCGGGCGGGAAGGCGTTCGCAACAAGGACGTCAACGGCCTGCTGAGCTGGAAACTGAACGACGAGCACCGCTTGGAAGCCAGTGCCGGCTACAGCCGTCAGGGCAACATTTTTGCTGGCGACACCATGAACAGCAATGGCGGCGGAGACGTCGACTTCGTCTCCAGCCTCTACGGCCACGAAACCAACGTGATGCAGCGCAGTACTTATGACCTGACCCACCTCGGTGATTTCACCTGGGGTACCAGCAAGACCACGCTGGCCTACGAATACGTACGCAATTGGCGGCTTAACGAGGGCTTGGCTGGCCGCACCGAAGGTGCCCCAAGCAACGAAGGTGGAGCCATGTCACGTTTGCGCAACACACGCCTGAGCAGTGAGGTGAACCTGCCGTTCGCCATGGGCAGCACAGAACATGTGCTTACCTTGGGCGGCGAGTACCTGTACGAAACCCTCAACGACCAAGGTTCGTTGCGCCCGCAAAGCTCCGACCCCACCAACAATGACAGCCTTGTCGGCTTCGATCGCAGCAGCTCGAAGGTGACCGCACGCAGTTATGCGCTGTTTGTAGAAGACAACATCATCGCTGGCGACACCACCATTACGCCGGGCCTGCGTTTCGACCACCACGAAACCTTCGGTGACAACTTCAGCCCCAGCCTGAACCTGTCGCACAAGCTCACCGAAGTGCTGTCGGTAAAAGGTGGTATCGCCCGTGCCTACAAGGTTCCGAACCTGTACCAGTCCAACCCCAACTACCTGCTGTACAGCCGCGGTAATGGCTGCAGCGTGCAACAGACCAACAATGGCGGCTGCTACCTGCAGGGCAACGCCGACCTCAAGCCCGAGATCAGCGTCAACAAGGAAATCGGCCTGCTGTACGACCGGGGTACCTGGCGCACCAGTGCCACCTACTTCCGCAACGACTACAAGAACAAGATCATCGGTGATACCGATGTGCTTTACACCATTGGTACCGGCAGCCGCGTGACTCAGTGGGACAACGCCGGAAAGGCGCGGGTGGAAGGTGTCGAAGGCAACTTCTTCATCGAGTTGGCCCCGACCCTGGACTGGAACACCAACCTGACCTGGATGCTCGACAACGATGATCGCGAAACGGGCGAGCCGCTGTCGGTGATCCCGGAATACACCGTCAACACCAGCCTCGACTGGCGCGCCACCGAGCAGCTGTCATTCCAGGTAGCGGGTACTTACTTCGGCAAGCAAAAATCGCCGACCTACAACTACCGCACCCAGCAGGACTACGACAAGATCGCCCAGCAGGACGTCGAGGCCTATGGCCTGGTGGACGTGAGCGCCGGGTACAGTTTCAATGCCAACTACGACGTGCGGGTAGGCGTGAACAACGTCTTCGACAAGCAGATCCTGCGCGGCGGCAACGCCAGCAGCTCGGGGGCAAACACGTATAACCAGCCGGGCAGGGCTGTGTTTGCTGCGCTGAATATCAACTTCTGATCCAAAGTGCCGCGATGCGGCCCAATCGCGGGTCAATCGGGTCGCGCATGGCCGACGACATTGTTGCAGCCAAACGTCTCGCAGCATGCTAAACCATGCACCCCAGCCCGCTGCGAGAAATGCCTGGTGAAAGCCATCCGCCTGACCCTGATCTGCCATGCCTTGACCCAGGCCCAGAAGAACGGGCGCCTGCACAATACGGATGATGGCATCCTGCCGCTAGCCCGACAGTCAGACGGCGACCGTTCAGGCGTGCAACTGCTGAGTGCGCCAGAGCGGCGGGCCTGTGAGACGGCGGCGTGGTTAACGGGGGCTGTACAGGTCGATCCGGGATTGGCCGATTGCGACCTTGGGCGTTGGCAGGGTGTGTCGTTGAAGCAGCTACAAGCCGAGCAACCGCAGGCGCTGGCCGAATGGCTGCAGGATCCGGCCAGTGCCGTGCATGGTGGCGAGTCGTTCGCTGCGTTATGCCAGCGCCTGGCCGCCTGGCTGGCGGCCTTCGACAGGCCGGGTGACTGGCTGGCAGTGACCCACCCGATGGTCATGCGCGCCATGCTGGTACAGGTACTTGGGTGTCCGATGAGTGCCGGGCAGCGAATCGACGTGCTGCCGCTGTCACGTCTGCAACTGAGCTTTACCGGGCAGTGGCGGTTGCGCCTGGGCTAAGGCTCAGAACGCCAGCTTGTAACCGATCATCAGCAGCATGGCTGCCAGGCAAGGGCGCAGCACGCGGTCGGAGATCCGCCCGGTGAGGTGGCTACCCAGGTAGATGCCTGGCAGCGAGCCCAGCAGCAGGTAGCCCAGCAGCGACCAATCCATGTTGCCCATGCCCGCGTGGCCCAGGCCCGCTACCAAGGTCAGTGGCACGGCGTGGGCAATTTCGGTACCGACCAGGCGACGGGTGACCAGGAACGGGTACAGCAGGAACAGCGCTACCGTACCCAGGGCGCCAGCACCGATGGAGGTGAGGGTGACCATTATTCCAAGCACAACGCCGGTCAGCACTGTGAGGATGTTCAGGCTGCGGTCGCTGAGGTGGTAGTGATCACCGGCATGGCGGCTGGCGAAGGCCTGCAGGCGCGATTTGAACAGGATGGCCAGGGCGGTCAGGATCAGCACCACCGCCAGGCCTTGCTTGATGATGGCGTTGAGCGCCGAGGTATCGGCGTGCAGGGTGCTGAGGAACCACAGGGTCAGCGCCGCTGCGGGCACGCTGCCCAGGCTGAGCAGGCCGGTGATTTTCCAGTCGATGTTCTTGTTGCGCGCATGCACCCACACGCCACTGGCCTTGGTGATCGCTGCATACAGCAGGTCGGTGCCGACAGCGGTCGCCGGGTGGATGCCAAACCACAAAAGGATCGGGGTCATCAGCGAGCCGCCACCGACGCCGGTCATACCGACGATGAAGCCCACGACCAGGCCAGCAATGGTGAAACCGAAAGAACCTACATCCATACGCTACTCGACTGCCCAACTTTGCCCGTTATCGGATGCCAGTCAGCATATAGATTTTTTTATAGCCAAATAGACTTGTTCGTTATTAGGTTATAACCAGGCTTGCCTTGGCGGGGGCGACCGATCAACGATCAGTCATCACCACCATGACATGGGCATCACCACCGTCATCACTTTCCGACAGGTAGATGTGCCCCACCTGGCTGTCGAAATACGCAGTCTCCTGCGGCCCGATGCTGACCGCTTCGCCGGTCTCGAACTCGATGCGCACGCGCCCGCTCAGCACCAGCGCGAACTCTTGCCCGGGGTGGCGGATAAAATCGTCGAACTGGCCGCGTTCCCGGGCAATGATGCGGGCATAGGCCGGTGTCATGCGTCGTGCGGGGAAATCCCCGGCAATCGGATAATAGTCGTAGGTGCCGGTCGAATAACCCGCCGCTGCGGGCAGTGAGTCGACCACCACGGTCACCGGCACCGGGGCGCTGACCGTGCCGCTGGCGCGGAACAGCTGGGCAATATCGACATTCAGCGCCCGCGCAGCAGCGGCCAGTTTTTCATAGCTGACCGACACCTGCGCCAGTTCCATCTTCGACAACGTGGACAGCGGCACGCCACTGGCTTCGGACAATTGCTTGAGGGTCATCTGGCGCGCCTTGCGCACCTGGCGCAGGCGCTGGCCCACTACTGCACGGTCAAGCTGGGGTAGAGCTGAAGGCATTCAGGGATCTCGGCATGCGGCGTTGGTCGGGCATCTTACCTTGGACCCTTGCGTATTTCTAAATTCTCATATATTAGAATTCTCATAAATGATAATTAGCCTGGCAGGAGCGTGCATGACCCCGACCTACGACACCCTGATCATCGGTGCTGGCATCGCCGGCGCCTCGCTGGGCTACCGCCTGGCCGGCCAGCAGCGTGTGCTGCTGGTCGAGCGTGAATCGCAGCCTGGCTACCATTCCACCGGGCGTTCGGCGGCCATGTTCATGGAGGCTTACGGCACCCCACAGATCCAGGCACTGACCCGCGCCAGCCGGGCCTTCTACGAATCGCCACCGCAGGGCTTCTGCGAGCACCCGCTGCTGGAGCCGCGAGGCTGTCTGTATGTGGCCAGCCTGGAGCAGCGGGAACTGCTTGAGCAAACTTACGCGCAGAACCTGGCCAATGGCACAGAAGTCAGCCTGCTTGACCGGGATGCAGCCTTGGCACTGATACCCAGCCTGCGTGGCGAAACCCTGGCCGGCGCCGTGCTTGAGCCAGGTGCAATGGACCTTGACGTACATGCCTTGCACCAAGGCTTCTTGCGTGGTTATCGCACCGCCGGCGGTGAACTGCGCTGCAACGCCGAGCTGATCCAGGCCTGGTACCTGGACGACGTATGGCAGGTGGAGTTGGCTGATGGCAGCCGCCTGCAGGCCCGATGTCTGGTCAATGCTGCAGGTGCCTGGGCGGACCGTGTGGCCGAGCAGTGCGGGGTGGCGCGCATCGGTTTGCAACCGTGCCGTCGTAGCGCCTTCACCTTCCCTGGTCCGGCAGAGCAGGACTTTACTCGTTGGCCTGCGGTGATTGGCGTCGATGAAAGCTTCTACTTCAAGCCTGATGCCGGCCAACTGTTGGGGTCGCCAGCCAATGCCGACCCGGTTGAGCCACAGGATGCCGCGCCCGAGGAGTTCGACGTGGCCTTGGGTATTTACAACATTGAAGCCATGACCACCTTGGCGATCCGCCGCCCTAGCCACACCTGGGCCGGGCTGCGTTCGTTCGTTGCCGACGGCGACCTGGTGATCGGCTTCGATGCGCATGCACCCGCGTTTTTCTGGCTGGCGGCCCAGGGTGGCTATGGCATCCAGTCGGCAGCGGGCGCCTCGCGCCTGGCCGCCGACGTGTTACTGGGCCAGCCGTTGTGTGCCAGCCTTGTCAGCCAGGGCGTGGCGCCCGAGCGCCTGTCCCCGGCCCGTTTCCAGCAACCCTGAAAGGAGCATCCCATGAGCAATGACATTGAGCGTTTCCCCAGCAGCTTGCCGTTCCCGTTTTCCCGCGCGGTGAAGGCCGGTGGCTTTCTGTTCCTCTCCGGGCAGGTGCCGATGAGCGCCGGTGGCGAAGTGGTGCGCGGTGATATCCAGGCCCAGACCCGTGCTGCCTGCGAGCGTATCGCCGAAAGCCTGGCGGCCTGTGGCGCGCGCTTCGATCAGGTGGTGAAGGTCACGGTCTGGCTGTCGGACATGCGCCATTTCGCCGGCTTCAACGAGGTGTACAAGGCGTTCTTCGGCGCGGCGCTACCGGTGCGTTCCACCGTGGCCTCGGCGTTGGCCCTGGGCGTGGATGTGGAGATCGAAGTGCAGGCGTTCGTCGGCGACGCCTGACAGGGCAAAGAGCCCGTGTAGAGGCGACCTTGTGTCGCGATGGGCTGCAAGGCCGCCCCTACGACATGTATGCGACGGCGATGACAAAACAACAATAAATCCAGAGGTTCACATGCAAGAGCAGCTGAAGATTGCCGGCGCATTTGTCGGCGTGATCGTGGGGGCGGGGTTCGCTTCAGGGCGGGAACTGTTGTTGTTCTTTGTCGATTTCGGCGTGTGGGGCTTGGCTGGCGCGTTGGTCAGCGCCGCCCTGTTCACCTTCCTCGGCATGGCGTTGGCGGGGCTGGGCAATCGCCAGCAGGCCACCTCGCACAAGGATGTGATCCTGGCCATCTGCGGCCGTCACCTGGGCATGTTCGTCGACTGGTTGATCACCTTTTTCATGTTCGCCGTCACCGTGGTCATGCTGGCCGGTGGTGGTGCATTGCTGGAGCAGCAGTTTGGCATCCCGGCCCTGACCGGCAGCGTGCTGGTGACGCTGGTGGTGGTCGGTATCGTGTGCCTGGACGTGCGCAAGATGATTCTTGCAATTGGCGCCATCACCCCCTTGCTGATCCTGGTGGCTTCGGCGATAGCGCTGTATGCCGTGATCACCCGCGAGCAGAGCTTTGCTGCGCTCGATCAGGTGGCCAGCCAGCAACAGGCCGGCACCCGCCATTGGCTGCTGGGGGCGTTCTTGTATGTGTCGTATAACATCGTCGCGGGTGCGCCGATCCTGGCTATTCTGGGCGGTTCGGCCAAGGGCGAGAAAACCGCGGTGTGGGGAGGCCTGCTCGGTGGTGCAGCGCTAGGCGGCCTGATGCTGGTGATGAGTACCGGGCTGCTGTCGCGCCTGGACAGTGTGGCCGACCAGCCGATGCCGATGCTGTCGATTGCCAACGAAGTGTCACCACTGCTGGGGCTGGTGATGTGCCTGATCATCTTCGGCATGATCGTCAACACCGCGGTGGGCACGCTGTTTTCCTTCCTCTCGCGGCTGTTGCCGGCGGGCACGACGAAGTTTCGCTGGGGCTCGGTGGTGACCGGGGTGGTGGCGTTCGGCTGTAGCCTGGTGGGGTTCATCAGCCTGGTGGGTGAGGTGTACCCGTTCTTCGGTTACCTGGGCTTTGTGCTGATGACGGCGGTATTGCTGGCCTGGGTACGGCGGGGCAGGGCTGCGAAGGCGGTGGCTGCATAAGGGACTGGTACAGGCGACAACAGGCATAGGCCGTCGCCGCCTGAACCCGGCGTTTAAATCCTGAAGCTGCCCACCAACTGCTTCAAACGTCCAGCCTGCTGGGCCAGCTGGTCGCAATGGCGCAGGGTCTCGTTGAGGTTCTCCACCCCTTGCTGGTTCAGGGCGTTGATCTGGGTGATGTCCAGGTTGAGGCTCTCGACCACGGCAGTCTGTTCTTCGGTCGCTGTCGCCACCGACTGGTTCATGCCATCGATTTCGCCAATGCGCTGGGTCACGCTGGCCAGGCGTTCGCCGGCCTGGTTGGCCACCTGCACGGTCTGTTCGCTGGAAACCTGGCTGGTGTTCATGGTGTGCACCGCTTCGCGCGAGCCCACCTGCAGGCTGGTGATCATGCGGTGGATTTCTTCCGCCGACTCCTGGGTACGGTGCGCCAGGTTGCGCACCTCGTCGGCCACCACGGCAAAGCCACGGCCAGCTTCACCGGCACGGGCCGCTTCGATGGCGGCGTTCAGTGCCAGCAGGTTGGTCTGCTGGGAAATGCCCTTGATCACGTCGAGGATCTTGCCGATTTCGTCGGTGCTGGCGTTGAGCGTTTCGATCTGCGCGCACGACTCGCTGATCCGTTGCGACAGGGCAGTCATGGCGTTGATGGCTTCTTCAACCACTTCACGGCCACCGTGCGCCTGTTCACTGGCACCGCTGGCATGTTGCGAAGCATCTGCGGCGTTGCGGGCGATTTCCTGGGTGGCGGCGCCCAGTTCGTTGATGGCCGCAGCGACGCTGTTGGTGCGCATGCTCTGTTCTTCAGACCCGATGATCGACGCATTGGACGCGCTGACCACTTTTTCCGAAAGGTCATGCACCAGGCGGGTGGCCGAGGACACTTCGCTGATCGAGGCATGGATACGTTCGACAAAGCGGTTGAACGAGGTAGCCAGTTCGCCGAACTCGTCCTTGTTCTGCACGGCCAGGCGGCGGGTAAGGTCACCTTCACCCTCGGCAATGTCGCGCATGGCGCGGCCCATGGTGGTCAGCGGGCTCATCAGCACCGGAATCAGCAGGCCGAGCAGGCCGGCGATGGCGGCCACGGCAATCAGCATGGCAATGATCGCCGAGGTGCGGAACTGGCTGAGCGCGGCATAGGCCTTGTCCCTGTCGATCGACAGCCCGATGTACCACTGTGCCGAAGGCAGGCCGGCCACCGGGGCGAACGAGATGATGCGATCCTGGCCGTCGAGGGTGACATCCTGCATGCCGGCGGCAACCCGCAGGTTGCTGCCTGGGTAGATGTCCTTGAGGTTCTTCATCACCTGGTCTTTGTTCGGGCTGACGATCACCTGGCCATTGGCGTCGGCCAGGAAGGCGTGACCGATGCCGCCGAAGTCGACCGAGTTGATGATCTCGACGAGGGTGTCGAGGGTCACGTCACCGCCGACCACACCGATCAGTTCGCCATTGCGCTTGCTCTTCACCGGCGTGGCGATGGTCACCATCAGTCCACCGACTGCCCCTTGGTACGGGGCGGTCAGCACGGTCTGCCCGGCGCTGGCGGCGGCGCCATACCAAGGGCGCTGGCGCGGGTCGTAACCGGCGGGCATCTGGGCATCCGGGCGCTGGGTGAATTCGCCGTTGGCCTGGCCCAGGTAGGTGAACAGGAAATTACGCGTGTAGGACGGCTGCTCGATCAGCCCTGCCAAGGTGTCGCCGGCGCCTTGCTGGCCGATGTCCTGGGCCAGGTTCTCCAGCACCAGAATGCGCCCGCTCATCCAGTTCTGCACACTGCTGGCGGTCAGTGCACCGGACTGCTGCACCGAGGCTTCGATATTCTGGCGGATGGTATTGCGTTGCAGGTAGTCGTTGTAGAGCGTGAACAGGGCAAATGCCAGGACCACGACGCCGCAGGCGCTGAGCAGGATCTTGTGGCGAAATTTCAGGTTCATGTTTCGAGACCTTGAGCCAATGAGGGGAGGGCGCAGCGCGCTCATGACGCGATGCGGGGCCTATCGACCGAGATATCGGCTTGAGGGGTAAAAGATTGAAGTGCTTAGAGAAAATTCTTACAGGCGTTTCGACGGACGGCAGTCACGGGTCAGCCAGCTGCTCGATCAGCAGGCGTGCGGCCTGCTGCAGCGGCTGTTGTTTGCGCCACAGGATATGCACGGGCAGTTGCAATTCGTTGCGTGTATTGCGGAATTCCAGGCGCACCAGACGCCCGCTGGCCAGCAGCGGCGCGACCCGCGTCAACGGCAGATCGCCCCAGCCCAAGCCAGCTTCCACCATTTGCAAAGCCAGATCGAAGCTGTCGGTGGACCAGTGTGTGGCGCCGATCAGCGGGCGAGGGTCAGCCAGTGGCAGGTCGCGGCTGCGCACCAGAATCTGACGCACCCGGGTCAGGTCCTCGAGGTCGTGGATACGCCCCTCACGCAAGGCCGGGTGGGCCGGCGACAGGGTGGCCACCAGCGACTCCATGCCAATGTGCTGGAAGCCGCGGCGGGCATCGACCTGCAGGCCGGCAAAGGCTACGCAGAGGTCGGCACGGCCACTGTCCAGCAAGTGCAGGGCTTCTTCCTGCGGGGCGCTGAGCAGGGCAATGTCCAGCAAGGGGTGGCGCTTACCTAGGTTGGCGATGGCCGCCAGCAGCGGGCGGTGATCGATGTCGGGTACCACGGCCAGGGTCAGGCTGCTCTCCAGCCCTTGGGACAACTCCAGGGCATGAACCTGCAGCAGCCCCAGTTGTTCGGCAATCAGCCTGGCGTGTGGCTTCAGGGCCAAGGCCTGTGCGGTTGGGCGAACTTCACGCGGGCCGCGTTCGAACAGGCTGTAGCCAAGTTCTGCTTCAAGGTTGCCAATGGCCATGCTCACGGCTGAAGGCACCCGCTTGAGGGCGCGCGCTGCGGAAGAAAACGAACCGTGGTCGAGCACGGCCAGAAACAGCTGGATGTTGTCGCTGGAAAAATTCATGGCAGCCTCCTGTCAGTTGATCTGACAGCTGCTGACTTTTGCTGTCAAGTGCGTTGAAGCATGATCGCCCCCGTCGCTTTTTGTCTTTGGAGGAAACCTGGGTGCAGGGATTGAAACGCAAGCTGGTCTACGTGACTTTCTATGAACTGATCGGGCTGTGCATGTCGACCCTCGGGCTGGCCTACCTGTCAGATACGCAGGCGTCGCATACCGGGCCGCTGGCGGTGATGATCACCACCATCGCCATGCTCTGGAACCTGATCTACAACACCCTGTTCGAGTACTGGGAGAGCCGCCAGGCCAAGCGGGGACGCAGCGTGGCGCGGCGGGTGGTGCATGCCATCGGCTTCCAGTTGACCTTGGTGGTTTACTTGATTCCGCTGATTGCCTGGTGGCTGGACATGACATTGCTGGAGGCGCTGCTGGTGGATATGGCATTCATTATCCTGGTGCCGTGCTACACCTTTGCCTACAACTGGGCGTTTGATCGCGTGTTTGGCCTGCCACGTTCTGCCTTGGCCACCGCTTGATACAGCCTGGCGCAGCGAAGGAGCCGGCACAGGCCGCCATTAAGGTGGTAGGCGAATGATCAAAGGCGCCTGCTGCTGCTCGACCTGCTGCTCCACCGGCCGCGGCACACTGGCCAGCAAGCTGTCCTCAACCTGCCCCGACAGGTAATAGACCCCCGCCATGGCCCCGCTCTGGCGGTTCTCCATCAACTCCTGCCACTCCTGGTTCAACGCCACGTTCAGGATCACCCGCAGTTGTTCGACCATCTGCGGGTGGTCACGGTCATGGGTCATCATCCCGTAACCGGCTGCAGCAATCGAAATCATCGCCCCTGCCACCTTGCCCACTGCCGATGCCACGGCACTGGCGATACCGCGTGGGGCCAGGGTGGCGCCAAGCTTTTCGCTGGCCTGGGTGGCCACCGAGTTGAGCCCGACATCGGTCCTGCCAGGGCCTTTGCTGGCCTGTTGATGCAAGTGCTGGCGCATGGCTTGCCAGGCCGGCTGCTGGTCCAGTGACTTGGCCCGCAGCAGCTGATACAGGCTGGCATTGCGCGCATCCGGTGGCCCCAGGGCGATGGCGGGGATACGGTTGAGACGCTGGCTGAACTGCTCGGGCGGCGCGTTGTAACGGCTGATGATGGCCGGCAGTTGCTGGCCGAGCAGTTGCAGGTACAGTTCGCAGGCGCGGTCGCGGATGCCTTCGGGGTTGATCTGCTCGGCTACCGGCTCGATCACCCGCGCGTGATACTGCTCCTGCAGGTACAGGGCCAGGCGTTTTTCTGCCGGTTCCCGACCCTCGCCACTGTCGAGCTTGTACCAGGCCACCTTGAGGGTCAGCCACTGCTGGGTCCAGTAACCCGTGAACCAGGGGATGAAGTCGCTTTCGGTGCGTTGCTGCACCTGCTCCTTCCACACCCGCATGGAGCGCCGGGCATAGTCGTTGGCTGAGCCGGCGGCACCGGTCGAAGCTTCTATCAGTTCCTGGTCGATGCGTTGCCAGGCCGCGGGAGTGAGTATTGTGGGCGGCGGCGGGGCAGGGGGGCGCTTGCTGGCACAACCGCCGAGGGCCAGCAGAAGGCAGAGCAACAGGAGGGCTCGAGAACTCACGCGACCGCCTCCCTGGTAGAGGCTGGGGTGGTTCTCGAAGTATAGGGTGGGGTTATTGGGGCTGCTGTGCAGCCCATCGCCCGCGTCAGCACAGATGCAAATGGTTGCTTGAGCGCGTGCTACGGGGGAGCGATCGCGTCAGTCTGGACGGGTTATTCCAGGTCCAGCTTTTCTTCCAGACGGTCAAGGTGCCTGTGCATCAACCCCAGCGCCGCTTCGGCATCACCTTGCTCCACGGCATCGATGATTGCCGCATGCTCTTCCCACGCACAGTGATCGCAGCACGGCGATTCGTAGCGTGCGATGATCAGCGAGGTCATCGGCACCAGCCCATTGAGAAATCGCGCCAGTGGTGCATTGGCCGCCACCTGGGCCAGTTTCAGGTGGAACTCGCCGCCCAGGCGGATCGCTGCGCAGCGTTCGCCACTCTCATGGTGCTGGCGCTCGCGCTCCACCAGTTGCCGTAGCTGGCGTACCTGCGCCGGCCGGGCGCGTTGCGCGGCCAGAGTGATCAGCGTGGTTTCGGCCAGACGCCGGGCACTGAGCACCTGACGTGCCTGGTCTGGGTCGGGTGCAGCCAGATGTGCGGTGTGGCTGGGGCGCTGTACCACTACCTGCTGGTCGGACAGGCGCCCCAGCACGCGGCGGATCACCGTGCGGCTGACACCAAAGGCATGGCCCAGCGCCTGTTCGGGCAACAGACTGCCCGGCGGCAGGCGCTGTTCGAGAATGGCGTCGAACAGCCGCGGATAAATCTGCTCGGCCGACAGGCGGGTTTCGCCAGCCGCGAGCAGGGCAGGCAAGTGGGGGGCGGCGTTCATGGGCACTCTCCTGAGGTCATGGATGCGGATGTTCGTCCGGGATATTCAGCGCGATGCCCATGCGCAGCCCTTCGGCCACGATGTGCTGACGCATCTGGGCACTGGCCTGGGCGCTGCTGCGTTCGCGAATGGCGCGCACCACCGCTTCGTTCTCCTTCAGCCGCGCGGCCAGGTGCTCTGGCGAGTTGCGCAGCATGTCGGCGCTTTGCTTCAGGGCATTGCCGGTCTGCTGCACCACGCTCTGGAAAATCGGGTTGGTGGTCAGGGCGAACAGCGCCTCATGGAAGGCGATGTAGGCTTTGACCCCGGCCTCGCTGTCATTGGCCTCCAGCGCTTCGCGCATGTCCATCAGGGTCAGGCGCAACTGGCCGATGTCCTGGCTGTTGGCCGACTGCGCCACCAGGCCGACGATGAACGGTTCCAGTGTGTAGCGCAGTTCCAGCACGTCGGCCAAGCTGGCCGCAGTGCTGGTTTCCATGCCCGAAGCCTGGGCATCGGCATCCAGCACCAATACGCCCTTGCCGGGTAACGAGCGCACCAGGCCCAGTGTTTCCAGCACGGTTACCGCTTCGCGCAGGCTGGGGCGGCTGATGCCCAGTTGTTCGGCCAGTTCGCGCTGGCCTGGCAACATGTCGCCGGTGCGCCATTGGCCGCGGGCCAGGGCCTGGCGGAGTTTTTCCACCACTGAGTTGACGACGGTTGATGAGCTGATCACGGTTCGCTCCTGGAAGGGCCGGCGTCATGCCGGCCACGTTCGCTCAGAATTCCTGTTGATGGGCGTTGGGTTGCTTGCGTGGCGTGGGGGCAAAGCCAGGCTTGCCGTCGAGTACGTTCTGCGCACGCTCCAGGTCAATGTCCTTCTCCCAACGGGCAATGGCCACGGTGGCCACGCAGTTGCCGATCAGGTTGGTCAACGCCCGGCCGATACCCATGAACCAGTCCACCGCCAGCACCAGTACCAGGCCAACCACAGGGATCGCCGGTACCGCAGTCAGGGTGGCGGCAAGAATCACCAGTGCCGAGCCTGGGATGCCGTGAGCCCCCTTGGAAGTCACCAACGACACCAGCAGGATGGTCAGCAGGTCGGTCATTTCCAGTGGCGTGCCGGTGGCGTTGGCGATGAACACGATCGCCAGGGTGAGGTAGATGGAAAAACCATCGAGGTTGAACGAGTAGCCGGTAGGGATCACCAGACCAACCGTGGAACTGCCGATGCCCAGGTGCTCAAGCTTGCGCATGATCTGTGGCAGCACGGCGTCGGAAGAGGCGGTGCCCAGGACGATGGTCAGCTCTTCACGCAGGTACTTGATCAACGGCAGCAGTTTCAGGCCCGACAGGCGCATGACGGTGCCCAGCACGATCAGCACGAAGCCGGCACAGGTCAGGTAGAACAGCGCCACCAGCCCGCCCAGGTGCTGCAGCGACGCCAGGCCGTACTTGCTGGTGGTGAAGGCGATGGCACCGAACACGCCGATCGGCGCCAGGCGCACGATCATGCCCATGATGCGGAAGATCACATGGCTCAGTTCGTTGATCAGTCGCGAAATGCCGGCGGCCGAGTCACCTACCAGGTTCAGCGCGCTGCCGAACAGCACCGAGAACAGCAGCACCTGAAGAATGTTGTTGTCGGCGAAGGCACCGATCACCGAGGTGGGGATCAGGTCCATGAAGAACGCCGTGGCGCCATGGATGTGCTGGCCGCGCTCGGCCAAGCCGTTGGCATCGGCGGCGGACAGTTGATCCAGGTGAATATTGGCACCGCTGCCAATGCCACTGGTGAAGGCGAACACCAGGCCGATCACCAGCGCCAGGGTAGTCAGCACTTCGAAGTAGATCACTGACTTCAGGCCGATGCGCCCGACCTTTTTCAGGTCACCCGCACCCGAAATGCCGCTGACCACCACGCAGAACACGATCAGGCCGATGAGCATCTTGATCAGCTTGATGAAGCCGTCGCCAAGGGGTTTGAGTTGCAGGGAGAGGTCGGGGAAGCTCAGACCGCAGGCGATGCCGAGGGCAAGGCCGAGTACGACTTGCAGGAAAATCGAACGCGAGCACCATTTGAGCATGGGAGGAGTCTCTGATCGGTGTCCTTGCTTCGGTAGCCGCACGGGGCGAAAGAGCGCAGGACTTAATTATTGTGGTCTTACCGGTTTGTTCAGCGCGAGGCCATAAAAGCGCGAAAAATACCTGATTGCAAGGTTTTTTGGCCTTACCGGTCTGACCAGTTGTGGGGCAATCCGGCCTGCCATGCTCTAGTTCGGTGCGTGCCGTGAAAGGGGGCGCGTGAAATAGCTCAGGGCTTGGCCAGTGCCTGGTCCACCGCTGCAATCAGCTTGCCAAGATCTTTGGGCGGGGCGTTGTGGATGACACCGAACAAGTAGGCGCGCTGCTCCTCTTCGTCGTCCGGTTCAGCGAAGAAGTCCTTGGGCTTGACGCCCAGCACCTGGGCAAAAGCCATGATTGCATCAATGCTGGGGGTGTAGGTGCTGGTTTCGAAACGGCTGATGGTCTTGGGGTCGAAGCCGGTTCGTTCGGCCAGTTGTGCCTGGGTCAGGCCCGCCAGCTTACGGTAGCGGCGCAGGGCGATACCCAAAGCTGATCTCGTCATCGCTTAATTCCCATTTAGAATCAAGAACTTAACGATATCTATCAATGTGGCGCAACGCCATGATCGATCACCTTTGTTTTATTTATGTGATGAATTTCGTAGAATTCATGGCTTGACCGGTCAGTCATCGTCACCTTCCTTGTACCGTTCGGCCCCGTGCCGCAACGGCAGGAAGCGCTTTTGCCCATTGGAACGGATCCTCATGAATCGGTTCCGATGGCCGTCGATGAACTGGGTACCGGCTTGTCATCGAATGGAGTCTCATCGTGCGCCTCAACTTGCCGGTAACCCCGGTCGAGCAACGTTTCCCCCCCGATCAGCGGCTGATTTCTGCTACCGATACCGCCAGCCTGATCACCTACTGCAACCCAGAGTTTGCCGCCATCAGTGGCTACAGCGAGGCCGAACTGGTCGGCAGCCCGCACAACCTCGTGCGCCATCCGGACATGCCGCCGGCGGTGTACGAGTTGATGTGGCGCTACCTGAAGGCCGGCAAGAGCTGGATGGGTATCGTCAAGAACCGCTGCCGTAACGGCGACTACTACTGGGTCAATGCCTACGTCACGCCCATCCTCGAAGGTGGGCGGGTCGTGGGTTACGAGTCGGTGCGCGTATGCCCTACGCGCGAGCAAGTAGCCCGTGCCGAAGCCTTGTATGCGCGGCTGCGCAACGGCCAGGCGGCATTGTCGGCGCCGCGCCGGCTGAGCTTGCTGACGCAGGCCTTGGCCTTGCCACTGGCCGGTGGGCTGCTGGCGGTGGGGGTCAACCAGCTGTGGCCTGGCCTGGTGGGGCAGGGGCTGACCCTGGGGCTGTTCGTGGCCTGCGGCCTGTGGGCGCGCAATGCCCTCGGGCGGCAGCTGCAGCAGATTGTGCAGGGTGCCGAAGGTGCCTTCGCCGACCCGGTTGCAGCCTTGACCTACAGCGACCTGTCGGGTGCTGCCGGGCAGTTGCAACTGATGCTGATCAGCGAAGAGGCACGTCTGAAAACCGCATTGACGCGGCTAAGCGATCTGGCCGGGCAAATGGCCGTGGCCGCTCGCGATGCCGGGCAGTTGTCGCGCAGCACCGAGGCGGCATTGCTGGAGCAGCGTGCCGAAACCGACCTGAGCGCCACTGCAATGAACCAGATGGCCGCCTCCATTGGCGAAGTCGCCAACCACGTGCAGTTGACCGCCGCCGAGGCACACACGGCGCACCTGCTGGCCGAGCAAGGTAGCCAGGTGGCCGATGCCAGCGGCACGGCCATTCGTAACTTGGCCAGCACTGTGACGCAGATCAACCAGGCGGTCAGCCACCTGGCGGGTCAGACCGGCGCCATCGCCGAGGCAGCCGGGATGATCCGCGGCATTGCCGAGCAAACCAATCTGCTGGCCCTCAACGCCGCCATCGAGGCTGCCCGTGCGGGCGAGCAGGGCCGGGGCTTTGCCGTGGTCGCCGACGAGGTGCGGGCACTGGCCGACAAGACCCGCCAGTCCACCCTGCACATCCAGGCCATCATCGATGCCCTGCGCAGTGGCGCCGAGGAAGCCGTAGCGATCGCCAGCCGAGGCATCGACGGTGCCGAGCAAGGCGTTGCCCAGGTGCAGGAAGCCCGGCAGGCGCTGCATGGCATTCGTGACGCGGTACAGCGCATCAGCGACATGAGCCAGCAGATGGCCACCGCCTCGCAGCAGCAGTCGGCGGTGGCAGAAGATGTTTCGCGGCAGATCAACGGCGTAGCCGGTATTGCCCAGCACAGCGCCAATAGCGCCAACGCTGCCGCCTCGCGCGGCACCGAACTGGAACACGTGTGCGCCGGATTGCGCGCCCTGGTGGAGCGCTTCAACCGCTAAGGCAGGATGCTTTATGGATGATAACTATCGCGCGGCCGTGGACGCGGCCGCAATTTTCTCGGAAACCGACCTGCGTGGGAACATCACCTACGTCAATCAGCAGTTCTGCAGCATCTCGGGCTACAGCCGTGAGGAACTGCT
The DNA here is from genome assembly GCF_030418155.1 of Pseudomonas sp. 2,4-D. Lineage (NCBI taxonomy): Bacteria > Pseudomonadati > Pseudomonadota > Gammaproteobacteria > Pseudomonadales > Pseudomonadaceae > Pseudomonas > Pseudomonas sp. 2,4-D. The sequence goes on from NZ_JAUHUI010000002.1 coordinate 20,029, forward strand.
GGGGGCCAACCACCGCATACTCAATTCCGGGCTGCATGAACCGACGTTCTTTGTCGGCATGTGGCGGGCTTTGGTCGCCGGGCGGGTGTGGAAGGGCGAAATCTGCAACCGGTCCAAGGACGGTTCGTTGTACTGGGTCGACAGCACCATGGTGCCACTGGTCGATCCGCTGACAGGCCAGGTGCGCAAGTATGTGTCGATCCGCTTTGACGTCACGGAGAAGCGCCAGCTGCTGCATACCTTGCAGTGGCGGGTGGGCCACGATGTGCTCACCGGCCTGCCCAACCGCGCCTACCTGTCCGACCTTCTGAACCAGGCCCTGGCCTACTCGCGCCGCGAAGGCATCTCGCTGGCGGTGTGCATGCTCGACCTGGATGGTTTCAAGGCGGTCAACGACGGCTACGGGCATGCCGTAGGTGACCTGCTGCTGGTGGAAGTGGCGCAGCGCTTGAAGAGTATCCTGCGTGGTGGGGATGCCGTGGCCCGGCTGTCGGGCGACGAATTCGTGCTGACCCTGCGCGACGTCGACGATGAGCACCAGCTGCATGCAGCCCTGCAGCGGGTATTGCGTGCATTGGCGGCGCCTTGTGTGGTGCGTGAGCATACGCTGTCGCTCAGCGCCAGTATCGGCGTGACCCTGTACCCGCAGGATGACGAAGATGCCGACACCCTGGTGCGCCACGCCGACCAGGCCATGTATGTGGCCAAGCAGCGCGGGCGCAACCGTTACCACCTGTTCGACGTGTCGCAGGAACAGGAACTCAAGGCCACCCACCAGACCGTGGCGCGCGTGCGCCGGGCGCTGCGCAACGGTGAGCTGTGTCTTTACTACCAGCCCAAGGTCAACCTGCGCAGTGGCAAGGTGCTGGGCTTCGAGGGTTTATTGCGCTGGCAGCGGCCAGGCCGTGGCGTGGTGCCGCCTGGTGATTTCCTGCCCTGGGTAGAGCAGACCGACCTGATCGTCGAAATTGGCGAGTGGGTGATCGGGCAGGCGTTGAGCCAGTTGCAGGCCTGGCAGCGCCAAGGGCAGCCCTGGTCGCTGAGCGTGAATATCGCCGCGCGGCATTTGCAGCGCAGTGACTTTGCCGAGCGCCTGCAGCAGCTGCTGGCAGCGTACCCGGCGGTGGACCCGGCGCTGCTGGATCTGGAAATCGTCGAGTCGGTTGCCATCGACAACCTGCAGCATGTCAGCCGTTGCCTGGATGCTTGCCGTGCGCTGGGTGTGCGTTTCTCGCTGGACGATTTCGGCACCGGTTATTCGTCCTTGAGTTACCTGAAACGCTTGCCGACCCAGACGATCAAGATCGACCAGTCGTTCGTGCGTGACATCCTTCATGACCAGGACGATCTGGCGCTGACCGAGGCGGTGATCGGGCTGGCGCGGGCGTTTGGCCGCGAGGTGATTGCCGAGGGGCTGGAGAGTGTCGAGCACGGCCGGGTGCTGATGGGCCTGGGCTGCGAGCTGGCGCAGGGTTACTGCATCGCCCGGCCGATGCCCGCCAGTGACGTGCAAGCCTGGGCACAGGCCTACCGGCAGCCAGTGCAGTGGCGTGACCCTTGAAGGCCATCAGCGGGCCGTGGTCTTGACCTGCACGGGGGGCGCCACCTGCTTGTCGATCAGGGGTGGCTTCGAAGAGCTGCTGTGCGGCGCGCTTCAGGGCCGATCGAGTCATCGCTCACGCAACCGCTTGTACAGTGTGGTGCGGCTGATTCCCAGTCGGCGGGCCACCGCCGACAGGTTGCCATTGGCTTGCTCGACCAGGCTCTGCAGGTCCGTCTCTTCAGCCGCTATCGGCACCGGTATTTTCGACTCGGCCAGAAAACCCGCAGGAAGGTGCTCGACGCCGACCGGCCCGTTGGCCGCCAGGGCCAGCGCGACCTGTAGCACACTCACCAGTTCGCGCAGGTTGCCCGGCCAGGGGTGTTGATCGAACAGGTCGATAATGGCCGGGGGCAGCCGCGCAGGTTGCCCGGGCTCGCGGTAGCGGGCATGCACCTGCTCAATCAGCTGGCGCCGGTCACCGCGTTCGCGCAGGGGAGGCAGCACCAACGTCAGGCCGGCGATGCGGTAGTACAGGTCCTGGCGAAAGCGCCCGGCGCGCACTTCTTCGGCCAGGTTGCGATTGCTCGCCGACACCACGCGGATATCCACCGGCACCGGTTCGCCACTGCCCAGCGGCTGGATGCTGCGCGACTGCAGTACGCGCAGCAGGCGGGCCTGGGTGGGCAGTGGCATGTCGCCAATTTCATCCAGAAACAGGATGCCGTGGTCGGCCTTGCGGATCAGCCCCGGGTTGCCCTTGTGGTGGGCGCCGGTGAACGCGCCTTTGTCATATCCGAACAGTTCCGACTCCACCAGTTCGGCCGGGATCGCCGCACAGTTTACGGCGACCAGCGGCTGCCTGGCGCGGCTGCTGGCCCGGTGCAGGGTGTCGACGAACACTTCTTTGCCTACGCCTGTTTCGCCCTCCACCAACACCGGGATGTCCTTTTCCAATAGCAGGCCGGCTTGTATCAAGGCTTTTTCCAGGCGCGGCTCGGCACTGCCGGCTTCGGGGCGGCGAGTGGTTTCGCGTGGGGGGTGCCACTGGCAGTGAAAGCGGTTGCGCCCGGTGGCCTGCAGGGCGAAGGGCTGTTGTCGGGGATGGCTGAGCAGCTGTTGCAGGGGTAACTGGAACAGTTGCTCGATGTTTTGCTGCAGCGGGTTTACGCCAAGCAGGCTATCGGCCCGGTGATTGGCGGCCAACACCTGTCCGCGTTCATCGAACACCAGCAAGCCGGCCCAAGGGCTGTCGAGGTTGTCGGAGGCGCTGTTGAAGATCAGTTGTGCATGCTGGTCAGCATGTTCGGCGAGGATCAGGCGGTTCTCCAGGCTCTGGCCCATCATGCGCACCAGCCCAAGCGTCTGGCTGGCCGGCAGGTAGCCGTCGCTGGCTACGTCGAGCACCCCGACCAGCTGCCGTGCGGCGTCGAACAGGGGGGCGGCGGCGCTGGACATGTAGCGGTTCTGGCGCAGGAAGTGTTCGTCCTGGCCGACGTGAACCGCTTCGGCGCAAATCAGTGTGGTGCCCAGGGCGTTGGTGCCGACGCCACGTTCGTGCCAATGGGCGCCGGCGCTGAAACCATGGTGCTGGCGCGGTTCGATGAAACGCCGCGAGCCCCAGCTGTCGAGCAGGCAGCCACTGACATCGGCCAGCATCACCAGGTAGCTGGCGTTACCCAAGAGGTGCGCATAGTGCGGTAGCACTTCCTCGCGGGTCAGGCGCAGCAGGTTTTGGCGCCGCTCCAGCAGGGCACTGAGCTCGGCGCGGGACAGGCAGTCAAAGTCTGGCGCATGCTGCGGCTGCAGGCCGTGGGCGCGGCAGCGGTCCCAGGACGCCTGGATCAGTTGGGTGTGGGTCGAAGTGGATGCGGCCATGGGCCTGTCCTGTGTGATTGTTGTCATGGGTCGACCGCCGTTCAGTGTTGTTCACGGCTGTTCATTGTCAAACTGGCCAGTGTCCAGTTGTGCAGTGATTGTGTTCACGTGCGAGCCCGCGATTTGCCAGCGCTGCCACCCGGGCCCCGGGCCAGAGCATCGGGCAAGGACTGGCACGGAACTGGCTGTACCCGGCAGACAACAATCACAAAAAGGCCACGCCATGTCCCTGGTGCTGGAGCAGGTCAGCCGTAGCGTCGACAACCAGCCGTGGATCGTCGATGCATCACTGCGTTTCGAGCCCGGTTCGTTCAATGTGCTGCTGGGTCGCACCCTGGCCGGCAAGACCAGCCTGATGCGCCTGATGGCCGGGCTGGACCGTCCGGACCGGGGGCGGGTGCTGATGGATGGCCAGGACGTCACCGGTGTGCCGGTGCGTCAGCGCAATGTGTCGATGGTGTATCAGCAATTCATCAATTACCCGACCTTGAGCGTGTACGAAAACATCGCCTCGCCGCTGCGCCAGGCGCGCATGGCCGAGGACCAGATCCGACGGCGGGTGCAGGAAACTGCCGAGATGCTACGCATCGAAACCTACCTGCAACGCCTGCCACTGGAGCTCTCCGGTGGCCAGCAGCAACGCACGGCGATGGCCAGGGCACTGGTCAAGGATGCCTCGTTGATCCTCTTCGACGAGCCATTGGTCAACCTCGACTACAAGTTGCGCGAAGGCCTGCGCCAGGAGCTGCGCGAGCTGTTCGCGGCGCGCCATTGCATTGCTGTGTACGCCACCACCGAGCCCAACGAGGCGCTGGCACTGGGCGGCACCACCACGCTTGTGCACGAGGGCCGTATCGTGCAGAGCGGGCCCACCGCCGAGGTCTATCAGCGCCCCAGCAGCGTGCTGGCTGCCGAGCTGTTTTCCGAGCCGCCGATCAACCTGGTGTCTGGCCGTATCACGGGTAACGAGGTGAGCCTGGCCCAGACCGTGCACTTCGCCCGCAATGCCGACCTGGAGCCGCTGGCCGAGGGTGACTACCGTTTCGGCGTGCGCCCCAGTCATATCGCGCTGGTGCCGGCCCACGACGATGACCTGGAGCTTGCGGTGCTGGTGGAGTTGGCCGAGATCAGTGGGTCAGAAACATTTCTGCATGTGCGCAACGAATACTGGCGCATGGTGCTGCACCTTCCCGGGGTGCACGAATACCAGGTGGACACGCCGATACGCGTGTTCATCCCCACGCACAAGCTGTTCGTTTTCGACAGCGCCGGGGTGTTGGTGCAGGCCCCGGGGCTGCGCCAGGCAAGGAGAGGGTGATGGCCGAAATCCGCCTGCGCCAGCTGGCGCACAGTTACAGCCGCCAGCCCGCCAGCGAGGCAGACTATGCCCTGCACGCACTCGAGCATGTGTGGGAGCAGGGCGGTGCCTATGCGTTGCTCGGGCCGTCAGGCTGCGGCAAGTCGACCTTGCTCAATATCATTTCCGGGCTGCTGACGCCGTCTCATGGCGAGGTGCTGTTCGACGGCAAGCCGGTCAACCAGCTGTCCCCGCAGGCGCGCAATATCGCCCAGGTGTTTCAGTTCCCGGTGGTGTACGACACCATGACGGTGTTCGACAACCTGGCCTTCCCCTTGCGCAACCAGGGGCTCGATGAGGCCCGGGTGCATGCCCGGGTGGAAGAAATTGCCGAAGTGCTCGAACTGACTGCCGTGTTGCGCAAGAAGGCACGCAACCTCACCGCCGATGAAAAGCAGAAAGTCTCCATGGGGCGTGGCCTGGTGCGCGATGACGTGTCGGCGATCCTGTTCGACGAGCCGCTGACGGTGATCGACCCGCATCTGAAGTGGAAACTGCGGCGCAAGCTGAAGCAGATTCATGAGCAGTTCAATATCACCATGATCTACGTCACCCACGACCAGTTGGAGGCCTCCACCTTCGCCGACAAGATCGCGGTGATGCACGGCGGACGCATCGTCCAGTTCGGCACGCCGCGCGAGCTGTTCGAGCGACCGCGGCATACGTTCGTCGGTTATTTCATCGGTAGCCCGGGCATGAACTTGATCGACGTGCGTGCCGAGGCGGGCGCAGTGGTGTTCGGCGATGTCCAGCTGGTACTGCCCGATGGCCTGTGCGAGCGCCTGGCTGCATTGGCGGGCGGGCGGCTGCAGTTGGGCATTCGCCCGGAGTTCGTGCAGCTGTGGGACAGCCCGTTCGAGGGTGCCTACCCGGCACGGGTGCTGGACGTCGAAGACCTGGGTACCTATCGCATCGTCACCCTCGAGCTGGGCGGTGTCGCGCTCAAGGCGAGACTGGGCGAGGACCGCCCGTTGCCTGTGGACCAGGCCTGGGTCAGCCTGCCGGCGCAGTGGCTGATGCTGTACGTCGACGATGTGCTGCTGGAGACCGGGCCATGAACAACAAGGTGGCGAACAACAAGGCCTGGTGGCTGGTGCTGCCGGTGTTCCTGCTGGTCGCGTTCAGCGCGGTGGTGCCGATGATGACGGTGGTCAACTACTCGGTGCAGGACATCTTCGACCAGTCCAGCCGCTACTTCGTCGGTGCCGACTGGTACCGCCAGGTACTGCGCGACCCGGCGCTGCACGACGCATTGCTGCGCCAGTTCATTTACTCGGCCTGCGTCCTGCTGATCGAAATTCCGTTGGGTATAGGCATCGCCCTGGCCATGCCAACCAAAGGCCGTATGGCCTCGGTGTGCCTGATCGTAATGGCTATCCCGTTGCTGATCCCGTGGAACGTGGTCGGCACTATCTGGCAGATTTTTGGCCGTGCCGACATCGGCCTGCTCGGCGCTTCCATGGCCAAGCTCGGGGTCAGCTACAACTACGCCGGTGACCCGTTCGATGCCTGGCTCACCGTGCTGGTGATGGATGTGTGGCACTGGACTTCGTTGGTGGCTTTGCTGTGCTATTCGGGGCTGCGTGCGATCCCCGACGTTTACTACCAGGCCGCGCGCATCGATCGGGCCTCGGGCTGGGCGGTGTTTCGCCATATCCAGTTGCCCAAGCTCAAGAACGTGCTGGTGATCGCGTTGATGCTGCGCTTCATGGACAGTTTCATGATCTACACCGAGCCGTTCGTGCTGACCGGCGGCGGGCCAGGCAACGCGACCACGTTCCTCAGCCAGACCCTCACGCGTATGGCTGTCGGGCAGTTCGACCTGGGGCCGGCGGCAGCGTTTTCACTGGTGTACTTCCTGATCATCCTGCTGGTGTCATGGCTGTTCTACACAGCCATGACCCACGCCGACAAGGACTAGGCCATGAGCACACGCAAATCAATGGCCCTGCTGCTGTACTTCTTCTTCCTGCTGGTGCCGATCTACTGGTTGCTGAACATGTCGTTCAAGAGCAACGCCGAGATCCTTGGCGGCCTGACCCTGTGGCCGCAGGCGTTCACGCTCGACAACTACCGAGTGATCTTCACCGACGCCAGCTGGTACAGCGGCTACATCAACTCGCTGTACTACGTGTGCCTGAACACGCTGATTTCACTGCTCGTGGCGTTGCCCGCGGCCTATGCTTTCTCGCGCTACCGCTTTCTCGGCGACCGCCACCTGTTCTTCTGGCTGCTGACCAACCGCATGGCGCCACCGGCGGTGTTCCTGCTGCCGTTCTTCCAGTTGTACTCGTCGATCGGGCTGTTCGATACCCACATTGCCGTGGCGCTGGCCCATTGCCTGTTCAACGTACCGCTGGCGGTGTGGATCCTGGAGGGTTTCATGTCGGGCGTGCCAAGGGAAATCGACGAAACCGCCTACATCGACGGTTACAGTTTTCCGCGCTTCTTCGTGAAGATCTTCATACCGCTGATTGGCTCTGGCATCGGCGTCACGGCGTTTTTCTGTTTCATGTTCTCTTGGGTCGAACTGCTGCTGGCGCGCACCCTGACCTCGGTGAATGCCAAGCCGATTGCCGCGGTGATGACCCGCACAGTGTCGGCATCGGGCATCGACTGGGGTGTGCTGGCGGCGGCGGGAGTGCTGACCATCTTGCCGGGCATGCTGGTGATCTGGTTCGTGCGCAATCATGTGGCCAAGGGCTTCGCCCTGGGCCGGGTGTGAGGAGGGCAACGCATGGATTGGATGGCCTGGACCCTGCCGACAGCGCTGTTCTTCGCCGCTGTGGGCCTCTTGCTGCTGGGCATGACCCTGCTTGAACTGCGTCGCCCCTGCGTAGAGCGACGGGGCTTTTTGCCGCTGGTCACCAGCCGTGGTGACCGTTTGTTCATCGGCCTGCTGGCCAGCGCCTACCTGCACCTGCTGGTGGTCGGTGTCAGCGACTGGCCATTGTGGGTGGCCTCGCTGCTGTCGCTGGCGTGGCTGGCGGTGGTGTTGCGCTGGGGCTGAGCGAGCGGCCCTGTGGGATAACTGAAACGGGAGATCACAATGTTCGACAACAAACACAACAGGCGACATTTGACCCTGGCCGCGTTGCTGGTACTGGCCAGCGTGCAAGGCACAGCCTGGGCCGACCAGTACGAAGAGGCGGCAAAGAAATGGATCGGCAGCGAGTTCAAGCCTTCGACCCTTACCCCCGAACAGCAGTTGGCCGAATTGCAGTGGTTCATCAAGGCAGCCGAGCCGTTTCGCGGGATGAAGATCAACGTTGTGTCGGAAACCATCACCACCCATGAATACGAATCCAAGGTGCTGGCCAAGGCTTTCAGTGAGATCACCGGCATCCAGCTGACCCACGACCTGCTGCAGGAAGGCGACGTGGTGGAAAAACTGCAGACGCAGATGCAGTCGGACAAGAACATCTATGACGGCTGGGTCAACGACTCCGACCTGATCGGTACGCACTTTCGCTACGGCAAAGTGGAATCGATCACCGACCTGATGGCCAACGAGGGCAAAGCCTACACCTCGCCGACCCTCGACCTGAAGGACTTCATCGGTATTTCCTTCACCACCGCGCCCGACGGCAAGGTCTACCAACTGCCCGACCAGCAGTTCGCCAACCTGTACTGGTTCCGCGCCGACTGGTTCGAACGGCCTGAGTTGAAGGCCAGGTTCAAAGAGAAGTACGGCTATGAACTGGGGGTGCCAGTGAACTGGTCGGCGTACGAGGACATTGCCAAGTTCTTCACCGAAGACGTCAAGGAGATCGACGGCAAGCGCGTCTACGGGCACATGGACTATGGAAAGAAAGACCCGTCCCTGGGCTGGCGCTTCACCGATGCCTGGTTCTCGATGGCCGGCGGCGGCGACAAGGGCCTGCCCAATGGTTTGCCGGTCGATGAATGGGGCATTCGCGTGGAGGACTGCCATCCGGTGGGTTCCAGCGTGACCCGCGGCGGCGATACCAATGGGCCGGCCGCCGTCTATGCCACGCAGAAGTACGTGGACTGGATGCGTGCTTACGCGCCCAAGGAAGCGCAGGGCATGACATTCTCCGAAGCCGGCCCTGTGCCGGCGCAAGGCAACATTGCCCAGCAGATATTCTGGTACACCGCATTCACCGCCGACATGACGAAGCCCGGCTTGCCGGTTGTGAATGCCGACGGCACGCCGAAGTGGCGCATGGCGCCTTCACCGAAGGGGCCATACTGGGAAGAGGGTATGAAACTCGGCTACCAGGACACCGGCTCGTGGACCTTCTTCAAGTCCACCCCCGAGAAGCAACGCTTGGCGGCGTGGCTGTACGCCCAGTTCGTCACCTCAAAGACCGTATCGCTGAAAAAGACCATCGTCGGCCTGACGCCGATTCGTGAGTCGGACATCAACTCCCAGGCCATGACCGAGTTGGCGCCCAAGCTCGGTGGGCTGGTGGAGTTCTATCGCAGCCCTGCGCGGGTGCAGTGGACGCCGACCGGCACCAACGTGCCGGACTACCCGCGGTTGGCGCAATTGTGGTGGAGCCATATCGCCGAAGTCGCCAGTGGCGAAAAGACCCCGCAGGAAGCCCTGGATGGGCTGGCCCGCGACCAGGACCGCATGATGGAGCGCCTGCAACGCTCCAACGCCCAGGCGACGTGTGCACCCAAGCTGAATCCGGAGAAGGATGCCCAGTACTGGTTCGACCAGCCGGGTGCGCCGAAAGCCAAGCTGGCCAACGAAAAGCCCATGGGCGAGACAGTCAGCTACAACGAACTGCTGAAGTCCTGGGAGGCGGCCAGGAAGTGATCGGCTGAACACCGTGGTGGTTTCACCGACCGCGGGGGCCGTGCAACCGCTCGCTCGCGAAGAGGCCATTAGTCACGGGCAAAAAAAACGGCACCTGTAAGGGTGCCGTTTTTGCATCACGCGGTATTACTTGTGCAGCTCTTCTGCCGCATACAGCGTGTTCTCCAGCAGGCACGCCCGGGTCATCGGCCCGACGCCGCCGGGCACTGGTGTGATCCAGCCGGCGCGTGGCAGGGCAGTCTCGTAGACCACGTCGCCGACCAGCTTGCCGTCTTCCTGGCGGTTGATGCCCACGTCGATGACGATGGCGCCTTCCTTGACCCACTCACCTTTGACCAGGCCCGGCTTGCCGGCAGCCACGACCACCAGGTCGGCACGCCCGACATGGCCGGCCAGGTCCTTGGTGAAGCGGTGGCAGACCGTCACGGTGCAGCCGGCCAGCAGCAGCTCCATGGCCATCGGGCGGCCAACGATGTTGGACGCGCCGACGATCACCGCGTTCATGCCGTACAGGTCCTGGCCGGTGCTTTCCAGCAGGGTCATGATGCCTTTCGGTGTGCACGGGCGCAGCAGTGGAATACGCTGGGCCAGGCGGCCGATGTTGTACGGATGGAAGCCGTCCACATCCTTGTCCGGGCGAATGCGCTCAAGCAGCAACGAGGCGTCCAGGTGCGCCGGCAGCGGCAGTTGCAGCAGGATGCCGTCGACGGCCGGGTCGTCATTGAGACGGTCGATCAGCTCGGTCAGGGCTTGTTGCGTGGTCTCGCTGGGCAGGTCGAAAGCCTGCGAAATGAAGCCGACCTCTTCGCAGTCCTTGCGCTTGTGCGAGACATAGACTTGGGAGGCGGGGTCGGTGCCGACCAGGATCACTGCCAGGCCCGGCGTACGCAGGCCTTGCTGGCGACGCTCCACGACACGTTGAGCGATCTGCTGGCGCAGGCTGGCGGCGATAGCCTTGCCATCGATTAGGTGTGCAGTCATAGACGCGTGATTAACCATCGAGAAGGAACAATAAAGAACGTGCATTCTCGCACGACATGGGCCAAGGGCAAAGGCGGGTGGTCGGGCAAATCCCCTAACCCCTTAAATAATTTAAATTTTTTCGAAAAAGGTGTTGACGACTTTCGGGGTCGACTATAAGATTCGCCGCACTTGTCGGGCACAGCCTAGCACTGGTTGGCTAAGTCGGGCAGAATGAGTGGTTTAACAGTTCCTTGTTAGCGTCTCGTTCGGTTAGGCTTCAAGCTTAAGCGCCCGTAGCTCAGCTGGATAGAGCATCCGCCTTCTAAGCGGATGGTCGCAGGTTCGAGTCCTGCCGGGTGCGCCATTAGGCAGCTTTGGCAAGCAAGTAGGCTGTAATGCAATATGGTGGGCGTAGCTCAGTTGGTAGAGCGCTGGATTGTGATTCCAGTTGTCGTGGGTTCGATTCCCATCGTCCACCCCATATTTTTCAAGGGCGCCTCGATAGCATCTGGCGCCTTTGTTTTAAGCGTTACGCGGACGTGGTGAAATTGGTAGACACACTGGATTTAGGTTCCAGCGGCGCAAGCTGTAAGAGTTCGAGTCTCTTCGTCCGCACCATGCTTCTGTAAGGTAGTACTGCAAGACCGCAATATGGTGGGCGTAGCTCAGTTGGTAGAGCGCTGGATTGTGATTCCAGTTGTCGTGGGTTCGATTCCCATCGTCCACCCCATATTCCTGAAAGGCGCCTTGATCGTGAGATCGGGCGCCTTTTTGTTTTGGGTCTGCGTAGCGGTGATGAGCCCCGCCCCAGTCAAAACACCTCCTGCCCCTTGTAATCCACTGGTGGCACCCCAATAAAAGCTGTTAGATTTCAGCCGGTTGAAACACCGGCCTGTTTGGCCGGCAAAGGACATCACGATGATTGCAAAAGAAGCCCGTCAGGCCCTGGCGCTGCAGCGCTTTGCCGACGCCAATCCGCAGTTGCTCGAGGAGATCCGCGAGCTGGATGCGCGTGAGCAGGCCCAGCAAATCGAGTGGGCGTTCGAGGATGCCGCCGAGGAGCAGGGTATTGAGCCTTGGGAGCTGGCGCTGCAATTGATTGCCGAGTCCCCGGAGCAGCTGCAGGCCATGCGTCTGGAAACGCACCGTGAAGTGGCCGAGGCGCTGGGGCTGGAATGGGAGGAGTACTGCCAGTTCAACGACATTGATCCTGAATAAAGGAAGCGAATGCGTTGCGGGTAGTTGTTTGACAAAGTATTTCGGCTGCAGGCCGCCCCCGGCGCCGCGCAGCCCCTGTTGGAAGCAGGCCTGGCGCTGTGCCGTGCGGGCCTTGAAAGTTAATCGACCGGCGTTGTTTTCAGTCGTCCCGTGTGGGGTGACTTCTGCTGCGTGACTCACTAGAATGTTTGCCCTTGATTCTGGAGTCGGGCTAACGCCGGCTAACGTCTGTGCAACGAGGAATATCCATGCAAGTTTCTGTTGAAAACACTTCCGCTCTCGAGCGCCGCATGACCATCGCCGTTCCGGCCGAGCGCGTCGAGAACGAAGTCAACAAGCGTCTGCAGCAGACTGCCAAGCGCGCCAAGATTGCGGGCTTCCGTCCTGGTAAAGTACCGATGACCGTGATCCGCCAGCGTTTCGAGGCGGACGCCCGTCAAGAGGCTTTCGGTGACCTGGTCCAGGCCTCTTTCTACGAAGCCATCGTCGAGCAGAAGCTGAACCCGGCTGGCGCCCCGGCTGTAGAGCCCAAGTCCTTCGAAAAGGGCAAGGATCTGGAGTTCGTTGCCATCTTCGAAGTGTTCCCTGAGTTCACTGTTGCGGGCCTCGAGTCGATCAAGGTCGAGCGCCTGAGCGCCGAAGTGGCTGACAGTGACCTGGACAACATGCTGGAAGTGCTGCGCAAGCAGAACACCCGCTTCGAGGCCGTTGAGCGCGCTGCGCAGAATGACGACCAAGTCAACATCGACTTCGTCGGCAAGGTCGACGGTGAAGCGTTTGCCGGTGGTTCGGCCAAGGGCACCCTGCTGGTGCTGGGTTCCGGCCGCATGATCCCAGGCTTCGAAGAGGGCCTGGTAGGCGCCAAGGCTGGCGAAGAGCGCGTTGTCAACGTGACCTTCCCAGAGGACTACCAGAACCTGGATCTGGCTGGCAAAGCCGCCGAGTTCACCATCACCGTCAACAGCGTTTCGGCACCTGTACTGCCAGAACTGAACGAAGAGTTCTTCGCCCAGTTCGGCATCAAGGAATCGACGCTGGAAGGCTTCCGCGCCGAAGTTCGCAAGAACATGGAGCGTGAGCTGCGTCAGGCGATCAAGACCAAGGTCAAGAACCAGGTTATGGACGGTCTGCTGGCTGCCAACCCGATCGAAGTTCCAAAGGCCCTGCTGGAAAACGAAGTCAACCGTCTGCGCGTGCAGGCTGTTCAGCAGTTTGGTGGCAACATCAAGCCTGAGCAGCTGCCAGTCGAGCTGTTCGAAGAGCAAGCCAAGCGCCGCGTCGTGCTGGGCCTGATCGTGGCCGAAGTGGTCAAGCAGTTCGAGCTGAAGCCGGACGACGCCAAGGTTCGCGAGATGATCGAAGAAATGGCTTCGGCTTACCAAGAGCCTGAGCAGGTCATCGCCTGGTACTACAAGAACGACCAGCAACTGAACGAAGTGCGTTCGGTTGTGCTGGAAGAACAAGTTGTAGATACTGTTCTGCAGAAAGCGACTGTGACCGACAAGTCGGTCTCGTACGAAGAAGCCGTTAAACCAGTCGAGGCTCCTGCCGCTGCTGAGTAACGGGCTTCTCTCGTAGGAAACCTCCACAAGCCAGCCTTCGAGCTGGCTTGTGCGTATTCAAGCCATGACTATTTGGGAGTGAGCGCAGGACATGTCCCGCAATTCTTATATTCAGCAGAGCTCTGACATCCAGGCCGCAGGCGGCCTGGTCCCGATGGTTATCGAGCAGTCCGCCCGTGGCGAACGCGCTTACGACATCTACTCGCGCCTGTTGAAGGAGCGTGTGATCTTCCTGGTTGGCCCGGTAGAGGACTACATGGCCAACCTCGTCGTTGCGCAACTGCTGTTCCTTGAGGCGGAAAACCCGGACAAGGATATCCATCTGTACATCAACTCGCCGGGCGGTTCCGTCACCGCCGGCATGTCGATCTACGACACCATGCAGTTCATCAAGCCGGACGTTTCGACCATCTGCATCGGCCAGGCCTGCAGCATGGGCGCCTTCCTGCTGGCGGCAGGTGCCAAGGGCAAGCGTCATTGCCTGCCTAACTCGCGCGTGATGATCCACCAGCCGCTGGGCGGCTTCCAGGGGCAGGCCACCGATATCGAGATCCACGCCCAGGAAATTCTCAATATCAAGGCCCGTCTGAACGAGCTGCTGGCCTATCACACCGGCCAGGACCTCGAAACCATCAAGCGTGACACCGAGCGTGACAACTTCATGAGCGCCTCGCGCGCAGCCGAGTACGGCCTGATCGACTCGGTCTACGACAAGCGGCAACTGGCCTCCTGAACCGGGGGGTCAGAGCAGGTGGGCGTCGAAAGCGCCTACCTGCGGACTTGAAAAAGCCCGCAATTGCCTTCATCTTGTGTTGCAAGCCTACCGGATTGGATCGATCGAATGACTGACACCCGTAACGGCGAGGACAGCGGCAAATTGCTTTATTGCTCCTTCTGCGGCAAAAGCCAGCACGAAGTGCGCAAACTGATTGCCGGGCCCTCGGTATTTATCTGCGACGAGTGCGTCGACCTGTGCAACGACATCATCCGAGAGGAGGTGCAGGAAGCCCAGGCCGAGAGCAGCGCGCACAAATTGCCTTCGCCGAAAGAAATCAGCGGCATCCTTGACCAGTATGTCATTGGTCAGGAGCGCGCAAAGAAGGTGCTGGCCGTAGCGGTGTACAACCACTACAAGCGCCTGAACCAGCGTGACAAGAAGGGTGACGAAGTCGAACTGGGCAAGAGCAACATCCTGCTCATCGGGCCGACCGGCTCGGGTAAGACCCTGCTCGCCGAAACCCTGGCACGCCTGTTGAACGTACCGTTCACCATTGCTGACGCCACCACCCTGACCGAAGCCGGTTATGTGGGTGAGGACGTTGAGAACATCATCCAGAAGCTGTTGCAGAAGTGCGACTACGACGTGGAAAAGGCCCAGATGGGCATTGTCTACATCGACGAAATCGACAAGATCTCGCGCAAGTCGGACAACCCGTCCATTACCCGCGATGTGTCCGGTGAGGGCGTGCAGCAGGCGCTGCTGAAACTAATCGAGGGCACCGTGGCCTCGGTTCCGCCGCAGGGTGGCCGCAAGCACCCGCAACAGGAATTCCTGCAGGTTGATACCCGCAACATCCTGTTCATCTGCGGTGGTGCGTTCTCGGGCCTGGAAAAGGTCATCCAGAACCGCTCCACCAAAGGTGGCATCGGTTTTGGTGCCGAAGTGCGCAGCAAGGAAGAGGGCAAGAAGGTTGGCGAGTCCCTGCGTGAGGTCGAACCGGACGATCTGGTCAAGTTTGGCCTGATTCCGGAATTCGTCGGCCGTCTGCCGGTACTGGCTACCCTTGACGAACTGGATGAGGCTGCGTTGATGCAGATCCTCACCGAGCCGAAGAATGCCCTGACCAAGCAATATGCCAAGCTGTTCGAGATGGAAAGCGTCGACCTCGAGTTCCGCAGCGATGCGCTCAAGGCCGTTGCACGCAAGGCCCTGGAGCGCAAGACTGGCGCTCGTGGCCTGCGTTCGATCCTCGAAGGCGTGTTGCTCGATACCATGTATGAGATCCCTTCGAAAAAGGATGTCAGCAAGGTGGTTATCGACGAGAGCGTCATCGAGGGCACCTCGCAGCCGCTGATGATCTACGAAAACAGCGAGCCGCAAGCCAAGGCCGCGCCAGACGCCTGATTCAGGCAATGGCCGGTTCTCGGTTGCAAGCAAGAGGGGGCCTACGGGCCCCTTTCTGCTTTTCCTGTGCAAGCGCTTGTAATTTCCCAAGCGTACCCCCACATTAGGTCCAAGCATCATTTCCACCGGTTTCCGGCCATAAGGCCGCTGTAGAGGCGAAATCATGAAGACCACCCTCGACTTGCCTCTTTTGCCATTGCGCGATGTCGTTGTTTACCCGCACATGGTTATCCCGCTGTTCGTGGGGCGCGAAAAGTCCATCGAAGCCCTCGAGGCGGCGATGACGGGCGAAAAGCAGATCCTTCTGCTGGCCCAGAAGAATCCAGCCGACGACGATCCGGGCGAGGACGCCCTGTACCGCGTCGGTACCGTTGCCACCGTGCTGCAACTGCTGAAGCTGCCTGATGGCACCGTCAAGGTGCTGGTCGAAGGCGAGCAGCGTGGTGCGGTCGAGCGCTTCTCCGAAGTTGATGGGCACATCCGTGCCGAAGTCTCCCTGATCGACGAAACCGACACTGCCGAGCGTGAGTCGGAAGTGTTCGTGCGCACGCTGCTGTCGCAGTTCGAACAATACGTTCAGCTGGGCAAGAAGGTGCCTGCCGAAGTGCTGTCTTCGCTGAACAGCATCGACGAGCCAGGGCGCCTGGTCGACACCATGGCCGCGCACATGGCCCTGAAGATCGAGCAGAAGCAGGAAATTCTTGAAATCGTCGACTTGACTACCCGTGTCGAGCACGTGCTGGCACTGCTGGATGCCGAAATCGACCTCCTGCAGGTCGAAAAGCGCATTCGCGGCCGGGTCAAGAAGCAGATGGAGCGCAGCCAGCGCGAGTACTACCTGAATGAGCAGATGAAGGCCATTCAGAAAGAACTTGGCGATGGTGACGAAGGCCACAATGAAGTCGAAGAGCTGAAAAAGCGCATCGAAGCCGCAGGTCTCCCTAAAGATGCCTTGGCCAAGGCTCAGGCGGAGCTGAACAAGCTCAAGCAAATGTCTCCGATGTCGGCCGAAGCTACCGTGGTGCGCTCGTACCTCGACTGGTTGGTGCAGGTGCCGTGGAAGGCTCAGAGCAAGGTGCGTCTGGACCTGGCCAAGGCCGAGGAAATCCTCGATGCCGACCACTATGGCCTGGAAGAGGTCAAGGAACGCATCCTCGAGTACCTTGCCGTGCAGAAGCGCGTCAAGAAGATCCGCGGTCCGGTACTGTGCCTGGTCGGGCCACCCGGCGTCGGCAAGACCTCGCTGGCCGAGTCGATCGCTGCCGCCACCAACCGCAAGTTCGTGCGCATGGCCCTGGGTGGCGTGCGTGACGAGGCCGAGATCCGTGGCCACCGCCGTACCTACATTGGCTCCATGCCGGGTCGCCTGATCCAGAAGATGACCAAGGTGGGTGTGCGCAACCCGCTGTTCCTGCTCGACGAGATCGACAAGATGGGCAGCGACATGCGCGGTGACCCAGCCTCGGCACTGCTGGAAGTGCTCGACCCTGAGCAGAACCACAACTTCAACGACCACTACCTGGAGGTCGACTACGACCTCTCGGACGTGATGTTCCTGTGTACCTCGAACTCGATGAACATCCCGCCGGCGCTGCTGGACCGGATGGAAGTCATCCGTCTGCCTGGCTACACCGAGGATGAAAAGATCAACATCGCGGTCAAGTACCTGGTGCCCAAGCAGGTCAAGGCCAACGGCTTGAAGAAAGAAGAGCTGGAAGTCGACGTCTCGGCGATTCGCGACATCATCCGCTACTACACCCGTGAAGCCGGTGTACGGGGTCTGGAACGGCAAATTGCCAAGGTCTGCCGCAAGGTGGTCAAGGAACATACCGGGCAGAAGCAGGTCAAGGTCAAGGTGGCCAGCGAGCAGCTGGAGCACCTGCTGGGCGTGCGCAAGTTCCGCTATGGCCTGGCCGAGCAGCAGGACCAGATCGGCCAGGTAACCGGCCTGGCCTGGACCCAGGTGGGCGGCGAGTTGCTGACCATCGAGGCCGTGGTCATCCCCGGCAAGGGCCAGTTGATCAAGACAGGCTCGCTGGGCGATGTCATGGTCGAGTCGATTACCGCCGCGCAGACCGTGGTGCGCAGCCGCGCCCGCAGCCTGGGGATTGCCGCCGACTTCCACGAGAAGCATGACGTGCACATTCACATGCCTGAGGGCGCCACGCCGAAGGACGGCCCAAGTGCCGGTATCGGAATGTGCACCGCACTGGTGTCGGCGCTGACGCAGATTCCGGTACGTGCCGACGTGGCCATGACCGGCGAAATCACCTTGCGTGGCCAGGTATTGGCCATTGGCGGGCTGAAGGAAAAACTGCTGGCGGCACACCGTGGCGGGATCAAGACGGTGATCATTCCCGAGGAAAATGTTCGCGATCTCAAGGAGATTCCTGAAAATATCAAACAGGATCTTCAGATCAAACCGGTCAAATGGATTGACGAAGTCCTGCAAATTGCGCTGCAATACGCCCCGGAGCCCTTGCCAGATGTGGCTCCGGAGATTGTCGCGAAAGACGAGAAGCGCGACGGCGATGCTAAGGAAAGAATCAGCACGCATTAGTAGTTTTTGGCTGGGGGGCTTTCCTTGACAGTATTTTCGGCGCCTTGCTATAAAGCGGCACGTTATTGTCGCCATGCCTCCCAGCACACGTTTCATAAGCTTTTCATTACATACTTAGAAACAAACTCAATAGAGAAATAAGGGGACTTAGAGTGAACAAGTCGGAACTGATTGACGCTATCGCCGCATCTGCAGACATCCCGAAAGCTGTAGCCGGCCGTGCGCTGGACGCAGTCATCGAATCCGTCACCGGCGCCCTGAAGCAAGGTGACGATGTAGTACTGGTTGGCTTTGGTACCTTCTCGGTCAAGGAGCGCGCCGAGCGTACTGGCCGCAACCCGCAAACCGGCAAGGCAATCAAGATCGAAGCCGCCAAGGTTCCAGGTTTCAAGGCAGGCAAAGGCCTGAAAGACGCCGTCAACTAAGTCGTCTTTCAGCCGGACCCGGCCTGGCCTGGTCCGAGCACGGTGATGGCGGGCCGCAAACGTTCCCGCCTGACACGTTTGCTAAGAAAAGGCGCATCCTCGGATGCGCCTTTCTTTTATCAGGATTCTACCCACGCTCCGCGGTTGTCGACGCAGTGGTACAGCCGTTTCTGGGGGACGCATGCTGCAAAATATCAGGGACAATTCACAAGGTTGGATTGCCAAGACCATCATCGGCCTTATCGTCGTGTTGATGGCATTGACCGGTTTCGAAGCCATTTTCCAGGCCGCCACTCATAGCCAGGACGCCGCCAAGGTGAACGGCCAGACCATCAGCCAGAACGAACTGAGCCAGGCGGCCGACATGCAGCGCCGTCAACTGATGCAACAGTTGGGCAAGGATTTCGACCCGGCGCTGCTGGATGACAAGTTGCTGCGTGAGGAGGCACTCAAGGGGCTGATCAGCCGCAAGCTGCTGCTGCAAGGTGCTGAGGATGCCAAGTTCGCATTCTCCGAGGCCGCGCTGGATCAGGTGATCTTGCAGACCCCTGAGTTCCAGGTGGACGGCAAGTTCAGCGCTGACCGTTTCGACCAGGTTATCCGCCAGATGGGCTACGGCCGCATGCAGTTCCGCGAGATGCTCGGCGAGGAAATGCTCATCGGCCAACTGCGCACCGGCCTGGCCGGCAGCAGCTTCGTCACCGATCAACAGGTCGATGCCTTCGCTCGCCTGGAGAAGCAGACCCGCGACTTCGCCTCCCTGACGTTCAAGGCCGACCCGGCCGCAGTCAAGGTCAGCGACGAAGAGATCAAGGCGCACTACGACCAGCACGCCAAGGAGTTCATGTCGCCTGACCAGGTCGTGATCGACTACATCGAGCTGAAGAAGTCGGCTTTCTTCGATCAGGTCAAAGTGACCGACGAAGAGCTCAAGGCCCAGTACGAGAAGGAAATCGCCAACCTGGCCGAGCAGCGCCATGCCGCGCACATCCTCATCGAGGTCAACGACAAGGTCACCGACGCCCAGGCCAAGGCCCGCGCCGAAGAGATCGAGCAGCGTCTGGCCAAGGGTGAGGACTTTGCCGCTTTGGCCAAGGAGTTCTCTCAGGACCCAGGCTCCGCCAACAGCGGTGGTGACCTCGGCTTTGCCGGCCCGGGCGTATACGACCCGGCCTTCGAAGAGGCGCTGTACCAGCTGCAGAATGGCCAGGTATCTGCTCCGGTGCGCACCGAATTTGGCTACCATCTGATCAAGCTGCTGGGCGTCCAGGCGCCAGAAGTACCGAGCTTCGCCAGCCTGAAGGACAAACTGACCCGCGATCTGAAGATGCCGCTGGTCGAGCAGCGCTATGTCGACGCCAGCAAGCAACTGCAGGATGCTGCCTACGAGGCTTCCGACCTGGCCCAGCCGGCTCAGGACCTGAACCTCAAGGTACACACCTCCGCCGCCTTCGGCCGCGAGGGCGGTGAAGGCATTACCGCAAACCGTGCGGTGGTGCAGGCTGCGTTCTCTGAAGAAGTGCTGGATGAGGGTGCCAATAGCACCGCCATCGAGCTCGACCCCGAGACCACGGTGGTGCTGCGCGTCAAGGAACACCGCAAGCCAGAGCAACTGCCGCTGGACGCTGTGGCCAAGAACATCAGGGAGCACCTGGCCAAAGAGAAAGCGACTGCCGAACTCAAGGCCAAGGCAGACAAGCTGATTGCCGGCCTGCGTGACGGTTCCATCGCAGCAGGCAGCGTGCACGAAGGCCAAGGCTGGAAAGCCTATGAAGCAGTTACCCGTGGTGAGGACGGTATTGACCCGGCCGAACTGCAGGCACTGTTCCGTCTGGGCAAGCCGCAAGCCAAGGACAAGCCTGTGTATGGCAGCGTGGTGCTGCGTGACGGTAGCCTGGTGGTGTTGCAGCTCAAGGGCGTGAACGAAGGCGCTGCCGCCACCGACGAAGAGAAGCAGCAAATTCGCCGCTACCTCGCGTCACGTGCTGGCCAGCAGGACTTTGCGGCTTACCGCAAGCAGCTGGAAGCCAATGCAGACATCACCCGTTACTAAGGTGTTCGTTGCATGAAGAAACAGGCCGCCTCGTGCGGCCTGTTTCGTTTTCGCCAGCCGCGAGCACGGTCATCGTCGAAGACCGCACCGCCTTCAGGGGCGGCGCCAACCAGGCTCTACCGTTTCACCCCTTCATAACTGTCCAGCGTATCGCGCGCAATCTCTCGCCCCAGGGCGATGAGCTCCGGCGCCTTGTAGAACTCGAAAAACCGGCACACCCGCTTGGGCACGTTGATCAGCACATCCGGTGGATAGCCGGCAATCTTGTACTGTGCCAGCGAAGTCTGCATGACCTCGAAGCTCTGGTTGATCAAGTCCAACAGCGACGCTGGCCCCACGTTGTCGATGATGAAAGAACCGGTGGCCGACTTCGGCGCGCCCTCGCGTTCCGGGGCCGCTGCCGCTTGCTGGCTTTCCGGGTCGGCGCTGTCAAGCCACGGGCTTGGCGGTGCCAACCCCTCGGCGACGATTTCCTTTTCGATGCGGATCAGCTCTTCCGCCGGTTTGCGCCGGAATGGCAAGCGTGAACCCAGCGAGCTCAACAAGGCGTCAAAGCGCATCTTGAACGCCGCCGGGCGCTCTATCACCGGCAACTGGTACTGCTTCTGGTTGGTGGCGTTGAGGTTGACCGCGATGATCAGGTCGCAATGGCTGGACACCACCGGCACGATTGGCAGCGGGTTGAGGATGCCACCGTCGACAAGCATGCGGTTGCCTTGCATCACCGGCGTGAACAGGCTGGGAATGGCCGCCGAGGCGCGCATGGCCTGATGCAGGCAACCCTCCTGGAACCAGATTTCCTGCTGGTTGGTAAGGTCGGTGGCAACTGCGGTGTAGGGGATGCGCAGTTGCTCGATGTTGATCTCGCCGACGATCTTGCGGATCTGCCCGAACACCTTGTCGCCGCGAATCGCGCCGAGGCGAAAGCTGACGTCGACCAGGCGCAGCACATCGAGGTAGTCGAGGCTTTCGATCCAGTTGCGATAGTCGTCCAGCTTGCCGGCGGCATAGATACCGCCAATCACCGCGCCCATGGAACACCCCGCGACGCAGGCTATGTCGTAGCCGCGGCGCTCGATTTCCTCGATAACGCCGATGTGTGCATACCCGCGGGCGCCGCCCGATCCCAGTACCAGTGCCACACGTTTACTCATGAACATTCCCCGGCCAGTGCCATCATGGTCCTACAATGCACCCATCGCCACCTGTGCTTCAATGTAGATCGTGCTGAGCTACTGTAATAAAACTGGCTGGGCAAAGCCGGCCGGGCATGGCACTTTCCAGCTGTCGGAGCGTCGAACAGCCACCGTTTTTCCATAGAGGTATTACTGATGAAAGCCTGGATTTGCCTTCCACTGATTGCCTTGGCCCTTGCTGGCTGCGCGGGCAAGACGGCCTACCGTGACAGCTGCGCGACCCAGCTGGATGCCGCCTGGAAGGAGCTGGACCTGGCCAAGGCCGAAGGCTTCGCCGGGGCCGTAAGTTATTCCAAGGCCTTGTCATTGCTGACCGGGGCCAAGACCCAGCAGCAGTTCGAAGGCTACGAAAGCTGTACCCGCAAAGCTGAAAAGGCGCGATTCTACATTCGTGAATCTCGCGCCGGGCGCTGAACAGGGAGCATCGTATGTCTGCCATGCTCGACCATGTCGTTGCCCAGATACTGACCTTGCAGGTGCGCTTGCTGGCCTGTCGTGAACGCCTGGCTGCCAATACCGACAGCGAGGCCTTGCACGACTTGCGTACCACCTTGCGGCGCCTGCGCAGTCTGCTGAGGCCGCTGCGTGGGCTGCCTGGTGTGGAGCAGCTGGAGGATGCTGCACGTTCGCTGGGGACCCTTACCACGCCGCTGCGTGATCGCGAGGTGCTGGCAGCCGAGCTGATCGGGCGCGGTCACGCGGCAGCCGGCCAGCGGCGTCTGGAGGGGCGAGACAGGACTTTCGCCAGTGTCGCTGCCAGCCCACAGCTGGCCAGGGTATTGGCGATTCTCGACGCATTTCCATTGTTCCTGCGAGCGGCGGGCCGGGAGGGGCTGGTCAAGTCGCTAAGCAAACGTATCGACAAGCGCTTGGTCAAGCAGTGGCGCAAGTTGCACAAAGCGTTGCAGGACCCTGCTCACGATCGCCACCGCCTGCGTTTGTTGATCAAGCGTGCACGCTATGGCGACGAGGCCTACCCGCAACTCGATCACGCTGGGAAGAGACTGCAACGTCTGTTGAAAAAGGCACAGGGCAACCTGGGTGATTGGCACGACCGCCTGCAATGGCAGCTGCAAGCGCGCGACCATGCCGACTTGCTCCCCTGCAAGGCCGATTGGGAGCAGGAGCTGCATGAGGCGGAGCGCCAGTCGGATGTGACGCTGGATGCCCTGCAAGAGGCGCTGGCGCGGCGTTATCACGGAAAATGACCGATATGCGGGCTGATTGCCCAGCGTTTGCTGGCTAGGATGAGCGGACCTTTTCTTTGCAGGCAGGAGCCGGCCAATGAATTTCAACCAACTGCTCGACGCCGTGCGCGCCAACCCGGATTCCGTCAGCATTCCGCCCAGCTGGGCCCAGGGGCGCGCTGCCTTTGGCGGGCTGATGGCGGCCATGGTCTATGAAACCATGCGCCTCAAGATCTGCGACAACCGCCCGGTACGCTCATTGGCCATCAGCTTCGTGGCACCCGCGGCGGCGGATGTGCCCATCCGCTTCGAGGTGGAGGTTTTGCGCGAAGGCAAGGCGGTTAGCACGTTGCTGGGCCGCGCTGTTCAGGATGGCCAGGTGGTGACTTTGGTGCAGGGCAATTTCGGTGCGGGCCGCCCTTCGGTGGTCGAAGTGCCGGCGTTACCGGCCATTGAAATGCCTGCGCTCGAAGAGGCGGCCCCGGAGTTGCCCTATATCAAAGGCGTTACCCCGGAGTTCATGCGCCACGTGGCCCTGCGCTGGGCAGTAGGCGGGCTGCCGTTCAGTGGCAATCAGTCGCGCAAGATGGGCGGCTGGGTGCGTTTGCGGGATGTGGCTGACGAGCCGGTGAACGAGGCGCACTTGCTGGCGTTGGTGGATGCGTGGCCGCCCAGCCTTATGCCGTTTCTCAAGCAACCCGCTGCGGGCAGTACGCTGACTTGGACCATCGAGTTTATCCAGCCAACGGCGAAGCTTTCGACCCAGGAATGGTGCCGGTACTGCGTGGAAACCGAGCATGCGCGGGATGGCTATGGTCATGCTGCCGCGGCGTTGTGGACGGCGCAGGGCGAGTTGTTGGCCTTGAGCCGGCAGACCGTCACCGTTTTCGCCTGATCCTTACCAGGCTGCTCACAAGGAGCGCTCCGGCAGCTGGCTCAGTGTCGGTGCTTGTGCCGTTCGCGCCAGGCCCTCCACCAGGCCCCGCTCACCACAAAGCGCGGAAAGGTGATGAACTGCTCGGTCAGTAAGCGCTGCACGGCATCCTGGCGGTTGGCGAACGGCTCGGGCTGCTGGGCTTCAAGGCGGTGGCCTTGGCGCTGCAGGCCCAGCGCGGCGACCAGGGCAATCACACCCACCGCGATCTGGCCGAGGTCGAAACCAAACAGGCCGGACAGCACCAGCAGTGCCCCTAGAATGAACAACGGCACAGCGATCAGGTGCAACACCAGGTTGGCCGGGTGGCGGTGATTATGGTGATAGCCGCGCCATTGCCAGGCGGGAAGATTGGGCAGGCGTTTGCTCATGGGGATTTCCTCTCGGTCATGCCCAAAGCTTAGTGCGGCCCCCAAGCGGGGGCCAATCGAACCTGGCTATGGTGACTATAGTTTGAGCTGGCCAATGGCCTTGTTCAGTTCGCCGGCCAGGGTCGCCAGTTCGCTGCTGGTGGTCGCCGAACCGACCGTCTGCTGCACGGTCCGCTCGGTGACATCGCGGATGCTGACCACCGCGCGGTTCATTTCCTCGGCTACCTGGCTTTGCTGCTCGGCCGCTACAGCGATCTGGGTATTGCTTTCGCGCATCTGCGCCACGGCACCGGTAATTTCAGCCAGCGCCTCACCGGCTTCCTGTGCCTGACGTACGCAGTCGTCGGCCTTGTACGAACTTTCCTGCATGAACTCCACCGCATCGCGGGTGCCAGACTGCAGAGCCGAAACCATGGTGGTGATTTCATCCGTGGAGGTTTGCACGCGTTTGGCCAGGTTACGCACTTCATCGGCCACCACGGCAAAGCCGCGGCCCAGGTCGCCGGCCCGCGCGGCTTCGATGGCAGCATTAAGCGCCAGCAAGTTGGTCTGCTCGGCAATACTGTGGATCACACTGACTACACCGTTGATCTTCTGGCTGTCCTCGGCTAGCTGTCGAATCATCTCGGCAGTTTGCTGCACGCCGCTGGAAAGCCCGGAAATCGAATCCTGCACTCGGCTGACCACCGCTTGGCCGCTGCCGGCCAAGGTGTCGGCGGTTTGTGACAAATCGCGGGTGGCACCGGCGTGCTGGGCAATGTGGTGCACGGTCGCCGACATTTCGTTGATGGCAGTGGCGGCCTGGTCGGTTTCACTCTGCTGGCCGAGCATGCCATGGCGTACGTCGCTCATGCTGGCGGCCAGGCGTGCGGCGCCCGAGTCCAGCTGTGCTGCGCTTTGGGCGACGGTGCTGACTATGCGGTGATAGGTGGACTGCATGGCGTTGAAGGCCCCGGCCATCTGGCCGACCTCGTCGCCACTGGCTAGCGGTACGCGGGCCGACAGGTCGCCGGTTTTTTCCACGTGCAGCATCACGTCCTTGAGGGTGTTGAGTTGGCTGAGCAGGAAGCGGATCAGCAGTTGCGAGGCGCCGAGCATGGCCAGCATCAGGATCAGCACACACACCGCGTAATTGCTGAAGCGATCGAAGAAGACCTGGCGCAGGCTGGGTGACTGGGCCAGCACAGCCAACTGCTGGTCGCCATTGCGCAACACCTGTGCGCCACGCAGTGGGTTTTCACCGAGGATCCAGGCGCTCGGCAATGCTACCCAGCCTTGGGCGTTGCGCAGGGCATCGAGCGCCTCCCCGGCGTAGGTTGGCGTTTGCCCTGTTGACCAACTGATGACGTTGGCCGGGCGTGGCAGTGCTTGCCCGGCTGGCCAGGCGGCCAGCAACTGGGCTTGTGCGACCGCCTGGCCCTGAGCCGCCTCGGCACGTGCGCGTTGCTCCAGGTGCACGGCGTACAGCACCAGCAGCAAGGTGGTGACAAAGGCCACTGCATTGACGGCCCAGAATTTGTACTTCAGGGAAACATTGCTAAGCCAGGCACCCATGGGCAGGTCTTCTCTGAGTTGAGCGGAAACAATATTGGCAAGGTGCCATCATTGTGCCCACATCCACCACGGGATTTGTTGATGCATATCAACAGCGTTCACCCGCCCGCAGAAACCCGCGAGATTCAGGGAAGCTGGAAAAAATCTCGAGCCGTTGCGGTGGTATGCGCTGCCGTGTGCTCGGCTGACTCACCGCGATGCGAGGCCACTTCGCGCAGTACCTCCGGCAAGAACGCCGGCTCGTTGCGCCCACTCTTCGGCTTGGGCCGCAAGCTGCGTGGCAGCAGGTAGGGCGCGTCGCTTTCCAGCATCAACCGGCCTTGAGGGATGTTGCCCACCAGCGGGTGCAGGTGCGTACCGCGGCGTTCGTCGCAGATCCAGCCAGTGATGCCGATATGCAGGTCCAGGTCCAGATAGGCGTACAGCGCTTCGCGCTCACCGGTAAAGCAGTGCACCACCGCGCCGGTCAGGTGGTCGCGGTAGTCCTTGAGAATCGCCAGCAAGCGCTCGCTGGCATCGCGCTCGTGCAGGAACACCGGCAGGCGCAGCTGCGCAGCCAGTGTCAGTTGGGCTTCCAGGGCTTTTTCCTGCAGCGGGCGAGGGGAAAAGTCGCGGTTGAAATCCAGGCCGCATTCGCCTACCGCGCGTACGCGCGGTTCGCTCAGCAACAGTCGCAGCTGGCGCTCGCTGTCGGCATCCCAGGCCTTGGCATCATGAGGGTGCACGCCGGCCGTGGCGAACAGGTGCGCGCCGCTTGCATCCAGTTGTTGGCACAGCGCCAGGGCTTGTTCGCTGACCGCCAGGCTGGTGCCTGTCAGCAGCATTTGCGTAACGCCGGCCTCCAGTGCGCGCTCGACGATTGCGGCCTGTTGGTCGTGGAAACTGCTGTTGGTCAGGTTGACGCCGATATCGATCAGTTGCATGGTGCTATCTCGTGCCGCGGGGCGGCCAGCATAGCAAAAACCGCGTTTTTCTGAAAAAACCAAGAACTTCATGCTGTTGCCGTGGTCTTTTACCGTCGTTTATCACTTGGCGGTGCAACCCATGGATGCCGCTCACCGACCACGGACACGTTTTCGCATGCAGCGATGCTGGCTCATTTTTCTGCTGACGCTGGGGTTGGCCTTTGCCGGTCCCGCCCAGGCGCGCTCGCCGGGGCCGCAGCAAAACATACCGCCTGCCAAGGTGCGTGACCTGCCGCAGATTCGCACCAGCAAAGTACTGCGAGTGCTGGTCAACCAGAGCCGCAACAGCTCTGGTGAGGTCAAGGGCGAGCCAGTCGGCATCGAGTATTATCGCCTGCGTGCCTTGGAGCATTTCCTAAATGCTCGCACCGCTGACGACCAGCAGATCCAGCTAAAGCTCATCCCGCGGGCCAAGGAACAGTTGCTGGGCGCCCTGGCCCGCGGCGAGGGTGACCTGGCTGCGCCCGGCGAGCTGCTTGACCCCACTACGGTGAGCGGTGTCCGCGGCAGTGCGCCGATACTCGACCAGGTGCCGCTGATGCTGGTCGGGCGCAAAGGCGAGCGAAGTTTCAGCAAGGTCGAACAGCTGTCAGGGCGTACCGTGGCCTTGACCAGTGCCAGTGCCGCCGGGCCGCTGATCCAGCAGGTCAACCAGCAACTGGCACTGCGCAAGCGGCCGCCGATCAAAGTGGAGTGGGTCGATTCGACGCTGGCGGTGGAGGATGTGCTGGAGATGGTACAGGCAGGCATCTACCACCTGACCGTGGTCGAGCAGCCCATTGCCCGGCGTTGGGCCCGGGTTATGCCGCGCCTGCGCCTGGACAGCCGGGTGCGCCTGGGGGCGCCGCAAGCCATGCGCTGGTATGTAGGGCGTGAAGCGCCGCAATTGTTGGCCGCAGTCGATCACTTTCTGCAAGGTTACCGCGCGCCAGATAACCAGGATGCGGCGTTCGAGCGCATCTACCGCCGCCAGTACCGTGTACACAATCCGTTGGCCAGCAAGGACCGCCAGCGTCTGGCATCGGTGCGGGCGGTGTTGCAGAAGCATGGCCAGGCGCAACAGATCGACTGGCTCAACCTGGCTGCATTGGCCTTCAAGGAGTCGACGCTCAACCCGGCTGCACGCGGTACTGGTGGTGCCCATGGTCTGATGCAGATTACCCCTTCGGCGGCCCAGCGGGTGGGGGTGAGCAATACTGCGACGGTAGATGGCAATGTCCTGGCCAGTGCCCGTTACCTGGCGCTTATCCGGCGCAAGTTTTTTGCCAGTACCAAGATCAACGAGCGTGAGCGCATGGCCTTTGTGCTGGCAGCCTACAACCTCGGCCCCGAGCGGGTTCAGGCCATGCGTGCAGAGGCTCGACGGCGGGGGCTCAACGGCAACCAGTGGTTTTTCCAGACCGAACGCATCGCCATGGAGCAAGTGGGGATGGGACCGGTCAATTTCGTCAACAGCATCAACAAGTACTACCTGGCGTTCAACCGCGAACGCGCGGCGCTGGAGCGCGTAGCGAAGCGTTAAGCATCGATTTTATCGATTGTTATGTTGGGTTTTTTGCGATTTTCATATCAATAGAATTGATTATGATGGCGCCCATACCCACACAACTGCTTCACTTCAAGGACGCTTCGACATGAACAACACTACCCTCAACGCTCTGTTCTCTACACGTGCTGGCGCTGGCTTGAGCGTTATCCGCATCCTGGTCGGCATCATCTTCATGGCTCATGGTGCGCAAAAACTCTTCGGCCTGTTCGGTGGCTACGGCCTGGAAGGCACCGGCCAATGGATGGAAAGCATCGGCCTGGCGCCGGGTTACCTGATGGCCCTATTGTCCGGTAGTGCCGAATTCTTCGGTGGCCTGGCCTTGGTGGTCGGCCTGCTGGCTCGCCCGGCGGCCCTGGCGCTGACGGTGACCTTGATAGTGGCGATCGTTTCGGTGCACATCGGCAACGGCCTGTTCATGTCCAACAACGGCTATGAGTTCGCCCTGGCGCTGTTGGCCGGCACCGTTGCAGTCATGATCGAAGGCGCTGGCCGCTTCTCGCTCGACCGCCTGATCGCCCGGTAATCAGCTGCACGCTGTGAGCTACGAGCCGCAGGCAAGCGCGGGCCAGTACTCGGCTTGTTCTTGCTTGCGGCTTGTCGCTTGCAACTTGGGGCTCATCGCTCTAGCATACCGCCTGCGCCGATTTAAACAGCTACTTGCGGGGCGCAGGAAAGCCCCACCTCCGGGCCGTCCGAAATACCGCTAAAGCGCTGGTTCGGTGACGCCTCCCACCGCTGCCCAGCGGGATTCGCGAGGCGGAGAGAAGCTCCATGAGTTGCCCACGTACCAGTGTCTGTTTGAGCCCTTTGCCTGCCAACCAGGCGTCCCGCACACCGCGCATCCTGCTCGGCGGCCGGCATCAGCCCACCCTTTTGCGTCATCTTGAAGGCCTGTCACGGCGCAAGGGACAGGCGCGTGCCTTTCTGATCCAGTTCGCCGATAGCGGCTGTCATCTCGCGCAGTATGGCAATGACCGTTTCGACCTGGCTGTGATCCAGGCGCCGGCACCGGACGAAGCCGCCGAAGTCATCGGCCATCTCACCCGCATCGCGCGTCAAGGCCTGATTACCCGCCGCTGAGGAATGCGCTATTGAGCACCAATATCATCACCACAGAAGGCCATGAGGCGCTGAAGAAAGAGCTGGACCACCTGTGGCGGGTGTATCGTCCGGAAATCACCCAAAAGGTTGCCTGGGCGGCTTCGTTGGGTGACCGCAGCGAGAACGCGGACTACCAGTACAACAAGAAGCTGCTGCGCGAAATCGACCGCAGGGTGCGATACCTGCGCAAGCGGCTTGAAGATGTGAAAGTGGTGGCGTACTCGCCCGAGCAGGAAGGCAAAGTGTTTTTCGGTGCCTGGGTTGAGATCGAGAACGACGAGGGCGAGACCATGAAGTTTCGCATTGTCGGCTACGACGAGATCTACGGGCGCAACGATTACATCTCGATCGATTCGCCCATGGCCCGTGCCTTGCTGAAGAAGGAGGAGGGTGATGAGGTGGTGGTGCATACACCTACCGGTGAAGCGACCTGGTATGTGAGCAGCATCCGTTACGGCCAGGGCGTATCGACGAACTGACTGGCCCGCCTTGCGTCAGCTTGAGGCATGTGCTGTCCCTGCAGAGGCTCTGACAGCCAGGCCTCAAGCCTCGCGCAACACCGCCAGCGGGCTGGCATTCAACGCCCGCCGCGTTCCCAGCACCCCAGCACCACCCACCAGCAGCGCCCCCGTCAGCGGCAACACCAGCAGCCACGGGTGCGGGCTCCACTGCAAGTCGAAGGCATAGCGGTACAGCACCCAGGTAATCAGTTCGCAGCCCACGGCCGCCAATAGCCCGCTGGCCGCACCCAGCAGGCCGAACTCGATACGCCGGGCCTTGACCAGCAACGGCCGCGCCGCGCCCAGTGCGCGCAACAGTGCGCCTTGGCGAATGCGCTCGTCCAGCGTGGCCTGCAAGCCAGCGAACAGCACTGCCAGCCCGGCGGCCAGCACGAACAGCAGCACATACTCTACCGCCAGGGTTACCTGGGCGAGAATGCTGCGCAGCTGGTCGAGCAAGGCATCCACCTGCAGGATGGTCACCGCCGGAAACGCCCGTGACAGCGCGACGACATCCAGGTCATGCCCCGGTGCCAGGTAGAAGCTGGTCAGGTAAGTGGTCGGCAGCCCCTGCAGCGTGCCAGGCTGGAAGATCATGTAGAAGTTCGGCTGGAAGCTGTCCCAATGCACGTTGCGCAGGCTGCTCACGCGGGCCTGGCGCTGCTGGCCGCCAATATCGAACGTCAGCAGGTCGCCCATCTGCAGTTTCAGGCTGCTGGCCAGCTCCGCCTCCACTGAAACCCCGGGGATGTCGTTGTCGGCTGGCAAGGCTTGCCACCAGTTGCCGGCGGTCAGCACGTTGCCTTCGGGCAACGCGGCGGCCCAGGTCAGGCTGAGGTCGCGCTGCACGGCGCGCTCGCCTGCCGAGTCCTTGCTGACCACCTGCTGTACCGGTTTTTCATTGATTTGCACCAGGCGCCCGGGCGTTACCGGGTACAGCGGTGCTGAAGCGGCATTGACCTGGTGCAGGTGTTGAATGAACGGCTCACGGTCATCTGGCAGGATGTTCAGGGCGAAGTGGTTAGGCGCATCCTTGGGTAGCTGTGCTTGCCAGGTATCGAGCAGCTCTGCGCGCAGCAGGGCGACCAAGGCCATGGCCAGCAGTATCAGGCCGAATGCCAGGGCCTGGCCTGCTGCCGCCATGGGGTGGCGCAATAGCTGGCCCAGCCCCAGACGCCAGGTGAGTGGCGCACCGGCCAGCAGCTGGCGCAGGCTGCGTAAACCGAGCAACAGCAGGCCGCCGAGCAGAAGTGCAGCGACCAGGCCGCCACCGAGCAGGGCGAAGGTGAGCAGCAGATCGAGGCTCAGGCGCCACATGATCAGGCCCAGGGCGAGCAGGGCGGCGCCGTACACCAGCCAACTGCTCGCAGGTATCGGCAGCAGGTCACGGCGCAGCACACGCAGAGGCGGTACTTGGCCCAGTGCTGCAATCGGCGGCAGGGCAAACCCAGCCAGTGCGACCAACCCGGTACCGATACCTGCCAGCGCTGGAACGATGCCGCCGGCGGGCACCACGCTCGGCAGCAAGCCGTGCAGCAGGCGGAACAGGCCCAGCTGAGCCAGCCAGCCGAGCAAGGCGCCGGCCAGGGCAGCGACCAGGCCGAGCATGGCCAGTTGCAAGCAATACAAGCCCAATGCCTGGTGGCGCGACAGGCCCAGGCAGCGCAGCAGAGCGCTGGCGTCCAGTCGGCGTGCGGCATAGCGACTGGCCGACAGTGCCACGGCCACGCCTGCCAGCAGCACAGCTACCAGGCTGGCCATGTTCAGGTAGCGTTCGGCTTTGCCCAGCGCGCCGCCGATCTGTTGGTTGCCATCGCGGGTGTCACGCAGGCGCTGGTTGGCGGCCAGGTCTTTTTCCACGGCCTGACGGTACTGCGCCAGCGCCTCGGCATTGCCGCGCCACAGGTCACGGTAGGTGACCCGGCTGCCCGGCTGGATCACGCCGGTGGCTTCCAGGTCGGCCAGGTTCATCATCACGCGTGGGGTAAGGCTGTAGAAGTTGTTGGCGCGGTCCGGTTCGTAGGTAAGCACGCGGCTCATGCGCAGGGTTTTCATGCCCACGTCGATGCTGTCGCCGATCGCCAGCCCCAGTGCCGCCAACAGGCGCGGTTCGACCCACACTTCGCCAGGGGCAGGGCCGCCGCCGGGTGTTTCTTCGGCATAGGGTGCCGGAGCGCTGCGTACTTGCCCGCGCAACGGATAGGCGCCGTCGGCGGCCTTGACGCTGGACAGCTGGATGCCATTGTCGCCGCCGACCACGCTGGTGAACTCGACCACGTGTGCGTGGCGCAAGCCCAGTGCCTTGCCGGCATCGAGTTGTTGCTCGCGGGCCGGGGCGCTGCCCTGCAGTACCAGATCGGCGCCCAGGAACTCGCTGGCGCGCAGCTGCATGGCGCCGTTGAGGCGGGCGCCGAAATAGCCGATGGCGGTGCTGGCGGCTACCGCCACCAACAGGGCAAAGAACAGCACGCGCACTTCACTGGCGCGAACATCGCGCAGCAACTGGCGCAGTGCCAGGCCACACAAGCGGGACAGCGGCATACGGCTCACCGGGCCTCCATCGGCGCCACAAGGCGGCCCGCGTCCAGGCGGATCTGGCGCCGGCAGCGGCGGGCCAGGCGTTCGTCATGGGTGACCAGCACCAGGGTAGTGCCGCGCTCCTTGTTCAGCTCGAACAACAGATCGCTGATGCGCTCGCCGGTGTGGCTGTCGAGGTTACCGGTGGGCTCATCGGCGAACAGCACCGCAGGCTGCGCGGCGAAGGCGCGGGCGATTGCCACGCGCTGCTGCTCGCCGCCCGAGAGCTGCCGAGGTGTGTGGCTCAGGCGCTTGCCCAGGCCGACCCGCTCCAGCAAAGTGCGAGCCTGTTCGCGGGCATCGCGGCGGCCGTCCAGTTCCAGTGGCAGCATGACGTTTTCCAGTGCATTGAGGCTGTCGAGCAACTGGAACGACTGGAACACGAAACCCACATGTTCGGCTCGCACACGGGCACGCTGGTCTTCATCCAGTGGCCCCAGGTCGTGGCCGGCGAGCATGACGCTGCCAGCGCTGGGCCGGTCGAGGCCGGCGAGCAAACCGAGCAGGGTCGACTTGCCAGAGCCCGAGGCGCCGACGATGGCCAGGCTGTCGCCTTGGGCCAGGTCGAGAGACAGTGCGTGGAGGATGGTAAGGTCACCTTCCGCGCTGGGGACCACTTTGCTAAGGTTCTGCGCAACGAGAATGCTGGGGCTCATGGAGAATCCGATGCGAGTGTGGTGGTTGAGTGCCGGTCTGGCCCTGTATTGCCTGGCCCAGAGCGCAGCGGCAGGAACACTGCTGGTTGTTGGCGATAGTATCAGCGCCGGTTTTGGCCTGGATAGCCGTCAGGGCTGGGTGTCTCTCTTGCAGGCCCGCCTCAGGGACGAAGGTTTTGACGACAAAGTGGTCAATGCTTCGATCAGTGGTGACACCAGCGCAGGTGGCCAGGCGCGGCTGCCGGCGCTGCTTGCAGCACATAAACCGAGCCTGGTGGTGCTGGAGCTGGGCGGCAACGATGGCCTGCGCGGGCAGTCGCCTGCACAATTGCAACAAAATCTTGCCTCGATGATCGAGCATTCGCGTCAGGCAGGGGCCAAGGTGCTGCTATTGGGCATGCGCCTGCCGCCCAATTATGGTGTGCGTTACACCACCGCCTTTGCCAAGGTGTATGAACAGCTGGCAGCGGACAAACAGGTTCCTTTGGTGCCGTTTTTCCTCGAAGGGGTAGGGGGAGTGCCTGAACTGATGCAGGCTGATGGCATCCATCCGGCCCAGGGGGCTCAGCAGCGCCTGCTGGAAAATGCCTGGCCAGCGATAAAACCCTTGCTGTGAAGCTTTAAACGGGGCCGCCTTTCGGCTAATGTTGCGCCCCCCGTTTCGAGTGCTCCAAATGCCGCGCCCTGCCTGGTCCCTGTATGCCTATCAACTGATCGAGCCCGACGAGCAGCTCGACCTGTTCGCCTGCCAGGAAAGCCGCGTCCACCTCGTGGCCCGCCAGCTCGAGCTGGGCGTGCCGGTCGACCGTACTTTGTGTGGCGGCCTGCTGCCAGCCCAGCCGCGTTGGTCGGGGGTGCCGCGATCGATCTACCGCGATGGTCGCCTGTGTGAGCTGTGCCGTGCCATCCTCGATGCCCAGCGACGTGGCATGCGTCCGGTGTGGCCAGAGCTGCACGGCAGCTGAACGAAAAGCACCTTTCATCATCTGAAACGCTTGCAACGTGCCAATGCCTCCCGCTTGCATCGGCGCGGGTGTACAATCGATCCTCTTGACCCACCTTTCGAAGGATTTACCGGATGTTGCCGCGCTTTCCTGCCGTCACCCGTAGCCTGTCCCTGGCCGCCCTGTTGGTAGCGGGCCCCGCTGCTGCGCTGGAGCTGCCACTGCCACCGCCCGGTGAAGACATCGTCGGCCAAGTGCATGTGATCAAGGCAAAGTACGAGGACACGTTCGCCGATATCGGCACCGCGAATGACCTCGGCTACCTGGAAATGATTGCCGCCAACCCCGGCGTGGACCCTTGGCTGCCGGGCGCCGGCACCGAGATCATCCTGCCAACCCGTTTCGTTCTGCCGCCGGGCCCGCGCGAAGGCATCGTCATCAATCTGGCTGAGTACCGCATGTACTACTTCCCCAAGGGGGAGAGCGTGGTGTACACCTTCCCGTTGGGCATTGGTCGCGAGGGGTGGGGGTCGCCGATCGCCAACACCAGGATCACCGCCAAGACGCCCAACCCGACCTGGACGCCGCCCGCTTCGATTCGCAAAGAGCACGCCGAGGACGGTGATATCCTGCCAACTGTGGTGCCGGCTGGCCCGGACAACCCGCTGGGGCCGTTCAAGTTCACCTTGGGCGTACCGGGCTATCTGATCCATGGTTCGAACAAGAAGTTCGGTATTGGCATGCGCACCAGTCACGGTTGCTTCCGCATGTTCAACAACAACGTGCTTGAACTGTCGAAAATGGTGCCGGTGGGCACGCCAGTGCGCATCATCAACGAGCCTTACAAGTTCGGTATCAGCGCCGGCAAGGTCTATCTTGAGGCGCACACGCCGCTGGATGACCAGGGTAACCCGTCAGTGGTCGACAAACACACCGCAGTTATCAATGCCTTGCTCAAGCGTGAAGACCTGGCCAATAACCTACGCATGAACTGGGACATGGTGCGTGACGTGGTGGCTGCAGAAGATGGCATGCCGGTAGAAATTGCCGTGCCGGTGGAAAACCAAGGGGCCGCACCGATGGTGTCGAGCATTCCGCCCGAACTGCAGTAAGGTAATTTCGGCGTACCCAGGCCTGCCCTTAGTGCAGGCCTTTTCGTACCTGATGACCGCGTTTACCGGTTTCAAGGGCAATAAAAAAGCCGACCCACAAGTGGGTCGGCTTCTTAACAATCCGTGAGGATTATTACTTGCGGCTGGCTTTGTCCAGCATACGCAGGGCGCGCTCGTTGGCTTCGTCAGCGGTCTGCTGAGCCTTCTGAGCGGCTGCCATTGCGTCGTCAGCCTTACGGTAGGCTTCGTCAGCACGAGCTTGAGCGCGAGCTGCTGCGTCTTCAGTCGCAGTCAGACGAGCTTCGGTTTCTTTGGATACGCTGCTGCAACCGGTAGCCAGAACTGCGGCCAGAGCCAGAGCAGAGAATTTCAGAACGTTGTTCATCGTGTTCCCCTTCAAGGACTTTCTATTAAATAGCCATCTCTCAGGAAAGAGAAACTGGCCGGCGTACATAGTACCCATTACTTGTAGTAAGTAAACTGACAGAGCGCAAGAACTGCAAAAAAAATGTTGCTTGACTCCGCGCCGACAAGATTTGCGACGTGTCTGTGAAAAAAATCTGCAGGGTTCGCAAGCGGTTGTGGTACAGGAACTTTTTTGTTGAACTAAGGGTGACTTTAACTGTCGATCAGCGTCTTAAGCCCTAGAACATCCGGTGGCTGTTGGGGCGGGCTTGGGAAAGTCACCCGGGCGGCGTTTCGACCTTTTTTAACCGCCACCACCTTGAGCATTCCCGCTCGGGGTGCCTACTATCTTGTGAGTGCCAGGCGATCCGAACGATTACAATCGTCCAATGGTCGAAGCGGCAACAGGTGGCGTAGAGGATTCTGTGCCGGATAAACCACCATCGGTTAAGGTAAGGGTCTGCCGAGAAGACCTGCGAGGAGTAGTGATGAGCGAAGCGCTGACCATCCACCATGACCAGGCCGGTCATCAGTTCGAGACCAACGTGGACGGTCATCGTGCCTACTTGACGTACATGGATCTGGGCAAGCAGACGCTGGACATCTATCGCACCTTCGTGCCCAACGCCCTGCGCGGCCGTGGGATCGCTGCCGCCCTGACCGAGCGGGCTCTGGAGTACGCCGAGCAGATGGGTTACACGGTGATCCCGTCTTGCTCGTACGTGGAGCGTTACATGGAGCGCCAGCAGCGGCATTCGAGCAAGGCCTGAGCTGACGACAGGCACCAGACACAACAAAAAACGCCGGGCAGTGCCCGGCGTTTTTCATTCCCGCAATGTTCAGCCGCGCTTACGCTGTGGCAGCACATCCTTGAGCTTGCCATGCATGCTGCGCAGGGTTTTTTCGGTAGCCGACCAGTCGATGCAGGCGTCCGTGATCGACACGCCATACTGCAAATCGTCCAGGTTTTTCGGAATGGACTGACAGCCCCAGTTCAGGTGGCTTTCGACCATCAGGCCGATGATCGACTGGTTGCCTTCCAGAATCTGGTTGGCGACGTTCTCCATCACCAGCGGTTGCAGGGCCGGGTCCTTGTTGGAGTTGGCATGGCTGCAGTCGACCATGATGTTGGCCTTGATCTTGGCCTTGGCCAGGTCCTGTTCGCACAGGGCGACGCTGACCGAGTCGTAGTTCGGCTTGCCATTGCCGCCGCGCAGTACCACGTGGCCGTATGGGTTGCCCTTGGTGGTGACGATCGACACGCCGCCTTCCTGGTTGATGCCCAGGAAGCGGTGCGGCTTGGACACCGACTGCAGGGCATTGATGGCAACGGTCAGGCCGCCGTCGGTGCCGTTCTTGAAACCCACCGCCGAGGACAGGCCCGAGGCCATCTCGCGGTGTGTTTGCGATTCGGTGGTGCGGGCACCGATGGCCGACCAGCTGATCAGGTCTTGCAGGTACTGCGGCGAAATCGGGTCGAGCGCTTCGGTGGCGGTCGGCAGGCCCATTTCGGCCAAGTCCAGCAGCAGCTTGCGGCCGATGTGCAGGCCGTCCTGGATCTTGAACGAGTCATCCAGGTACGGATCGTTGATCAGGCCTTTCCAGCCGACGGTGGTGCGCGGCTTTTCGAAGTACACGCGCATGACCAGGTACAGCGTATCGGACACTTCTTCGGCCAGCACTTTCAGGCGCTCGGCGTATTCGTGGGCTGCCTTGATGTCGTGGATGGAGCAAGGGCCGACCACGACGAACAGGCGATGGTCCTTGCCGTCGAGAATATTGCGCACCACTTCACGGCCGGCAGTCACGGTCTGCAGGGCCTTGGCGCTGAGGGGGATTTCCTTCTTGAGCTGATCAGGGGTGATCAGGGTCTCGTTGGAGGCAACGTTCAAGTCATCGATCGGTAAATCAGCCATCGTGTTACTCGTCAGGTCACGGGTGCCGGCCGCCAACTATCCCCGTGCGGCCCAGCAGCAAGAATAATCGCAGCGGGGAGCCGAACCTTAGCGCGTTACAGATGGCACGACAATGGGCTGAACCCAGTCATTGTGGGGTTTTTACCTGAGCGAGGGTGTTGCGCGCGTATGGACTGCCCAGCGCTACGTAACCTGTGTAAAAAGAGTGCTGACCCTTTACCTGGAGATTGTCATGCATTCGCACCCCCCTCGCATCGGCATCATCGGCAGTGGCGCCATCGGCGGCTTTTATGGATTGATGCTGGCCCGGGCCGGTTTCGATGTGCATTTTCTGTTGCGCAGCGAGTACCAGGCCGTTTGTGAGCGCGGACTGAGCCTGGACAGTGCCGTGCATGGCGCACTGCACATGAATGTGCAGGCTTACGTCAGTGCCGCCGACATGCCGCCCTGTGACTGGCTCCTGATCGGGGCCAAGGCCACCAGCAACGAGCAGTTGGCACCGTTGATCGTCCAGGCTGCTGCGCCCGGCGCCAAGGTGGTGCTGTTGCAGAATGGCCTGGGTGTCGAGGAGCAGTTGCGTCCGGCCTTGCGCAGCGACATGCACCTGCTCGGCGGCCTGTGCTTCATCTGCGTCAACCGTCAGGCGCCAGGTGTAATCCGCCACCAGGCGCTGGGGGCGGTCAACCTGGGGTATCACAGTGGGCCGGCCACCGATTGCGGTGTCGCGCTGGTGAATGAAGGCGCCGGGTTGTTCCAGGCTGCGGGGATCGACTCGCAGGCCATGCCGAACCTGGCCTTGGCGCGCTGGCAGAAGCTGGTGTGGAACGTGCCTTACAACGGGCTGTCGGTGCTACTGGGGGCCAGCACTTCGCCACTGATGGCCGACAGCAATAGCCGCGAGCTGATACAGGCCTTGATGGCCGAGGTGGTGCAGGGGGCGGCAGCCTGTGGCCATGTACTGCCCGCGGGCTATGCCGAGCACTTGTTCCAGGTGACCGAGCGCATGCCCGACTACTGGCCGAGCATGTATCACGACCATGTCCACAAACGCCCGCTGGAGCTGGAGGCCATTTACGCCGAGCCGCTGGCACGCGCACGGGCGGCAGGCTGCAGCATGCCGCGCATTGAAATGCTGTACCAAGCGCTGAGTTTCATCGACAGCAGCGGCCGGCCGGCCTGAGGGTGGCCGAGGCTTCGGCAGGGCCCTCCAGCCCACGGCAGCAGCGCGCCGGACGGCAAAGCGAGCGTCCGGCGCGCTGCTAAGCTGAAGCTTGCTCTGCCGCTGCGGCAGTCGAGGAGGTCGAATGATCCGCTCCATGCTGTACGCCACCGACCTCGGTGTCTACGCCCCTTTCGTGATGCAACACGCACTTGCCCTGGCGCGCACGTTCGGTGCCGAGTTGTATGTGATCCACGCGGTCGAGCCGATGGGCCAGTTCGCCGAATCCCTCCTGCAAAGTTACCTCGATGAGCAGACGCTCGATCAATTGCACAGCCAGGGGGTGAACACAGTGATGGCGAACATAGAGCAGCGTGTGCTGGAAAACTTTCGCGACGAGCTGGGCGAAGAGGCTGACCTGGCGGTGATCAAGGCCGTGCGTGTGCGTCAGGGTGACCCGGCGCAGGTGATTCTCGACCAGGCCCAGCGGCTAAGCGTCGACCTGTTGATATTCGGTAGCCACAGTGCCGGTGCCGGGGTGGATGTACCGCTGGGGCGCACGGCGGTGCGGCTGCTGCAGCTGTCGCCGGTGCCGGTGTACATGGTGCCCTTGGCGCAGCATCTGGGGCGTAGGAAAACGTGAAGACAGGTGCAGTCCATTTCCGTGGGCATGTAACAAAATAGTTCTAGATTTATTTCCAGAACCACTAATATAGTTATATATCGTCGCTGCCTGCTGCCGCGGACTCACCGCTGAACCGAGGGAAACCTATGAAGCTTCAACAACTGCGCTACATCTGGGAAGTGGCGCACCATGACCTCAACGTCTCCGCGACGGCGCAGAGCCTGTATACCTCCCAGCCAGGTATCAGCAAGCAGATCCGCCTGCTCGAAGACGAATTGGGTGTTGAAGTCTTTGCCCGCAGCGGCAAGCATCTGACCCGCGTGACCCCGGCCGGTGAGCGCATCATCAATACCGCAGGCGAAATCCTGCGCAAGGTCGAGAGCATCAAGCAGATTGCCCAGGAGTTCTC
This sequence comes from Pseudomonas sp. 2,4-D, assembly GCF_030418155.1. Lineage (NCBI taxonomy): Bacteria > Pseudomonadati > Pseudomonadota > Gammaproteobacteria > Pseudomonadales > Pseudomonadaceae > Pseudomonas > Pseudomonas sp. 2,4-D. Next base: position 59,659 of record NZ_JAUHUI010000002.1, read on the forward strand.
CAACGAGAAGAAGGGCACGCTGTCCATCGCCACCACCCACACCCAGGCGCGCTATGCGTTGCCGCCGGTTATCAGCAGCTTTATCAAGCAGTATCCGGAAGTGTCCCTGCACATGCATCAGGGTTCGCCCATGCAGATTGCCGAGATGGCTGCGGACGGTACGGTCGATTTCGCCATCGCCACCGAGGCGCTGGAGCTGTTCGGCGACCTGATCATGATGCCGTGCTACAAGTGGAACCGTTGCGTTGTAGTGCCACAGGGGCACCCGCTGGCCAAGCTGCCGAAACTGACCCTGGAAGCCGTCGCCGAATATCCGATCGTCACCTACGTGTTCGGCTTCACCGGGCGCTCAAAGCTGGATGAGGCGTTCAATCACCGCGGCCTCACGCCAAAAGTGGTCTTCACCGCGGCTGACGCCGACGTCATCAAGACTTATGTGCGCCTGGGGCTGGGCGTGGGTATCGTTGCCGGCATGGCTGTGGACGCCAAGCTCGACAGTGACTTGGTGGCGCTGGATGCCAGTGAGCTGTTCGAAGCCAGCATCACCAAGATCGGCTTCCGTCGTGGCACCTTCCTGCGCGGCTTCATGTGCGACTTCATCGAGAAGTTCGCCCCGCACCTGACCCGTGAAGTGATGGCCAAGGCCATTCAGTGCCATAACAAGCAAGAGCTGGAAGAATTGTTCGAAGGCGTCGAACTGCCGGTGCACTGATTCGGGGGTGATGGGGTCGCTGTGGGAGTAACGGCCCTTGCTCAATGTCTAAAAGCTGGCGCGATCCCTGTGGGAGCGGGCTTGCCCGCGAACACGGGCGAAGCCCGTGCCATCCACCGCGGTGTCTTCTTCGCGGGTAAACCCGCTCCTACAGGCCGCCCTAGCTATCTCAAGCCTTGCTGATCAGGTTGCCCGCATGCAACCCGCATTCCTTCTGCGTCGACTCTTCCCACCACCAGCGCCCTTCACGCTCATGCTGGTTTGGCAGCACCGGGCGGGTGCATGGCTCGCAGCCAATGCTGATGAAGCCACGCTCGTGCAGGCTGTTGTACGGCAGCTCGAGCATGCGGATATAACCCCATACCTCTTCACTGCTCATCTGCGCCAGTGGGTTGAACTTGTACAGCGTGCGCTCAGGCGTGGAAAAGGCGCTGTCGATTTCCAGTGCCGCCACCTGGCTTCGGGTGCCCGGGCTTTGGTCGCGGCGCTGGCCGGTGGCCCAGGCGCTGACGGTGGCCAGCTTGCGTCGCAGCGGCTCGATCTTGCGAATGCCGCAGCACTCGCCATGGCCGTCCTTGTAGAAGCTGAACAGGCCCTTTTCCTTGACGAACGGGTCGAGCTTGGCGCGGTCGGGGCTGAGGATTTCGATCGGCAGGTTGTACTGTTCGCGTACCTGGTCGATGAACCGGTAGGTCTCCGGGTGCAGGCGCCCAGTGTCGAGGCTGAATACCTTTACCTGCTTGTTCAGCTTCCAGGCCATGTCGACCAGCACCACATCCTCGGCGCCGCTGAAGGAGATCCACAGGTCATCACCGAAGTGCTCGAAGGCAAGCTTGAGGATGTCCTGCGGGGACTTGTTGGCATAGGTCGCGGCCAGGGCGGCGACGTCGAAGGGTTGGCTCATCAGGCGGTTTCCATCTTGGCTGTGGCGCTGTGCGCTCGTAGTAGGGGGATGGTAACAAAAAAACGTGGTCTAGATGGGCTCACAAGCCCTGCAGGGTCTGCATCAGCACCCGCACTTTGGCTATCGACTCTTCATACTCGGCCTGCCACTGCGAGTCGGCTACCACCGCGCCGCCGCCCCAGCAACTGACCTGGCCATCTTTGATCAGCAAGCTGCGAATGGCGATCGAACTGTCCATTTCGCCGCGCACATCCACATACAGCAGCGAGCCGCAGTACAGTGCGCGGCGCGCGGGTTCCAGTTCGTCGATGATCTGCATGGCGCGGATCTTCGGTGCGCCGGTGATCGAGCCGCCAGGGAAGCTGTCGCCGATCAGGTCCAGCGCATCCTTGTTGCTGGCCAGCTGGCCGGTGATGCTGCTGACCAGATGGTGCACGTTGGGGTAACTCTCCAGGCTGAACAGTTCCGGTACCTTCACTGAGCCAATCTCGCACGTGCGCCCCAAGTCGTTGCGCAGCAGGTCGACGATCATCAGGTTTTCCGAGCGGTCCTTCGGGCTGTGCAGCAGCTCTTGGGCATTACGCTGGTCTTCCACCGGGTCGCTGGCACGTGGGCGGGTGCCCTTGATCGGCCGGGTTTCCACCTGGCCCTGGCTGACGCGGATGAAGCGCTCGGGCGAAAAGCTCAGCAGGGTACTGCCGTCGGCCAGTTGCTGGTAGCCGGAGAAGGGGGTCGGGCAGGCCTGGCGCAGGGCCTGATAGGCCCGCCATGGATCACCTTGGCAGGGCGCGCGAAAGCGTTGGGTGAGGTTGATCTGGTAGCAGTCACCGGCCTGGATGTAGCGTTGTACCTGGTCGAACGCTGTTTTGTACTGCTCCGGCTCCAGGTCGCCGGCCATCGGCGCGAGCAGCCGGAAGTCGCCGGTGGTGGCGCTAGTGTTCTGGAACAGGCTGATCAGGCGTTCGCGTTTGTCGCCGGCCAGGCTCGGGTGGAACACCAGCTGGCTGGTGCCGAGCAGGTGATCGCTGACCAGTGCCCAGTCATACAGGCCCAGTTGTGCGTCTGGCAGGCCGAGGTCGTCCACGGCCAGGCTTGGCAGGTGTTCCAGGCGGCGGCCGAAGTCGTAGCTCAGGTAGCCGATCAGGCCCCCGGCAAAGGGCAGTTCTACACCGTTGGGCAAGTCGGCGTGGCCCAGTTGTGCCAGGCCAGCGCGCAGGCGCTGGAGGAAGACGCGGCCATCTTCATCGGGCTGCGCCTGCAGTTGTTGCAGCGGCCAGGCGCTGAGCAGGTCGAAACGCCCGCGTTCGGCGCCGGGGCGGGCGCTGTCGAGCAGGATCGCACCGGGGGCCTGGCGCAGGTGGGCGAAATAGGCGGCAGGGTCGGGCTGGTAGGGCAGGGGGTGTAGCGTGCAGGTCGGCATCAGTATGGACGGCGATGTAAAAGCGAGGAGGGCGATTGTAGACCTGTGCAGGAAAAGCGCCTAGCGCTGGGTACGACATTCAACATTGTGTTTGGCCCACACGCAGCACAAGGCAGTTCCTGCAGGTTGAGCGAAGCGCATGAATCAACTGCAGTGCTTGCAAGAGCAACCTTGTGCTGCGAATGGGCTGCAAGGCAGCCCCTGTATTTCAGCGGTTGGGCACATGCCCGAACAGACCCTGTGCTACCCGTACCCGCTGCTCGGCGTCTTCGGTCACACCCTCCTTGGCCAGTGCTTCGATGTGCGCCTCGATGGCATGAGTGCGCTGAGTCAGGCCGCAGTCGTTGGCAATCTGGATGTTCAGCCCCGGGCGGGCGTTGAGCTCCAGAATCAGCGGGCCCTTGTCCTGGTCAAGCACCATGTCCACGCCGATATAGCCCAGGCCGCACAGTTCATAGCAGCCAGCGGCCAGCTTCATGAAACCGTCCCAGTTCGGCAGTTGCACGCCGTCCACCGCGTTGGTGGTGTCCGGGTGCTTGCTGATGATGTTGTTCAGCCAGGTGCCGCGCAGGGTCACGCCAGTGGCCAGGTCGACACCCACACCGATGGCGCCCTGGTGCAGGTTGGCCTTGCCGCCAGACTGGCGAGTCGGAAGGCGCAGCATGGCCATCACCGGGTAGCCCATCAGCACGATGATGCGGATGTCCGGTACGCCTTCGTAACTGATGCTCTTGAATATCTGGTCCGGGGTCACGCGGTACTCGATCAGCGCGCGGTCGCGGTGCCCGCCGAGGGAGTACAGCCCAGTGAGGATGCTGGAAATCTGGTGCTCGATTTCCTCATGGCTGATGATCTTGCCCGACACTGTGCGGTAGCGGTCCTCGAAGCGGTCGGCGATTACCAGGATGCCGTCACCACCGGCGCCTTGCGCTGGCTTGATGACGAAATCGCTGCGACCGCCGATGATCTGGTCGAGCTTCTCGATCTCTTTTTCGGTCTCGATGATGCCGTACATTTCCGGCACATGGATGCCGGCCGCCAGTGCGCGCTCCTTGGTGATGATCTTGTCGTCGACGATCGGGTACAGGTTGCGCTTGTTGTACTTCAGCACATAGTCCGCGTTGCGCCGGTTGATCCCCATGATGCCCCGGGCCTCCAGGGCTTTCCACGTCTTGATGAGGCCAAACATCAGGTGTCTGCCTTGTTCAGGAAGGCTTTGAAGCGCACGAGCTCGGTCAGGCGGTAGCCGCGATAACGGCCCATCGCCAGCATGAAGCCCACCAGGATCAGCAGGACCGCCGGGAAGGTGAACACGAAGTACACCAGCTCCGGCACCATCATCAGCAGGTGTGCCAGGGAGGCGGCGAACAGGGTGCCGATGGCCACTTTCATGGCATGGCCGCCACCACGCTCCTCCCAGGTGATCGACAGGCGTTCGATGGTCATGGTCAGGATCACCATCGGGAACAGTGCTACCGACAGCCCGCGTTCAAGGCCCAGCTTGTGGCTGAACAGGCTGATGGCGGCAATCAGCACCACGACGAAGGTCAATACCACCGACAGGCGTGGCAGCATCTGCAGTTTGAGGTGTTCCAGATACGAGCGCAGCGACAGGCCCAGGGCTGTGATCACCGTGAACAGCATGATACCGAAGCCCAGCTGGGTTTCGCGGAACGCCAGGGCGATCAGCACCGGGGTGAATGTGCCCAGGGTCTGGATGCCGATCAGGTTGCGCAGCACCAGGATCACCAGCACGCCGATCGGGATCATGACCATGATCATGAATGTTTGCTGGGTTTGCAGCGGCAGGCCGTACAGTGAGTATTCGAGGAAGTCGGCGTCGGTGTTCTCGTCGGTCAGCTTGGCCAGGCGGATGGCGTTCATCTCGCTGTTGTTCATGCTGAAGGTGACGGTGGCCTTCTTGCCGCCATCGACGGTGATCAGGTTGTCGTCACCGGTCCACCACAGCAGGCGGTCGCTCGGCAGGCCTTGCTCACCGGTGTCCGGGTTGAAGTACAGCCAGTCGTCGCCGTTGAAGCTGCGCAGCCACAGCTCTGGGGTTTGCGGGGTGTCGGCCAGCAGGCGGATGGTGTGCACCTTTTCCATCGGCACGTGGGCGATCGACAGCAGCAGGTCGATGACCTGGGCCTTCTTCATCGCCGAAGTGTCGCCGGCCAGCAGCAGCTTGACGTTGTCGTCGTTGAGGTTGTTGACCCGCTTGATGGTCTCGCTGACAAAGGTCTCGACGTCGGCCGAGTGCTGACGTATAGGCGCCATCAGCGCTTCAGCGGCGATCTTCTCGGGACCCTCGACGGCCAGGCTGTCACGGAAGGTCGGGCCTTTGACCTTGGTCTTCTCGTTGCTGTAGCGCTTGGTCAGTACCAGGCGGTAGTAGAGGGTCTGGTTGCCACTGGCGCGACGTGCCGACCAGGTAACCTTGCGGTTGCCGTCGGCACGGTTGATGCTGACCCCGTAGTTGTTGGAGATGAAGCTCTCGTTGAGGCTGACGTAGTCGCGGTTCAGCGGTGGCACGAACATCTGCACCTTGACCGGGTCCTTGCTGCTGGCCACGAACTCGACCTTGGCGTCGATGTTCCACAGGTCGTCGGTTTCATCCTCGGTCACCGGGATGCCGAGCACGAAGATCTGATAAGCCGTGACCGCCACGCCCAATAGCACCAGCACGGTGATCAGGACTTTCAGATGGAGGGTAAGAGAGCGCATCGGGATTACTCTGCTTTGGGAGCGTCGGTGGCACAGGCAGGTTTGCCGGCCGCATATTTAAGGCTTGGGTCAACCAGTGCGTCGAAGTGCTTGAGCGCCTCGGAACCGATCAGCAGCGGGAACTGGAACGCGCTGCGGTCGGTGAGGTTGACTTCGATGGTGCGCCTGGTCTGGCCCATGCAGATTTCGAGTTCGATGACCGGGCGGGCCGTATAGGCCTTGCCCGATTCGGCATCATAGTCGCCGGCCCGGCGCTTGATCTTGCTGACGCGTGCCAGTGGGCGTTCGATCGGGTGCGAATGGGCCGCATCGATGGCGAGGTAGAAGCGCACCCAGCTTTCGCCATTGCGCTTGAACCGCTTGATGTCGCGGGCGCTGAGCGACGCGGTCTTGGCACCGGTGTCGAGCTTGGCGGCAACTTCCAGGTCCAGGTCGCCCAGATGTGCGTATTCGTTGAGACCATACACGGTCTTGCCCGCAGCCTGGCCAAGGGCCGGCAGCAGGGTGAGGCATAGCAGCAATAAAACGGGTGTAAGTCTCATATTCCTGGCGCGGTGCATTGCAAGGTTCTAGGCAAGGTTCAGGTCAAGGTGACTGGCAATTACTGCGCAAGCTTCCTCGTTTATCTGCCAACAGGCACGAATGCATGACAGACAGGCTATCCATACCCCATCGGAGGCGCGGCATTCTATCACGACGACGTCTTGACGCCAGCGGTGCGCGATCTGACAGCGTTGAAGTGGTGATAGTTCGCGATTAGACGATTGTCGACAATATTCATTTTGTCTTTGACTTGCGGGTCTTGTTTCGCTAGTTTCTGGCCAAGAGTTTTAAAAGGTGTCGACAATATGCAGGACCTTCCCACCCCCGGCCCGGCGCTGACAGACGAAACGGAAACCCTCTCCGAAAACGTCTTCCGACGCATCCAGGCGGCCATTGTCAAGGGTGATATCGCCCCCGGCAGCAAGATTTCCGAGCCGGAGTTGGCGCGCACCTATGGCATTAGCCGCGGGCCGCTACGCGAGGCTATCCACCGCCTTGAAGGCCAGCGCCTGCTGGTGCGCGTGCCGCATGTGGGCGCGCGGGTGGTATCGCTCAACCACGCCGAGCTGATCGAGCTGTACGAAATTCGCGAGTCGCTGGAAGGCATGGCCTGCCGCCTGGCCGCCGAACGCATGAGCCAGGCCGACATCGACGAACTGCGCCGGGTGCTCGACACCCATGAGCGCGATGCCGCGTTCCAGGCCGGCCTGGGCTACTACCAGCAGGAAGGCGACTACGACTTCCATTACCGGATTATTCAGGGTAGCGGCAACCAGACCCTGGTCAAGATGCTCTGCGGCGAGCTGTACCAGCTGGTGCGCATGTACCGTATCCAGTTCTCTGCCACGCCTAACCGGCCACGCCAGGCCTTTGCCGAGCACCATCGCATTCTTGATGCCATCGCCGACCGTGACGGCGAACTGGCCGAACTCCTGATGCGTCGCCACATCGGCGCGTCCAAGCGCAATATCGAGCGTCACTACCTGGACGCCCACAACAACAGCACACGAGGTGAGAAATGACAGTCAAGAGCACCCCCGGTCAGCGTTTCCGTGAGGCCGTTGCCGCTGAACATCCGCTGCAGGTGGTTGGCGCCATCAACGCCAACCATGCCCTGCTGGCCAAGCGCGCCGGCTTCAAGGCCATCTACCTGTCAGGTGGCGGCGTGGCCGCCGGCTCCCTGGGCCTGCCAGACCTGGGCATCACTGGCCTGGATGACGTGCTCACCGACGTGCGTCGTATCACCGACGTGTGCGACCTGCCGCTGCTGGTGGATGTCGACACCGGCTTCGGCGCTTCGGCCTTCAACGTTGCCCGTACCGTGCGTTCGATGAGCAAGTTCGGCGCTGCGGCCATCCATATCGAGGATCAGGTTGGCGCCAAGCGTTGCGGCCACCGTCCCAACAAGGAAATTGTCAGCCAGCAGGAAATGGTTGACCGTATCAAAGCTGCCGTGGACGCCCGCAGCGATGACAGTTTCGTGATCATGGCGCGTACCGACGCGCTGGCCGTCGAAGGCCTGAACGCCGCCCTGGACCGTGCCGAGGCGTGTGTCGAAGCCGGCGCCGACATGATCTTCCCGGAAGCCATTACCGAACTGCAGATGTACAAGACTTTCGCTGATCGGGTGAAGGCACCGATCCTGGCCAACATCACCGAGTTCGGTGCCACGCCGCTGTACACAACCGAAGAGTTGGCCTCGGTCGACGTGTCGTTGGTGCTGTACCCGCTGTCGGCGTTCCGCGCCATGAACAAAGCAGCCGAGAACGTGTATACCGCGCTGCGCCGTGATGGCACGCAAAAGAACGTGATCGACACCATGCAGACCCGCATGGAGCTTTACGATGCCATTGGTTATCACGCCTTCGAGCAGAGCCTCGATGCACTGTTTGCCCAGAAGAAGGGCTAAGCGCTAGCGCCCGAATTAGCCAGAAAGCATCCATAACAAATTCAAGAAAGGAGAAACACCATGGCCGAAGCAAAAGTACTCAGTGGCGCAGGCCTGCGTGGCCAGGTGGCCGGCCAGACTGCACTGTCGACCGTGGGCCAGGCCGGTGCCGGGCTGACCTACCGTGGTTATGATGTGCGTGACCTGGCCGCCGGTGCCGAGTTCGAAGAAGTCGCCTACCTGCTGCTGTATGGCGAGCTGCCAACCCAGGCCGAGCTGGCCGACTACAAGCGCAAGCTCAAGGGCCTGCGTGACCTGCCGCAAGCCTTGAAGGAAGTGCTTGAGCGCATCCCGCGCGATGCCCACCCGATGGACGTGATGCGCACCGGTTGCTCGGTACTGGGCACCCTCGAACCAGAACTGACCTTCGAAGCCCAGCGCGACAAGACCGACCGCCTGCTGGCGCTGTTCCCGGCCGTGATGTGCTACTGGTACCGCTTCACTCATCATGGCGTACGCATCGACTGCACCACTGATGAAGACACCTTGGGTGGCCACTTCCTGCACCTGCTGCACGGCAAGAAACCGAGCGAGCTGCACGTCAAGGTCATGAACGTGTCGCTGATTCTCTACGCTGAACACGAATTCAACGCCTCGACCTTCACTGCCCGCGTCTGCGCCTCGACCCTGTCTGATTTGTACTCCTGCGTTACCGCAGCCATCGGCTCGCTGCGTGGCCCGCTGCACGGCGGTGCCAACGAGGCTGCGATGGAGCTGATCGAACGCTTCCAGAGCCCGCAGGAAGCCACCGCCGAGCTGCTGCGCATGCTCGAGCGCAAAGACAAGATCATGGGCTTTGGCCATGCCATCTACAAAGAGTCCGACCCGCGCAACGAGGTGATCAAGGGCTGGTCGAAGCAGTTGGCTGACGAAGTGGGTGACAAGGTGCTGTACCCGGTTTCCGAAGCCATCGACAAGACCATGTGGGAGCAGAAGCGCCTGTTCCCCAATGCCGACTTCTACCATGCCTCGGCGTACCACTTCATGGGCATTCCGACCAAGCTGTTCACCCCGATCTTCGTCTGCTCGCGGCTGACCGGCTGGGCGGCGCACGTCTTCGAGCAGCGCGCCAACAACCGCATCATCCGCCCGAGCGCCGAGTATGTCGGCGTCGAACAGCGCCAGTTCGTGCCGATCGAGCAGCGCTGAATAGCTATAGAGAGGCAACCCGTTCCCCTTGTGGGAGCGGGCGTGCCCGCGAATGCACCCGGCCTTGCAACCACTGTGCACCTGCTGACGCATTCGCGGGCACGCCCGCTCCCACAGGTACGGTGAAACCTTCCGAATCCTGTGACCGAGCCTGATTCCATGATGAACACTGCATACCGCAAGCACCTGCCAGGCACCGACCTGGACTACTTCGATGCCCGCGCGGCGGTCGAGGCGATCAAGCCCGGCGCCTACGACGGCTTGCCTTACACGTCCCGCGTGCTCGCCGAGAACCTGGTGCGCCGCTGCGACCCTGCTACGCTCGACGCCTCGCTGAGCCAGCTGATCGAACGCAAGCGCGACCTCGACTTCCCGTGGTTCCCGGCCCGCGTGGTGTGCCATGACATCCTCGGCCAGACTGCGCTGGTCGACCTTGCCGGCCTGCGTGACGCCATTGCCGACAAAGGCGGCGACCCGGCCCAGGTCAACCCGGTGGTGCCGGTGCAACTGATCGTCGACCACTCGCTGGCCGTCGAGTGCGGTGGTTTCGACCCGCAGGCCTTCGAAAAGAACCGTGCCATCGAAGACCGCCGCAACGAAGACCGCTTCCACTTCATCAACTGGACCAAGAAGGCGTTCAAGAACGTCGACGTGATCCAGCCGGGCAACGGCATCATGCACCAGATCAACCTGGAGAAGATGTCACCGGTGGTCCACAGCGACCGTGGCGTCGCCTACCCGGACACCTGCGTCGGCACCGACAGCCACACGCCGCATGTCGATGCACTGGGTGTGATCGCCATCGGCGTAGGTGGCCTGGAAGCCGAAAACGTGATGCTCGGCCGCGCCTCCTGGATGCGCCTGCCGGAAATCGTCGGCGTCGAGCTGACTGGCAAGCTGGCCCCTAACATCACCGCCACTGACCTGGTACTGGCCCTGACCGAGTTCCTGCGCAAGCAGAAAGTGGTCGGCGCTTACCTGGAGTTCCATGGTGAAGGTGCCCGCGCCCTGACCTTGGGCGACCGCGCCACCATTTCCAACATGGCCCCGGAATACGGCGCCACGGCGGCGATGTTCGCCATCGACCAGCAGACCATCGACTACCTGCGCCTGACCGGCCGTGAAGAGCAGCAGGTCAAACTTGTGGAAGCCTACGCCAAGGCCACCGGCCTGTGGGCTGACAGCCTGGGCGGCGCGGTCTACGAGCGTACCCTGAGCTTCGACCTGTCGAGCGTGGTACGCAACATGGCCGGCCCGTCCAACCCGCATGCCCGCGTCGCCACCAGCGACCTGGCAGCCAAAGGCATCGCCGGCAGCTGGGAAGAAGTGCCGGGGCAGATGCCGGACGGCGCGGTAATCATCGCTGCCATCACCAGTTGCACCAACACCAGCAACCCGCGCAACGTGATTGCCGCAGGCCTGATTGCGCGCAATGCCAACAAGCTGGGCCTGACCCGCAAGCCGTGGGTCAAGTCGTCGCTGGCACCCGGCTCCAAGGCCGTGCAGCTGTACCTGGAGGAAGCAGGGCTGGAGAAGGAGCTGGAGCAACTTGGCTTCGGCATCGTCGCCTTCGCCTGCACCACCTGCAACGGTATGTCCGGCGCCCTGGATCCGGTGATCCAGCAAGAAATCATCGACCGCGACCTGTACGCCACTGCCGTGTTGTCGGGTAACCGCAACTTCGACGGGCGTATCCACCCGTACGCCAAGCAGGCCTTCCTGGCCTCGCCACCACTGGTGGTGGCCTATGCCATTGCCGGTACCATTCGTTTCGACATCGAGAAGGATGTGCTGGGCGTGGTCAATGGCAAGGAAATCCGCCTCAAGGACATCTGGCCCAGCGACGAAGAAATTGATGCGGTGGTACGTGCAGCGGTCAAGCCGGAGCAATTCCGCAAGGTGTACATCCCGATGTTCGCCATCGAGGAAGACCGCGGGCCGAAAGTTGCGCCGCTGTATGATTGGCGCCCGATGAGCACCTACATCCGCCGCCCTCCCTACTGGGAAGGTGCCCTGGCCGGCGAGCGCACGTTGCGTGGCATGCGCCCGCTGGCGGTGCTGCCGGACAACATCACCACCGACCACCTGTCGCCGTCCAACGCCATCATGCTCGACAGCGCCGCCGGCGAATACCTGGCGAAAATGGGCCTGCCGGAAGAAGACTTCAACTCCTACGCTACCCACCGTGGCGACCACCTGACCGCCCAGCGCGCCACCTTCGCCAACCCCAAGCTGTTCAACGAAATGGTGCGCAATGAAGATGGCAGCGTGAAGCAGGGCTCGCTGGCGCGTATCGAGCCGGAAGGCAAGGTTACCCGCATGTGGGAGGCGATCGAGACCTACATGCAGCGAAAGCAGCCGCTGATCATTGTCGCCGGTGCCGACTACGGCCAAGGTTCGTCCCGTGACTGGGCGGCCAAGGGCGTGCGGCTGGCCGGTGTCGAGGCGATCGTGGCCGAAGGCTTCGAGCGTATTCACCGCACCAACCTGGTAGGCATGGGGGTATTGCCGCTGGAGTTCAAGCCGGGGACCGACCGCAAGACCCTGGGCCTGGATGGCAGCGAAACCTATGATGTGCTGGGTGCGCGTACGCCACGGGCGACCCTGACCCTGGTGGTTACCCGTGCCAATGGCGAGCGCCTGGAAGTACCGGTGACCTGCCGTCTGGACACCGCCGAGGAAGTGTCGATCTACGAAGCGGGCGGGGTGCTGCAGCGCTTTGCCCAGGACTTCCTCGAAGCGACCGCCTGAGCATGAATCGGGGGCCGCTGTGCGGCCCTTTCGCGACACAAGGCCGCTCCCACAACGGGCGGCGCAGTACCTGTGGGAGCGGCCTTGTGTCGCGAAAGGGCTGCAAGGCAGCCCCAGGGTATTTCACCGGACTATCAGGATGCCCAAGAAAATGGCACATGTACCCCAGATCAAAATCCCCGCCACCTACATCCGCGGCGGCACCAGCAAAGGCGTGTTCTTCCGCCTGCAAGACCTGCCCGAGCAGGCGCAAATTCCAGGTCCCGCTCGCGATGCGCTGCTGCTGCGGGCAATCGGCAGCCCCGACCCTTACGGCAAGCAGATCGATGGCATGGGCGGCGCCACGTCGAGCACCAGCAAGACGGTGATCCTGTCGCAAAGCATCAAACCCGAGCACGATGTCGACTACCTGTTCGGCCAGGTCAGCATCGACAAGGCTTTCGTCGACTGGAGCGGCAACTGCGGCAACCTGTCCGCTGCGGTCGGTTCGTTTGCCATCAGCAGTGGCCTGGTCGACCCGGCGCGTATTCCGCGCAACGGTATCGCTACCGTGCGTATCTGGCAGGCGAATATCGGCAAGACCATCATCGCCCATGTCCCGATCACTGAAGGTGAAGTGCAGGAAACCGGCGACTTCGAGCTGGACGGGGTGACCTTCCCGGCGGCCGAGGTGCAGCTGGAGTTTCTTGACCCTGCAGCCGATGAAGACGGCGGTGGCGGTGCCATGTTCCCCACCGGCAATCTGGTCGATGACCTGGAAGTGCCGGGGGTCGGTACGTTCAAGGCGACCCTGATCAATGCCGGTATCCCGACCATTTTTGTCAATGCTGCCGATATCGGCTACACCGGTACCGAACTGCAGGACGCCATCAACGGCGATCCGCAGGCGCTGTTGCGCTTCGAGACCATTCGCGCCTACGGCGCCGTGCGCATGGGGCTTATCGACAACGTCGACCAGGCTGCCGGGCGTCAGCACACGCCGAAAGTGGCGTTCGTCGCGCCGCCGAGCACCTACACTGCCTCCAGTGGCAAGGCGGTGCAGGCCGGTGAGATCGACCTGCTGGTGCGGGCCTTGTCGATGGGCAAGTTGCACCATGCCATGATGGGTACGGCTGCGGTGGCAATTGGCACTGCGGCGGCCATTCCGGGCACGCTGGTCAACCTCGCCGCTGGCGGGGGCGAGCGCAGCGCTGTGCGTTTCGGTCATCCTTCGGGCACCCTGCGGGTCGGGGCCGAGGCACGCCAGGTGAATGGTGAGTGGACGGTAACCAAGGCAATCATGAGCCGTAGTGCTCGCGTGCTGATGGAGGGCTGGGTTCGCGTGCCTGGCGACAGCTTCTAACGCACCACTGGCGCTCGGCTTTAGTTCGTTGGGGCCGCCAAGCGGCCCTTCGCGGGCTTGCCCGCTCCCACAGGGTAACCACAGGTTCTGAATGCTGTGGTCAACCTGTGGGAGCGGGCAAGCCCGCGAAGGGCTGCACGGCAGCCCCGGCAATTCTGAAGGGAGCTGGATATGAGCGCCAACGTAGACCTCAACGACCGCCCGGATTACGACCGGGTGCTACAAACCCTGGCCGATTACGCCCTCGGCTACCGGGTCGAATCCCGCGAGGCCCTGGACACCGCGCGCAACTGCCTGATGGACACCCTCGGTTGCGGCCTTCTCGCCTTGCGCTTCCCTGAGTGCACCAAGCTCCTTGGCCCCCAGGTGGAAGGCACGCTGGTCCCGAATGGTGCTCGCGTCCCCGGTACCTCCTATCGCCTCGACCCGGTCAAGGCCGCCTGGGACATTGGCTGCACGGTGCGCTGGCTGGACTACAACGACACCTGGCTGGCCGCCGAATGGGCTCATCCCTCGGACAACCTTGGCGGCATCCTGGCAGTGGCTGACCACCTGTCACAGAAGCGTGTTGCCGCGGGTGAAAAGCCACTGCTGATGCGTGAGGTGCTCAAGGCCATGGTCATGGCGCATGAGATCCAGGGCGTGCTGGCGCTGGAAAACGCCTTCAACCGTGTCGGTCTCGATCACGTGATCCTGGTGAAGGTCGCCTCGACCGCCGTATGCGCCAGGCTGATGGGGGCCAATCGTGAGCAGATGCTCTCGGCCTTGTCCCACGCCTTCGTTGACGGCCAGGCCCTTCGAACCTATCGCCACGCGCCCAACGCCGGTTCGCGCAAATCCTGGGCTGCGGGCGATGCCTCCAGCCGAGGTGTACGCCTGGCCGACATCGCCTTGCGTGGGGAGATGGGCGTGCCGGGCGTGCTCACGGCGTCGCAGTGGGGGTTCTACGATGTTTCGTTCAGCCATACCAACAAAGACCTGGCGCTCAAGCCCGCCGGGCAGTACGAGCTGCGCCTGCCCCAGGCGTTGGGCAGCTATGTGATGGAAAACGTGCTGTTCAAGGTCAGTTTCCCTGCAGAGTTCCACGCCCAGACTGCCTGTGAGGCAGCAGTAACCCTGCATCCACTTGTGCGTAATCGTCTGCATGAAGTCGACCGCATCGTCATCACCACCCAGGAATCGGCGATCCGCATCATCTCCAAGAGCGGCCCGTTGGCCAATGCCGCCGACCGTGACCACTGTCTGCAATACATGGTGGCCGTGCCGCTGATCTTTGGCCATTTGGTGGCCGAGCATTATGAGGACGCCTTCCATGCCAACCACCCAAGTATCGATCGCTTGCGCGAGAAGATGGAGGTGGTGGAAGACCCGCGCTTCAGTCGCGAGTACCTGGAGCCGGACAAGCGTTCGATCGCCAACGCGCTGCAGGTGTTCTTCAAGGATGGCAGCAGCACCGAGCAAGTGGTGGTGGAATACCCGATCGGGCATCGGCGGCGGCGGGGGGAGGGGATACCGTTGCTGGAGGCCAAGTTCAGGGCCAACCTGGCGACCCGCTTTGCCCGGCAGCGGTGTCAGCAGGTTTTCGAACTGTGCAAGGACCAGCAGAAGCTGGAAGGCACGGCTGTGCACAGGTTCGTCGACTTGTTTGTGATATGAGGTGGCCTGTGCCGGTCGCTTCGCGGCTAAAGCCGCTCCTACAAGGGCATGTGCAGGTCTCGAACACCGTGGGAGCCCTGTAGGAGCGGCTTTAGCCGCGAAGCGGCCGGCACAGGCCAAAACAACAAAGCCCCGGCATCGCTGCCGGGGCTTTGTTTACAACCTGTAACTCAGCTTACGCTTGGACCACCGGGATCTTGGCGTTGGCTGCCGCTTCGCGGAACTCGGCGATCTGGTCGAAGCTCAGGTAGCGGTAAACGTCGGCAGCCATGCTGTCGATGTCTTTCGCGTACTGCATGTACTCTTCGACGGTCGGCAGTTTGCCGATGATCGAAGCGACAGCGGCCAGCTCGGCCGATGCCAGGTACACGTTGGTCGCGTCGCCCAGACGGTTCGGGAAGTTACGGGTCGAGGTGGAGACCACGGTCGAACCGGTCTGCACACGTGCCTGGTTGCCCATGCACAGCGAGCAGCCTGGCATTTCCATGCGTGCACCGGCCTTGCCGTAGATGCCGTAGTAGCCTTCTTCGGTCAGCTGGTGAGCGTCCATCTTGGTTGGCGGAGCCAGCCACAGACGGGTCGGAATGCCACCCTTGACCTTCTCCAGCAGCTTGCCGGCAGCGCGGAAGTGACCGATGTTGGTCATGCACGAACCGATGAACACTTCGTCGATCTTCTCGCCTTGTACCGAAGACAGCAGGCGCGCATCGTCCGGGTCGTTCGGCGCGCAGAGCACAGGCTCTTTGACGTCGGCCAGGTCGATTTCGATGATTTCGGCGTATTCGGCATCGGCGTCGGCCGACAGCAGCTCAGGCTTGGCCAGCCAGGCTTCCATGGCCTGGGCACGGCGCTCCAGGGTGCGGGCATCGCCGTAGCCTTCGCCGATCATCCAGCGCAGCAGGGTGATGTTGGACTGCAGGTACTCGGCGATGGCCTTTTCCGGCAGCTTGATGGTGCAACCGGCAGCGGAACGCTCGGCCGAGGCGTCGGACAGCTCGAAGGCTTGCTCGACGGTCAGTTCGTCCAGGCCTTCGATTTCCAGGATGCGGCCGGAGAAGGCGTTTTTCTTGCCTTTCTTCTCGACGGTCAGCAGACCCTTCTGGATGGCGTAGTAAGGGATGGCATGAACCAGGTCACGCAGGGTGATGCCTGGCTGCAGTTTGCCCTTGAAGCGCACCAGGATCGATTCTGGCATGTCCAGTGGCATGACGCCGGTGGCGGCAGCGAAGGCCACCAGGCCGGAACCGGCCGGGAACGAGATGCCGATCGGGAAGCGGGTGTGCGAGTCGCCACCGGTACCTACGGTGTCAGGCATCAGCATGCGGTTCAGCCAGCTGTGGATGATGCCGTCGCCCGGGCGCAGCGACACGCCGCCACGGGTGCGGATGAAGTCTGGCAGGGTGTGGTGGGTGGTGACGTCGATCGGCTTCGGATAGGCCGCGGTGTGGCAGAACGACTGCATGACCAGGTCAGCAGAGAAGCCCAGGCATGCCAGGTCTTTCAGCTCGTCGCGCGTCATCGGGCCAGTGGTGTCCTGGGAGCCGACGGTGGTCATTTTTGGCTCGCAGTAGGCGCCTGGGCGCACGCCCTGGCCTTCTGGCAGGCCACAGGCACGGCCGACCATTTTCTGCGCCAGGGTGAAGCCCTTGCCGGAATCGGCAGGCTGCTCTGGTTTCTTGAACAGGTCGGAAGCACCCAGGCCCAGCTCGGCACGGGCTTTTTCGGTCAGGCCACGGCCGACGATCAGCGGGATACGGCCGCCAGCGCGGACTTCATCCAGCAGCACTTCGGTTTTCAGCTCGAAGGTGGTGACCAGCTCGTCGCTGTCGTGACGGCGTACTTCACCTTTGTATGGGTAAACGTCGATGACGTCGCCCATGCCCAGGTTGGTGCAGTCGAATTCGATCGGCAGGGCGCCGGCGTCTTCCATGGTGTTGTAGAAGATCGGGGCGATCTTGGTGCCGAAGCAGAAGCCACCGGCGCGCTTGTTCGGCACGTAAGGGATGTCGTCGCCGAAGAACCACAGTACCGAGTTGGTAGCGGATTTACGCGAGGAACCGGTACCGACCACGTCGCCGACATAGGCAACCGGGAAGCCCTTGGCCTTGACGGCTTCGATCTGGGCCAGCGGGCCGACCGAACCAGGCTGCTGCGGTTCGATGCCGTCGCGGGCCATTTTCAGCATGGCCAGGGCGTGCAGCGGAATGTCAGGGCGCGACCAGGCGTCCGGGGCAGGCGACAGGTCGTCGGTGTTGGTTTCGCCAGGCACCTTGAACACGGTCAGGGTGTACTTGTCGGCGATGGCCGGGCGCGAGGTGAACCACTCGCCGGCAGCCCAGGAGTCCAGGACGGCCTTGGCGTGCGTGTTGCCGGCCTTGGCTTTTTCGGCCACGTCGTGGAAAGCATCGAACATCAGCAGGGTGTGCTTGAGCTGTTCGGCCGCGACGGCGCCCAGTTCGGCGTCATCCAGCAGTGCGACCAGCGTTTCGATGTTGTAGCCGCCCTGCATGGTGCCCAGCAGTTCGGTGGCGTGCTTGCGGTCGATCAGTGGCGACTTGGCTTCGCCCTTGGCGACGGCGGAGAGGAAAGCGGCCTTGACGTAGGCAGCTTCGTCGACCCCTGGCGGTACGCGGTTGGTGATCAAGTCTACGAGGAAGGCTTCTTCGCCGGCCGGCGGGTTTTTCAGCAGCTCGACCAGGCCTGCAGTTTGTTCGGCGTTCAGCGGCTGGGGAACGATACCCAGGGCGGCGCGCTCTTCGATGTGTTTGCGGTAGGCTTCAAGCACAGTTATTTCCCTCATCAGTGGTCCCTAAAGGGGGTCCGGGACGCTTATCCAGCATTCAATGCACCCATGCGCTGCCGCGGCTTTGTGGGCCGCCCAACCAGGGTCGCAAGGAATCCTTACAGAAGCTGCTTTCAAAGTTTTACGCCTGCAGAACGGGGACTGATGAGGGCTGGCGCGGGCATGCGAGGGATGCATGGCCCGGGCCAACGCCGTTCTACCGGATCAACTGTGCTCGTGACGCTTTGAAAACAGCTTCCAACGGACATTGTTGCCTTTGAAAAGGCCGGATGATTCTACGGCAAAAAAAGCCCGAAGGTAAGGCGGTGTACATGACTTTAACGAGTGACCCTGGTTAGACAAAGGGCTAACATGGGCCTGTGTTCCATCGCCAAGCTGTTGTTTTTCATGTCCAACAAGTCCATCAAAACCCCTTGCGTCGGCCTGTGCTCCACGGTGTACGGAGACACGGTGTGCCGTGGCTGCAAGCGTTTTCACCACGAAGTGATCAACTGGAACGGCTACGACGACACGCAGAAGCGCGCCGTGTGGTTGCGCCTTGAGCAGTTGCTGGTGCAGGTGATGATGGCCAAGCTTGAGGTGTTCGACAAAGGCCTGCTGCGCCAGCAACTGGAGCAGCGCTCCATCCGCTTTGTCGAGCAGCAGTCGGTGTATTGCTGGGCTTACCAGCTGATTGCCCGCGGGGCGCGGATGATCCGTGACCTGGAGGCCTATGGCATGGTGTTGCTGCCGGAGTTCCGTGACTGGGAACTGCCCCAATTGCGCGATGCGATCGATCGCGAGTTCTTTCTGCTTTCAGAGGCGCACTACCAGCGCTACATCGCCCCCAGCTTCCTGCGCGATGCCATGGGCAGCGCGCAGGGCCAGTGAGCCGGGCGAATCAGTCGCCGGTGTATTCGCAACCGCTTGTGCAGGTTTCGTGGATGCGAACCTTGGACAGCTCGGGCATCAGCGGCTTGACCTGGTCCCAGATCCACTTGGCGATCACTTCGCTGGTGGGGTTTTCCAGCCCGGGGATGTCGTTCAGGTAGTTGTGGTCCAGCTGATCATAGATCGGCTTGAAGATCGCCTTGACCTCGGCGAAGTCGCGGATCCAGCCCGTGTGCGGGTCGAGCGGGCCGGTCAGGTGCAGGCCGACCTTGAACGAGTGGCCATGCAAACGGCCGCATTTGTGCCCTTCAGGGACGTGGGGCAGGCGGTGGGCCGATTCGAATGTGAATTCCTTGAAAATTTCCACTGGTGGACCTGTAAAGCTGATGGGATATGGGCTTGAGCGGAATCTGACGTTTCAGTGTACTGCTCAATGTACTGATTGGTCGTCGCTGGGGTTGAGTGAGGCCATCCACTGGTTGATGTCTGACTGGCGCCAGGCGACCGATTTTGGGCCTATCTTAACCTGTTTTGGGAATGTTCCTTCCTTAATTCGTGTGTACACGGTGTTGCGTCCCATGCCCGTGATGCGGAGCACATCGGGCAGGCGAAGCAGGCGATCAATTCCATCTAACTGTGCCATATAGCCTCCTCAGGCCTAGAAGTGGTAACCGACTGCGCTGGCCCGTGCCGTCGCCTCGGTTGGGGGACATAGTCTCCACGCCGCCGGTGGCGGCTGGTTGGTGGTCAGGCCGGGATTTTTGAGAGCACCGCGTCAGCCACCTTGATGGCGGCCTGGGCGTCGTCGACGTAGGCGGGCGTAAATCCGCCGGCGTAGTGGATAACTCGCTGGCAGGCGTCGAGCTCTTTACGCGTCAGGCGCAGGGCCTGCACAAGTTCTTCTTGCAGGACGCCCTCGGCGCGCCCGGCATCCCAGAATTCCTGGCACCAATGGTCAGCCGGTGGCGGGTTGGTGTTCATCTTGCCCATGGCAAGGGCGCCGATGATGACGTCGCAGAGCGAGCGCTTGTAGACGTTTTGACCGTCGAGGCTGAGGCCTCCGCGCCGGCGCAACGTGCTCACAACCTCATCGACGTCGAGGCCGCTGTCCTTCAGGACGATGTCGAGCTCGGGCTTTTCCGGGGTGTAGATGACCAGAGCCAGCTTGGCTTCCGGCCAGAGATCGGCCGCCAGGCGCTCCAGGCAGTCGTTCGCGGTGTGGTGGAATCGTTCTGTTGCGGACATAGATCATCCTCGCCCGCGCATTTCGGCGGGCTTGATTTGAAGGGGTAGGGGTTACAGCAGGTGATCGCCGGCTTCCAGCAGGCCGTCGCGGTCTTCTCGCAGCCGTTCGGCCAGATGCCAAGGCGTCCAATAGCCATCCTCCATTGGCACGGCAAGAGGCTGCTGCGGGCCGTTCCAGCGGAGGCCGTAGCGAGGAAGACCTTCGCCATCAGGAGGCCGTGGCGGCCATTCAGGTCGAAGGCCTTTCAACTCCTCGACTTCGGCCAGAAGGCTTGAAACTCCGGCCGCAAGCTCACGATGGTGTTCGTCAGCGCAAAACCGCCGATCAGTCACAATACGGTCGGCCAAGGCCTTCAGCTTTTCCTTATCGATGATCACGAGATCAGCTCCTTAGGTACCTGTACGGATGGGCCGAGCTTCGCGTGTACTAGTGCTCGGCAGAAGGCGATAAGGGGTGTGGGGCCTGAAAGCCAGGTCGAATTGAGCGGGCCTGCGCTCCAGCCACATGGTCCGCCTGACAAATACCGGTCATGGCTCAACCCTGCTTGGTGCTTTTCGAGCAGCGGCCCGCCGTGCTCCCAGTTGCTGGATGGGCGATAGCCGAAGCCCTCGGCAGCGCCGCGGATGCTGACGCTAGTAGGGTCGGTCCTGCTGCGCCATATTGTCGTGCGGCACTCTGGGTCCGTACCGAAGCCCTCTGCCATGGCCACTGCCCAGTCCAGTGGAGCGCCGACCAGGTTGTATACCCTCACTTCGATCAGGTCGGTCATGGCTGATCCCCTGGTGGCGCCGGTAGTGGTTGCCAGTGGGTGACCTCTTGGGCTTTGATTGGCTCGTACCATCCCGCGTATTCGGCGCTCTCCTTCACGTCGTACCACCCGCGAGCCTCGGTGAAGCCATCTTCTTCACCGCAGTCATCATCGGGGTTATACAGGGCAAACCCTTCGAGCCACTGAGCGGAGAACACGTACTGCACGCCATCGGCCACGGCGCAGACGATGTACTCCTTGGCCGTGCCCGAAAGTTGCTGAGGCAGCCTGTCGCTACATTTGATCCATTCGCTCACAGCTGATACCTCTCATCAATCCAGCGCCCAGGCGCCAGTGCGGGTGTAGGTTCGGGTTGTGTTTCGTGCGGGGAGAGCTGGCGCTGGTTGCCGGCCTGCCGATCCTGCATTGGCAGGCAGCTGATGCCTGAACCCATGCCGGTGATCCAGCAGGTGACGCCACGCTCAACGTCGTCATACCGGGACAGGCCGCTCGGGATGAAGCGCTCGAGCATGACTGGGTCTGCGCTGGCGCCGGTGGCCAGCAGCAGGAGGCAGAGGGCGAGACGGGTCATGCGGTGAGCTCCAGTTGGGGTTCGGCTTTGGCGGCCAGTTCAGCGACGACGATGGCGTAGGCCTCGGGGTGCTGCTTGTCGAATGGCGGCATGTTTTCGGTTTCGATCCAGGTTCCACGGACCGGACCGCGATCGAGCCAACCAGGGTCTGTGCCCTTCGGTCGCGTCCAGGCGGTCGGGCTGATGCCGAGTTCCTGAATCTGCTTTGCCGCGATGTGACCCTGCGAGCGCATCAAGGCGATCACCCGCAGCGCCGCTTCCTTCCAAGGCGTGAGGCTAACCGGGGAGGGGACGCCGGCCTGGTGTGCACCAACCACCATTGGCACCCGACATCGCTCTGCCGGGTTCCAGTCGAACAGGTGCAGGTACTCTTCGTTTACGAAGAACGACATCCAGTCCCGGTTGTCCACGCAGCGCACATCAAATTCCCATCCTGACTTGTCGCCGCCACGAGACATCCAGCGGGGGAGCACAACAGGAACACCGAGCAGACCCAACATGCGGCAGATTCCGTGACTGGCTTCGCTGGCCTTGCCGACGATCACCAGGCGATGGTCGGGGCCAGGCCTGCCGTAGAAGTTCTCGTAGTCCTTCGGCAGGATCTGGTCGGCCACCTTGGCGTTCAGGCTCATCTTCGCCTCGACGCCGATCTGTCGACCGCTGGTGTGCACGGCCAAGATGTCGAAGCCCGCAGCTTCGGGGTAGCAGGTCCAATCGGCCTGCCTGTTCATCGACTGGATGAAGGCCGCGCACAGTTCGGCCTCCGTCTTGATCGGTGTCCTTTCGAGCATGTCGATTCCTTGGCCGCCATATCGCGGCAGTAAGTTGTACAAATTATTGAATTTGTAGAAGTTATTTGGCCGATAGTCCGATTTAGTTCACAGTTCGGCCTTTTCCGGTTGTGCAGCTGCACCGCTTCGCTATCGTGGTCTTTGCCATACACAAAAGACTTGAGTCGTAGGAGGCGGCATGCGTATTCGCGGAGACGTTTACTGGCAGTGGGTGGATCCCACACTCCACCACCGGGAGCATGACGAAACTCTCGATGACGGCACGTTTATCAATGTTCAGGTGAGGCTGTCGCGAACGGGTAACACGCAGATGTTCATCGGTGTATACGCCCCGAGCGGTTCTGCGCTCCATGAAGAGGCTTTCGATTCTCGCCCAGGTGAGTCGATGACTAGAGCGCTGGCGTGGGGTGTCGGCCGGGCCCGCCGAATGGCTACTGAAGGTGCTCCAGCTGCCGATCTTCTCGTTGCCTCGAAGTAGCGGGCAGAGAGGGTTACAGCTGAGTGGAGTACAAATGTGCTCTACGTGCTGGGTCGGCTCTTGAATGCCAGATAGATGTAGTGGCGACCCTTGGCGGTGACCTTGATTTTGTCGGCCTGGCGGTTCCAGCTGATTAGCCGGAGCGCCTCTAGAATGCAGGTGATGGTGTGGCCCTGGTGCCAGCCGGCCAGAGCCTTGATGCAGCCCTGAGCCAACAGACCCCGAAAGTCGGTATGGCCGAAGTTTGTGCCGTTGAAGCAGGCCTGCATCTGCTCATCGGTCACCAGGTCGGTGACGGCGTTGATGTTCGGGTCGCGGCGGTAGCAGGTATGCGTCATGGCTTGGGCTCCAAGGCGGCGCTCGGCTCTGCGCTGGCGGATAGGGCGTCAGCGATTCGGCGGAGTTCGTAGGCCGCATCCTCCAGCCTGGCGTCTGCTGTGTCGACAGCCTTGTCCACTCGGGCCCTGCTCATTTTCTTGTCTTCGTCCTGCAGGTCTTGCAGGGCGAATAGCGGCGCGCTGATCAGGTGAGCAGCCATCCGGATCAGCTTGCCTGAGTTGTCGCGCAGCAGCGTATCCCGCTCGGCCAGCTTCTCGCCGGCCTCATGCAGGTCGTTGTGCAGTTGGGTAAAAGCCGCCTCGACCTTGTTGGACACATCGCCGGTACCGACATGCTCCGCCCATTCTCGCTCAGCAACCATATCGGCCATGGCCTCGCACTCGGCAAGTTCGGCTATCGCCGCCATCGTTTCGCTCTCGGCGAGTTCGGTAGCGGTGCGATCGGTCATCGGCCCCAGGCCAACAATCGGCAGCCCAGTCGCCGCTGCATCCCGCTCTGCCTCTTCTTTGGTCCACCAGATGGCAGTACCAACCATCCAGGCTATAGGCTCTGGGTGGGGCTGCTGGGATGGCGCTGCGAAACCCTCGCAAATGGCCTCCCAGATATCGAAGGCACGGCCTCCGCATACACGGGCGCGCGTGGCGATCAGTTCCGCCAGGTCATCGGACAGCTCGCGGGGGAAGCTGACCATCTCGGTGTTGCTGGATCGGGTTTCTGTGGGCATGGGGATACCTTGCAGATATATTAATCGGCTGCTAATGGGAGGTTCAGGGATGAAGATTTATTGGAAGATCAGGAAGTACATTCCTGCCGCGCTCAGGTTCAAACTCGACATGAGACGTTGTCGCACTGATGAGGAGCGCGCCTGGAGGCGCGCACCACCTAAGACTCCAGAGGCCAACGAGAGCGGGGCAGTTTTTGATTTCCAATGCGAGGTCTCGCAACTGCATCAGTGGCGTCGAGATCTAGTAACCAGGGAATATCAGAGAAAGCTTGATAATCTCTCTGTACCAATGCCTTCACAAAAAAACTTGCAACTTTGGGAGCGTGTTTCCACTGCCGAAGGCGATTCGGTTTGGTGCCTGACCGAGGATGGAGAGTTGGCTGCAAGGGCAGCGTTGCGGGAGGAGCAAAAGCACCGCCGTGAGGTAAAGGCATTTTGGCTTACCTGGATCACTGGTCTTGGCGGTGTTCTCATTGGAGTAATCTCGGTTTGGCCGAAGTAGTCAGTCTCCGCACATACAATCAATGAGGTCTTCGCCTTCAGCGAAGTCCAGGTCCAGCGGCATCTGACGGCCTAGCTGATCAGCCATCCACGCCAGAGCCTTGTAATTGGGACGGTCGCGGCGGAACACCTGGCCGGTGCGCTCTTCCGCCTCGATCCACCAGCGGGCCGCGTCGGGGTTCTCGATGATGGCCCGGATGATCTTCTCGGGTGACTTGAGGAAGCAGAGATCGCAGTTGCCTAGGTCGGAGTCGATACCAAGGTCGAACAGCTGGCGCGCCCAGAAGCTGTTCACGTCGGCCTTCAGCACGCCCGCGTGAAACATGGGTGTCACGTTCTCCCACCGGTTACCGCCTTTCTCGTTGGCAGCCATCATGCGGTGGTAGCGCCGCGGTTCGTCTGCTCGGATGCCGATTATCGCGTCCCACGAATCAAGGCCCACAACATCACGCATGTACCAGGTGCTGGCCTTGATCTTCATCCGGTCCGTGCACATCCGATTTACCGGGTTCGGCAGGATGGGTGGCTCGCCCTTTTCCTCGCGCCGATAGTCGGTGTAGTAATGCAGCATCAGGTCGAAAGGCTCGCCGTTTCGGCTAGCTGTCTCGTGGCTGACGATCTTCCAGCTCAGGCCTTGGCCGTACACCCCATCGAACTCCAACCAGGTGATTGGCACATTCCAGTGGCGCTGGCATTCGCGGATGAAGTCGAGCGTTTCGTCCCGCTCTTTGCCGGTGTTTTGGAAGGTGACGTGAACCCCTTCGGGCACCTGGCCGCCGTGCGCTTCGAGGATGTGGTACAGCATGTACCCGGAACTGCGTCCGCCACTGAAGCCGATCTGCGCTGGCCCAGTGATCTGGTAGGGGTTCATGGTCATGCGCTTTCTAGCCTGAATTGATCCTGGCCAGCTGTCGCAAGCCCGGGGTTGAGTTCAACACGCTGGCCAGCGAGTAGTCCGGCGATCTGTGCGGTTAGATCCAGCTCAACCTTCGGTGCCTTCCGGGCTTTGCCGATCTCCTGACCTGCCAGGTACTGCTCTATTAATGCCTGATCCTGCGCCTCAACAGCGACCAGGTCGCGACCATCCGAGCAATGGGTGAGGGCTGGATCTTCCTCTCCGCGAGGAAGCAGTTCATGGAGCTTGCCTTGAACCGCTGACACCCAGGCGAGAGCGAAATGATCACCGGCGGTCTCGGGCGAGTAGTCGCTGCGGCGCTTGCCTGAACGGACAAGTGCCACGTACTCACGGCGTGCTAAGGTCAGCTTTACCAGCAGAGCCTCGTAGGCATACATCGCCATCTGCGGGGCTGGTGAAACCCCAACAAACAGCGCCCGATCAACCCTGCGGCCGGATGTTTCGCACCAGTGCCGGTACGACAGAGGCCTGACCCCAAACACTTGGGCCACTATGCTGCTCAGGTACCGGTCCCAGGTGGGCCGGCGGTTCGCTCTGGACTTCTCCGACTGGACCTCATCCACATCGCTCAGGCGCACATCCAGCTCGGTCAGGCGATACTCGCGCATCAGCGCTTGGGCCTGGCGCATAGCAGTGGCGGCCTCGTTTTCGTTCGAGCTTTTGGATAGGGCCAGGCAGCGCTTGATCTTGCGGATGACCCGCTCGAGCTTGCTTTCGTCGTTCTGTTGTTCGGTCATGTCTTTGTCCTTGCGTGCAGGCGCCGCCCTCGCCGAGGAGGCGCAATTCTGATTGGGCTACAGTTGAGCTGTTGATTGGAGGGCAACTGATGCTGAAGATCGGTGAAGACACAGCCTGGATAGGCGATTACTACGACTACATCCGTGACGGGTGCGCAAAAGAGGCGTACGCATTGCTGATCGGAACCCTCATCTGCATGAAATCGGTCACCTGCTACCGGAAGCGTCAGGGTGAAGTGCGCTCAGTAGGAATCGAAGTTGATGGAGAGTGCTGGTTTGCGCTCATGCCGACCCAGGATTGGCTGACATTCCAATGGCGGCCGCCTGTGACTAGGGCAAAAAGGCACAGCGCGGCTCATGTTCGAGCACAATTCCCGGACAGCTTCACACTCCCCCAGGATGAGCACTGGGCGGTGCGGGTCAACACGATCGAGGATGCTTTGCTGTTGCTTCTGATCCTCGACCTGACCTGACGCCGGGAGGCGTTATCGTTGAATAGGGGAAGGCGCTGGCGGGCAGCGCGGGTTGGAGTATTCTGTATGGCGCCTTAGTCAGAAGGGAGAGGGTTATCAGTGTTCAGTAAAATGCGAGATGACGAGCTTCATGCGATGCGGATTAGGAAACTTCAGGCAGACATTGCTGAGTCTCGGAGAGCCGGTATTGATGTTCGTTTCATGCACATGTCTGCACTGGCCCCAGACAGCCGCCCCACACATGTAGCTCGACACGGTGAGTTGTTCACGGGCGAAGAAATGCTGAGTTGGTGGTCGGCCGATGGCAACGGCAAAGGCTGTCGCTGTTCGTGCACCCCGGTCCTTGTCGATACGCACGGAGAAGTGCTCACGCCTGGCCTTATCGATCGCGCCAAGGCGATGCTGAAAAACTACAAGCCTGCACCGTGATGCGAGGGGGGCGCCGGATAGTCAGGCCCGGCGGACCTTGAAGCCGAACATGCACTCGATGTCGTGGTACTCGCACCGCTCGTAGGCCTTGTACTTGGCCTGCGAGGGCGTGCTGGCGAACACATCGACGATTGTTCGATTGGTGATGTCCCACCAGTCCCAGCCACTAACCAGCACCTGGTAGCGCTTCAGCGGCAGCGTCTCGGCCATCTCGCCGTACTGCATTTCCCAGGTCGGGTGGTAATTGCGAATGCGTTTCTTCGGATCGCTGTCGAGGATGACGCCGATGTAATGCCCGCGATCGGCCATGATCACTCCCGGCTCGCCGTTGGCGATTACGCGACGCCCAATCTCGGCTGGCACGTCGTAGTGGCGGCGAACGTAGTCGCAGTTGTAGTTGCTCATGGCTTTCTCCATGCATGCGCCGCCCTCCGTGGCCGGATGCGGCATGGTGGCAATTTGTTTTTGGATGGGGTATTACGGGTGACCGGCATGGGGCCGAGTGAGAGAGCGAAGGATGAAAGTCTTTATTAGTTGGTCTGGCAACCGAAGTCGAGCAGTAGCAGAAGTTCTAAGTGACTGGATTAAATGTGTCCTACAAGCGTCGGAACCTTGGATTTCGACACGGCACATTGATCGCGGGTCGTTGTGGTTCTCCGAAATCAACGAAAAATTACGAGATATCTCGGTAGGTATCGTGTGCTTAACCCAAGATAATAAAGATAAGCCATGGATTCTTTTCGAGTCTGGTGCGCTTGCTAAAGGGTTGAGCGGTAATCGGGTCTGTACGTTTCTTGTAGATCTTCAGCCCCATGACCTCACGGATCCACTTGCTCAGTTCAACCACACAAAACCTGATAAAGAAAGTGTTTGGGAGCTGGTGAGGACTCTCAATGCATGTTTGGTCGACAGAGCCTTGGATGAAAGAGTCCTCGAAAAGGCATTTCTGGTTTACTGGCCTCAGTTCGAAACGGAATTTGCGCTGGCACTGGCTAACAACGAGCCAGACAAAGTCACTAAACCTCGGTCGCAGCAAGATGTTTTAACAGAGATTTTGGGCGCAACCCGAGAGCTTACTCGACGGATATCTAAGCTTGAGTCAGGCCAGCGTTTGCACTCGAAATCATCCCTTGAAGGACCTAAAGGGTTGGAGCACTTTATGACCTACCCTGCGAATTCAACTCTTAATCGACTACTCCGCGAAAGTTACTCGGCAGATGAAATCGTAAAACTGGCTAAGCAAGCAATGTCCGAAGAAGGGAGACCTAGCAATCCGGACAAGAAGGAAGGTGACGATTAAATCTAGAAGTTGGAATCGCAACACTAACTTGGCAACGAATCGGCGGCTCAAGTCGCTGAATTGCTACACGCCTCCATCTTCTGATCCCAGGCGCCGACAGCGGCAAAGATCTTTGCGGCCTCTGCTTCGTCGAGCGTTGTGTCTGTGGGTATGGCGATCCAGCCGGCCGCCACCAGATGATTAGGGTTGGCGGTGGCCCGGAGGTCCATGTAGGTCGACTCGATCACGTCGGTCAGATGCTCAGCGCGGTAGTTACCCTGGGCTGCGACCTCGACCGACTTGTGATACCGATCCCCAAACTCCGTGCGGCAGAGCACGCTGAGGTAGATGGTCCAGCGGTGCGGGATATCGCAGACGGCATCGACGACTTGCCGCACGCAGATCTGTTTGAGGTTCTTCCAGTTGATCAGCACCTGCTGGCCGCTGGGGTCGATGTTGACCACGGCCGCGTGGTTGGCCGATACCAGGGCCCTGCAGGTGCGCTCCAGCCTGGCGCGCATGTTGTGCGGCTTGCGCTTGCTCATTGCATTCCACCTTGCTTGCTCGCCGCGCCGGCCTCCATCGCATCCACGAACCGCAGCGCGGCCCGGTAGCTAAAGGCGAAGCCATGTACCGCGCCCGTGGCAATCTCAACCACATCCCACATGCCGCCCTTGCCTGATGCCTGGTAGCGCGGGGTCTGCTTGCCGACCTTGGCGTGCGCCTCGGTCCTGGCTGACTTGCTGCGCTCGAGCAGTGCCGCGAGCACGGCAAGCTTCTGCTCGAAAGCAGGGTGCATTGCTGTCTGCATGGGGTGATCCTCGGGTGGGTCAGGCGTGGTATTCGAAGGCCTCGGCCTTGCGAACGATTCGAACTTGGGCGGTGCGGCGCTCGGGGGCTCGGCGGTCGCGGCGCATCGGGTCGCTGTCGTTGATGGCGGCATGCATTGCCACAAGACAGACCAGGGCGAGGCAGAGCGGAGTGATGATCTTCTGGTATGCCGCCTCAGCCACAAGGGCAGTTCGGCGGCGGACCTTCAGTTTCAACATTGCGTCACCGAGGCGTTTTTCTACGCCGCTCTCGCTGATGCCGAAGCTCCTGGCGATCTCTTTTGTGGTCAGTCCTCGGGCAACCTCTAGGAGACACTGCAATTCGCGAGGCGCCAGGCCTCGGCCAAGGTGGCCTATCCATGCGCCGATAGTGATCGTGTCCATGATTTGCTCTTGCGGGGTGGCTGCATTGGTCGTGACGCTCGCTGCCGTCTACCTCCCGGACCAAGGGGAGGGCGAACGTCACGATCGATGGAGCCGATTTAAGATTGATGGTGGTAAACGTTATATGGCGTAAACCGCACGGGCGTGCGCTTTAAGTTCTGCATTGGTGTGTGATCTGGCCGGTGCTGATCTCCGGCTTTGGCGCCTAACTCGATGTGCCCCAGTAGCTGCCAAACGAGGTGCGGTTCGCGCATCAGCCTGCGCATTCAGATCACACACCGATGCAGCCTGGTGATGGGGAACCAGGTGAACCGGGCAGTTTTCGTCAGGCTGACGCGGTGCTACTGCTGGGTGCGCAGTTCGTTGCGAGGCACCCATCCGCTGCTGGTCTTCACCATGCAGCCGACGAATGCGGCGTAGCGGGTGTCGCGCTCTGTCTGGTGGCCGTACAAAGCGCAGGTGCCGTAGTCGATTCCGCGCATGATCAACCATGCGACGGCAACGGCCATGATCGCGAAGGATCCGATTCGGATCACAGGAAGTCCTTGAGGCTGAGGCCCATCAGCTTCGCCGACTTCTCAAGGACGGCCATTTCCTTGTCGTCGATGTCGCCTGAGGCCTCGGCGATGGTCAGCATGACGTTGATGACGATGGCCGCTTCTTCCGGCGAGTGAGCTAGGTCCTTCAGTTCCTTTTCGGCGTTCATCCTCAGGATGCGGTGACCGCCGTCGTGGAAGTCCTTCTCGGCGCGGTCCATGGTGTTGGACAGCTCCGGCCCGAAGCCCTTGAGCTGAGGGGTGTTTGCGATCAGCTTTTCGGTCTTCTTGATCTCGTCCTCGCCGATATCGCCGTCGGCGGCTGCGACGTAGAAGGCGCCGTACACGATCGCCTGCATCAGGTCGCGGTTCTGAACCACCTGCATTGCAGCGCGGGCTTCACGACCTTTCTTGCCGAACAGTTTTCCAAGCATGGGGTTTTGCTCCGTGGGGTTGATTTCCCGTCTGGCCCTGTTGCCAAGGCCAGCCAGTGAAATCGGTATTGCTCAGCAAACCTGCGGGCCGACATGTCGAGCGAGGAAGCTTGCTGTGTTGCGTACTGTCCACCAGGGCTCAACGGCCGGCTTAACTCGGCGCCTGGTGGCTCATCTACTGGTTTTTAAAGAGCGGTGGCTTGTATGCCGGCAGCCCATGGCGCGACTGCTTGATGTAAATTTAGAAAACTAAACAGAAAGCGTCAAGAAGAATTTTAGAAATCTAAACAGTGCGGGCGAACGGGTACTCCCGGCGAGCATTGAAAGTCAAGACTTCCGGCTTTGTAGGAGATCAGCTAGTCTTGTGTAGTCACTGTATGGATATACAGTTATCGGAGGATCAGATGGCAAAGCCCCAGAAGCAGCAGGAAAGATCGGTTATGTCAGGCGTGGAGCGCCTGGGTCTTCGGGTGTCATCGATGATCAATCATCCTACGGCTCGACAGCAAAGGTGGGTGACCATTCACCGGCTAGATACTGATGGGGACAGAGAGTGGGAGGAGGTGATGGGGATCCTCAAGGAGACTGATGGGATCGAAATGGAATTCAATGAGGAGGATGTTTCTGTAACGCTGCGCTGGGAGGCCTTCTCCGACGATGATCCTCAGGCAGAAACTCAGGATGAATTTATAGCGTTAGAGGAGGCGGCGCCGTTTTGACGGTACGAAAAGCCCGCTATTACGCGGGCTTCTTGAGGCTGAGTGCTAGGCCTTTTTCGCGTTCCAGATCAGCAGTACCTTGGCGTGCACTGTGACATCATCGATGCGAGCCGTCTGATTTTCGTAATGCTGGTTGTCAGAGATCAGCCGAAAATGGTCCTCATCCAAACGCATCATCCGCTTGATGTACAGTTCCTGGTGCCAGGTGATGACGTAAATCCCTTCACCGATAAACTCGCTGATGCCGCGATCAACAATGACCAGGTCCTTGTCATTGATGGTCCCCTCCATGCTCTGGCCCCAACCGGTGATCATCGCCAGTGCTGAAGGTGAGGTATACGTAACTCCCTTCTCCCGCAAAATTTCCTCGCGTACTACAAGGTTACGTACCGCCTCGCTGTAGTCGGCAGGCACTTGTCCGTGGCCCATTGCCGCTCGCACGTCGTACTGAGGAATCAGAATTTCCTCTTGGGTCGGCTTCAGGCTGGAATATGCAGAGGGCAGGTATTCTTGTCCGCGATCTGGGCTGTCTGCTTCGGCAGCAGCGGCAAGCATCACTTCGCGCGCTTTCTCCGAAAGGTTCTTCCCAGCCTTGGAGGCAAGCATCTGTGCTACCAGTTCGGCAGTGCTGGATGCGGCTCCGGAAGGAGAGTTCTCGTCGGTTGGTTGGCCGGTGCCGTCAGAAAGCCATTCTGCTGAGCACTCAAGTGCTTTGGCCAAGGCGAGTAGATTCTTGCCCTTAGCACCGTTCGTCCCGTTAATCCAGAAACTCACGGTTGCCTTGGACACGCCAGACAATTTGCTGAGGTCGGTTGAGCTCAGGTTGAGCTCCTTCATGCGCGCGATGACGCGGTCTTTGAATTCCATATTTAGGATTCTAAACCTTTGAGTGTTTAGATAACTTGCCTTGTAGTGTTAAGAACTCTAAACTCGCCGAAGACCTCGGAGAGACATCAATGACCTTTGACGAAGCCCTGAAACATTTCCGCACCGGCCGCGCCATCGGTAACGCTCTCGGCGTGTCCAGCAGCAGGGTCTCGCAATGCCGTGCTGCTGGCGGTTTCTCTTATCCGATGCAGTGCGTTCTGGAGAAGGAGTCAGGTGGGGCGCTTGTTGCTCAACGCCAAGACGTTCCCGTCGCATGCCCGGTGAAAGGTTCCGATTGACGAGGTGAATTGTGAGTTATCTGGCCTTGCGCCAGTAGTGGGGCCGTCCAGCTGTTCAGGCATCCAGTAGCCATACAGCAGACGAAAAAAAACCGCCTGGCAGGGCGGCTTTCTCTACAGCTTTAGAACGGGTTTAAGCATGACAAACATCGTCCCACTTGACAAGTCCAGGGGGTTCACCCGGATGGACAACCAGCTCATGGATGGCCTGCTGGCTATCGATCTCCCCGCTCGGGAGATGAAGATTGTGCTGTACGTGGCCAAGGCCACTATCAACTTCGGTGCGGGTGCCCAGCGCATCCCGGCTACCGACATCGCGAAAGCTATCCACGCTCACCCAGACACCGTGTCCAAGGCGGTTTCCAGCCTGCTGCGCCGTCGCGTGTTGTTCCGTGACGGTGGTGCCCGAGGCGACATCGGTGTGAATGACCCGAAGGACTGGATCTACGTTGATCCGAAACAGACCAAAACAGCCGACTCGGCTGAAGTGGTCCGAATCGGCTCAGAGTCGAAACAGACCAAAACCGCCGACTCCCTTCTTTATTCTAAGAAAGAAACCCCCTATGTAAATCTTCCTTCGGAAGATGTTACATGCCCCCCCAGCGAGCCTGAGCCGACTCGGGCGAAGGAAGATCGCAAGGCGCCATTCGGGAAGGTCGCCATGCTGGCGGACAACCCGCACGGCCTCGATGAATCCCTGATCGCTGATTACCTGGCGGTTCGGAAGTCGAAGGGCGCCCAGATGAGCGAACGGGTCTGGGCCCGTCTGAACGAGAAGCTCCGCCAGTGTCTGGCTTTGGGTATTCAGCCAGCCCAAGTGATGGAAATCGTAATCGACAGCGGGTGGCGCAGCTTCGAAGTTGAGTGGATCACCAAGCGATTCCTCGCCAAATCGCCCGCCCAGGACAAGCCAAACAGCCGTCATCACGGCTTCAACGACCGCGACTACCACGATGGCCTCATTCCACGGGAGGATGGCTCCTATGCGTTCTGAAAAAGTGGTCCACCTGTCCAGCATTGCCGGTCCGCAGGTGACCTCCATGGCGATATGCGAAGAGCATGGCCCGTATGAGGCGACCACCCACCAGGTGCTCAGCCACACCTTCCGCTCGCCTTGCCCGGGCTGCAAGGCGGCGCAGGTCGCTAAAACCCAGGCCGAAGACACCAAGCGTCAGCGCGTGGATCTGGCGTACAAGCTCGGAGACTCGCTGATCCCAAAGCGGTTCAAGGACAAGACGTTCGACAGCTATGCGGCGACCTGCGAAGGCCAGCACAAGGCCAAGGCGCGCTGCGAGCGTTACGCCGCCGAGTTCGATGCCAATCTGGCCGCCGGGCGCTGCCTGATCCTGGTAGGAAACCCCGGCACCGGAAAAACCCACCTGGGGGTGTCGATCGCCCAGGCCGTCATGGCCACCACCACGCATACGGCAGCCTATCGGACCCTCGGTGGAATTCTGCAGGCCATCCGCGCCACGTTCGATGGCAGTTCCGGCCAGACCGAGGGGAGCATCCTTGACGCGCTGATTCGCCCGTCACTGCTGGTTCTCGATGAGGTCGGAGCGAGCAAGGAGGCCCCGAGCGATTTCGAGCTGAGCCGGCTGTTCTCGATTATAAACGGTCGCTACGAACGGATGCTGCCGACCATTGTGATTTCCAACCTGGGCGCGAAAGAGCTGCCCGCAGCCATGGGAGAGCGCTCGGCGGATCGGTTGCGTGAGGGCGGTGGGATCGTCCTGCCGTTCGACTGGGCGTCCCACCGTGGCCGGGAGGCGATCTAATGCGCCAGTCCAAGCTGACCAAAGCCGCGCGCGGGCGTGAGTGCCAGGTGCGCATCCCAGGCGTATGCAACGGCAATCCCGAGACGACTGTCCTTGCGCACTACCGTCTTGCCGGCACCTGTGGCGTCGGCAAGAAGCCGCACGACCTGCAAGGCGCCTGGTGCTGCAGCGCTTGTCACGACGCCTGCGACGGGCGCAGCCGGGCAGTGGACCGCGACACCGCACGCCAGTACCACGCCGAGGGCGTCATGCGCACCCAGGCGCTGCTGCTCAATGAGGGGGTGCTGATCGCATGAATTCGCCCGCCATTCGCACGTTCAAGGCCAAGCCGACTCGCGCCAAGCCCGTCGACCGGGAAGGGCAGGAGCAGGCCGCGCTGATGCAGGAGCTGCAGCTGCGCTACCCGCAAGCCTACAAGCTGATCTATCACGTCCCGAACGGCGGGCACCGGGTCAAGGCCGTGGCCGCCAAACTGAAGGGGCAGGGCGTCAAGGCTGGTGTGCCCGACCTGGTGCTGCCGATGGCGCGCGGTGGCTATTTCGGCCTGTACATCGAGTTCAAGGCCATGCCGCCCTATGACGCGCCGGTATCCCCGAGCCAGGACGCCTACCTGCAGGCGCTCGCCGATCAGGGCTATCTGGCCATCGTATGTCGGGGCAATATCGACGCCGTCGAGGCCATCCGCGCCTATCTGCTGCTGCCTGCCACGGTGGCTGCATGACCGCGACCCGAGAAGTGAAGCTGAGTGAGGCCGAAGTGCGCCGGCAGGCTGCCGACAAGTCGGTACGCGACCTGCGCGACCCGCGTCATCCCGGCCTGTACCTGCGTTTCTGGAGCAACCGAGAGCGCGGGACTTGGCACCTGGTGCGCGGCAAGAAGTGGGTGCCGGTCGCCCGATGGCCTGACCTGAGCGTGGCGGCGGTGATTGCCGAGCTGCCTGCGCTGCGTCAGCGCCTGCTGCGTGACCCGGCCACTGCCCCGGTGGTCTCTGGCATGGCTACCGTGGGTCAGCTGCTGGACTGGTACGGCGATCGGATGGCGCGTGACCGCTCGCTGTCGGCCAAGCGCAAGGCCGGCGCCAAGTCTGCCATTACCCAGCACCTCAAGCCGCGCCTGGATGACCTGGCCCTAGCTGACGTGACTGCCGATGCGTTGGACAAGC
Source organism: Pseudomonas sp. 2,4-D (assembly GCF_030418155.1). Lineage (NCBI taxonomy): Bacteria > Pseudomonadati > Pseudomonadota > Gammaproteobacteria > Pseudomonadales > Pseudomonadaceae > Pseudomonas > Pseudomonas sp. 2,4-D. The sequence continues at coordinate 94,743 of NZ_JAUHUI010000002.1, forward strand.
ACCTGATGTGGCCGTGCCAGGCCGAGGTGTCGCTGTCCTACCTGCGGCAGATGTTCGCGCTGCTGCTGACCGCCTTCCGCCAGGCCCTGCAACTGGGCCTGATCGACAGTAACCCCATGGCCGGGATGCGCTTCAATGACTTCACCAAGGCCAAGATCCTGCCCAAGGCAGCCCGCCTGCGTGACGTGCAGTTGCCGGAACTGATGCAGCAGCTTGCCCAGGCATTCCAGCAGGAGCCGGGTGACGCCATGCTGGCGCTGATGATGCTGACCCACGGCACACGGATCGGTGAGACCCGTATGGCCCGCTGGAACGAGATCTCGCTGGCGGCTGCCGAGTGGTTCATCCCCGCTGCCAACGCCAAGACCCGTACCGAGCACCGCCTGCCGCTCACCGCCCAGGTGCAAGCGCTGCTGACGCGGTACCGGGCCATTCAGCAGGCCGATGGCTATGAGGGGGTCTACCTGTTCCCGAATCGCCGGGGCCTGTGTCTGAGCGAGACGCAAGCCAGCAACGTGTTCAAGCGCCTGGGGCAGGGCGAGTGGACCAGCCACGACCTGCGCAAGGTCTCCCGCAGTACCTGGACCGACCTCGGCATCGACGGACACATCGGCGAGATGCTGCTTAACCACAAGCTGGGCAAGATCGCCAGCACCTACATCCACACTCAGGCCATGCAGCAGCGTCGCGCCGCGCTGGAGAAGTGGCACGTCTGGCTTGATCGGATCGGCTTTGCAGCCATTCACGGCCTTACCAAGGCCTTATTTGAAATTTCGCAGAAATCGCCAGAGGCCACAGCAGCCGTGGCGCCGAGCGACCTTACCGCATTTGTAATTAGCGAGGATTCGAAATGACGAATATCGACACAATCCGCGCCGAATTCGAGCGCTCCAATGCCCGCGATCATCGCCGGGAGCCTCCTAAGGGCAATAACTACAGCGACCCGATGGCCCAGGCTGATTGGGAGTCGTTCCAGAAGGGGTGGGAAGCCTCTCGCAAGTCGATATGTGTCAAAAACCCTTTCGATCTGATCATCGGTGACCCTGATGGGCAGTGGGCACACGAGATGGCCGAAAAGTCGTTGCGCGCCCAGGGCTTCAAGGTGGTCGGCTGATGAAGAACCACGGTCCAGCCTTCAAGAAGGCCGTGATCGAGCTGGACAAGTGTCCTTTGTGCCGTGGGAGAGCGGTCACTCAGGGCGTGTTTCACGAACTGCCATGCGACCACTGCAACGCTTCTGGCTGGGTAGCGGCTGCAACTGGCGAGGCCCTAGCCCTGGATGAACTGGCGACCCAGCTCGGCATGAGCCTTCGGGCAGCACTCCGACAGATTGAGCAGTTGAAGAACCCTCAGGCATCCGGGCCTGAGGCTACATATCAGGGAAGCAACCGGCGCGGCGCCGGCGGCACCAACTACACCGGTGATTGAGGGGGAAGGACATGATCTACAACAGCGTATCGGGTGCAGTAGTTGCCGCTCTGGCGGCAGGGGAGAAAGGCGTTGCAAAAGGCCAGGCATGGCAGAAGCTCTACAAATCGGCGGAGGAGGAGGGTGGTTGCCTGGCTTCGCTTGGCGGACAGTCAGGCGGGTTTGATCGGGCTCAGGTTGATTACTGGCTGGCTGCGCGCCTCCGCCACCTGCTCATTCCCCGCCATTGGAACGCCCTAAATGCGAAGTACGCCACCAACAAGGCAAAGCGGCTGCAGGGGATCACGGCCATCGCGCCGCTGATTGCCAGCCCGGCGCCTCAACTGTTCATCTACAAGGCTGTCACCACCTGGGCCATCCCGAAGCTCAAAGGGGCGCGACGGAAGGGGCCTCGCTCGGTCGCGGTTGATATCCCGCTGGACGCGCCTGAATGGCGTCGCGAGAGCCTGGTCAACGCTGCCTTGGCCGCTGGCCACGCTGACCGCAAAAAGGCAGAGGCGCTGGCCGAGGATCTGATCATTCTCCCTGACAGCTTCTACGACATGAACACCTGGGATCTGGACGCCACATCGGAGCCTACGCGCTACCGCTGGCGTGCCGGGATCAAGGAGAAGCTCGACGGCATAATCAACGACTCCTTAAGCGAGGTCCGGGTGATTCTTGAGGCGGAAGGCCTGCTGATCAAAGACGCTGCATAATTGCCTATTGACATCAGTGAGAGAGTGAGAGAAATTAACCCCATCCTGTCATTCCTGCGCACGTTGAGGACTGACCATCGAAAGCCCGGCCATTGTGTCGGGTTTTTTTGTGCCCAATGTTTAGGTGGCAGGTCCTCGCCTGTTATGATGCATGCACGAGCAGCGCAACTGCCTGCCAACAGACTTGAGGGGACTAATCGGTTCGATTCCGATAACGCAGACTGCCTTGATGGCGATCCTATTTATGCTGATGGTCGTTTTGACATTGCTTGGTAACTTTTTTGGATCGCTGACCGCAACAGCCAAGATTGCGGATAAGGAGTAAGAGATGGTGAAAAATTTCGCAGCTGCAGTCGCTAGTGCAATATCTTATTGTGTCGTCGCCGTCCTGGCGGGATGCGTAGCAAATGGCAACGTTCCCTTTTTATTCGAGGCATGGCCTCACAAAGCCCCGCAGAAGCGGGGTTTTTTCTTACTTGAGCCCTGGTGAACGCCGGGGCTTTTTCTTTTCTGCTCCCCGAAAAGGGAGGAACCGAGATGCCAAACATGCCCGAGAAGGATCCTGGCCTGTGGGCCGCTGTACTCGCCTGGGTGTTGGCTCACCAGCCTCAGCTGTATGCCGCTGGCCTGTCGGTCGCGATAGCTGCCCTCCGGGTGGTTTATGGCGGAGGAACCAGACGGCAGATGTTTCTGGAAGGCGCGCTCTGCGGCCTCATTACCCTCGCCCTGGTGCCTCTGCTCGAGTGGATGGGATTGCCGCAGGGCATGGCCACTTTCGCAGGCGGTGCTGTTGGCTTCATGGGAGTAGAGAAGTTGCGTGGCTATTCGGACTTGTTCATGACGCGTAAAGCCCAGGGGTGACCATGAAGAACGAAGAGCAATCCCGCCTCAGCTATCTGTTGTCCTCTCGACCTCTGGTGGTTAAGCGCGACGGAATCCATGTTTGCCTCCATGACGCATTCAGCGGTGAGGTTCTGGCAGGGCAGACCAAGGTTCAGCTCATTCAGGAAGCCGGCGAGATAACCAGGCTGATTGTTGAGTTCAACTGCGACGGCCGCCATGTGCGCCTGCAGGGCGAGTGATGGCATGCGGCGGATGCGCGGCCCGGCGCGAATGGATCAACAAGTGGACAAAGGTGGCGTATGAGCGAGCGCGTGATCTCGTTGCTGGAGCAGCTACTGGCCGAGCAGCAGAAGCAGACCGGCCTGCTGGAGCAGATCGCGACGCAGAACCTGGCTCTGGTCGAAGCTCTGGCGGATGACGTTGTCCCTGATCCCGATGCACTGCCACTGACTTACCTGAGTGGTGCGCCATGCCGCTGAGACCACAACGACCATGCCGGGCGCAGGGCTGCCGATCATTACACCGCAACGCCAATGGCTACTGCGATGGTCATGCCGACCTGGCCGCCGAGCAGGCCAAGGCCTGGGCGACACGTAAGGGATCGGGCCGTGGTGGTCGCCCCTGGCGCCGAAAGCGTGAGCGAATCCTGAAGCGAGATCAGTACCTCTGTCGGTGCGATGACTGCACCCAGCTTGGTCGCATCCGCGAAGCGCATGAGGTTGACCACATCGTGGCCCTTGCCCACGGCGGTACCGACGATGACGACAACCTTCGAGCGATCAACCGCGATTGCCACAAGGCCAAGACGCAGCGTGAGTCGAAAACGGTCAAAAAATGATCGAAAAACGACGCAAATGAGAGGAAATCTCGTTGGCGGGGAGGGGGAGGGTCAAAAGTTCAGGGCCTTTCGCTCGGACACCGCGCCCTCAATCGTTTTTTTACACCCGCGAAATATAAAGTTTAGTGGAGGCGCCGATGCCAGGGGTTGCCGGGCGCTCCGGCCGTCGCCCAAAACCCACGGCCCAGAAGGCGTTGGCCGGCAATCCCGGCAAGCGCAAGCTGAACAAGGACGAACCAGATTTTGCCCTCGTGACCAACGTTGACGCGCCCGAATGGCTGTGTGAACACGCCACCCGGGTATGGGAAATGCTGGTTCCGGAATTGCTCCGGGCAAAGGTTCTTGCCTTGACCGACATGCACAACGTCGAGGCGTTCTGTTCTGCCTACGGAAACTGGCGAAGAGCACAGGAATCGGTTATCGCCCACGGCATCGTGGTGGCTGGAGCCACCGGCGGGCCGGTGAAAAACCCGGCGCTCACTGCAGCTAACGAAGCGATGCGCCAGATGGTCACCTTCGGTTCCATGCTGGGTCTGGACCCGGCCAGCCGCACGCGGATCATCGGCGGCAACAAGCAGAAATCCACCAACGAGTTCGCAGCCCTACTGAGTTCCTGATGGCCAGAGCCAAGTACACCAACGTCGACAAGGCGATGGCGTGGGCAAAGTCCGTCCTCAAAGGAAAGTTTCCCGCTTGCCGCTTCATCCACCAGGCGATCGAGCGGCACTTCGATGACGTAGCGGCCAGCCGCTCGAAGGACTACCCGTACAAGTTCGACCCAGCCAAGGGCGAGAAGAAGCTGCGCCTCATGCAGCTGCTGCCCCACACCAAGGGTGAATGGGCGTTCAAGCGACAGCTGATCACCCTGGAGCCATGGCAGCTCTTCGGCCTGGCCTGCACCTTCGGGTGGGTACGGAAGAAGGGCGGGTACCGGCGCTTCCGCGAGAGTTACTGGGAGGTGCCGCGCAAGAACGGCAAATCGGTGATCGCCGCCGGCGTCGGCATCAGCATGTTCACCGCCGACAACGAGTTCGGCGCCGAGGTCTACTCGGGTGCGACCACCGAGAAGCAGGCGTGGGAGGTGTTCCGGCCTGCAAGGCTGATGGTCAGCCGGTCGCCCATGCTGATCGAGGCAGCTGGCATCGAGGTCAACGCCTCGAACTTGAACATTCCGTCGAACGGCAGCCGATTCGAGCCGCTGATCGGTAACCCAGGTGATGGTGCGTCGCCGTCCTGCGCGATCATCGACGAATACCACGAGCACGACAGCGCGGCCCAGTACGACACGATGCTTACCGGCATGGGTGCACGCCGGCAGCCGTTGATGTTCATCATCACCACCGCCGGCGCGAACATCGAGGGGCCGTGCTACGACAAGCGCCGCCAGGTCATCGAGATGCTGAATGGCACCGTCCCTGACGACGAGCTGTTCGGCTACATCTGGACCCTGGACGAGGGCGATGACTGGACCGATCCGAAGAACCTGGCCAAGGCCAACCCCTGCATGGGCGTGTCCGTGTTTCAGGAGTACCTGGAGAGCCAGCTGGCCAGGGCGATCCGCTCGGCGCGCTTCACCAACACGTTCAAGACCAAACACTTGAACCTGTGGGTGAGCGCCAAGTCCGGATTCTTCAATATGGAGAGCTGGAAGGCCTGCGAGGACAAGACGCTCACGCTTGAGCAGTTCGAGGGGCAAGAGTGGATGGCGGGGTTCGACCTGGCGCGAAAGCTCGACATGAACTCCAGGGCAAGGCTGTTCTGGCGAGAAATCGATGGGAAGGTCCATTACTACAGCGTGGCTCCGGCGTTCTGGGTTCCCGAGGACACCGCGAACGACGTGGACAACAAGCGCATGGCCGAGCGCTTCCAGGCCTGGATTAATACCGGTCACCTAACCGCCACGCCTGGCGCCGAGGTGGACTACCGCGAGATCCTCGAGGACACCAAGGAAGCCAACAAGCTGGCACCGATCAGGGAGAGCCCGATCGACCCGCACGGCGCTACTGGCCTGAGCCATGACCTGGACGATGAGGGTTTCAACCCGATCACCATCACCCAGAACTACACCAACATGTCCGACGGCATGAAGGAGCTGGAAGCTGCAATCGAGGCGGGCAGGTTCCATCACGACGGCAATCCGATCATGACCTGGTGTATCGGAAACGTCATAGGCAAGAACCTGCCCGGCAACGATGACGTTGTGCGACCAATCAAGCAGGGCGAAGACAACAAGATCGACGGGGCAGTGGCCCTGATTATGACGGTTGGCCGGGTGCTGGCTAACGCAAACCCGGAGGAAACGCTCTCCGACCACATCACAAAGCACGGAATCAGAACTCTATGACCCCTGAACAAGAGGCACCTCGCGAAGACGGGGCGTCTGCTCTCGCTCGCCTCCGAGAAAGCCTGCCGGATCTGGTCGGAATGGTCGGCTTCGGCCTGCTTGCGCGCGGTCTGTGGGTTGGCTTTGGTGAGGCGGCGGCGCTGTCGGTGTGTGGTGTGATCCTCATGTCGCTGTCCGCGTACGCAATCATTCGAGGAGGGAGCTGATGTTTAAGGCCCTTCTTGGGAGAAAGAGCAACCCGCTGGCTATCGACACTCCGGAGAAACTGGCGCTGGCGCTTGGAGCTGGCTACGAAACATCGTCAGGGCAGCGCGTGACCACCACCAGCGCTATGCAGCAGTTGGTGGTATTCAACTGTGTGCGGGTGCTGGCGGAATCGATAGGCATGCTTCCATGCCGACTGATGAAGCAGACGGAAAAGGTTCGTCTGCCTGCGACTGGCCACCGGCTTTACCCACTGCTGAGCATGGCGCCGAACGGCTACATGACCTCCCAGGAATTCTGGGAGATGCTGGTTGCGTGCTTGTGTCTGCGCGGCAACTTCTACGCCTACAAGGTCGAAGCCCTAGGAAATGTTGTCGAGCTTCTTCCGCTCAATCCCGACATCGTCCAGCCGAAGCTGAACGACGACTGGACAGTTGAGTACAAGGTCGATTTCAAGACAGGGCAGAAAACGCTCTCGCAAAAAGAGATCTGGCACGTCCGGCTTTTCACGCTGGATGGGCTGAACGGCCTGAACCCGATCGCCTACGCCCGCCAGACTTTAGGGCTTGGTCAGGCAATGGATGCCCATGCCGGCAAGCTGTTCACAAACGGCGCCGTCACCAGCGGAGTACTGCGCACAGAACAGACGCTTACCGATGAAGCATTCGCGCGACTGAAGGGGGAGTTCCAGGGCGAACACATGGGGGTGGCTAACGCCTACAAACCCATGATCCTGGAGATGGGCTTGGACTGGAAGCCCATCAGTCTGAACGCCCAGGACGCCCAATTCATTGAATCCAAGCGCATGACCGAGGCGCAGTTGTGCGGCCTCTTCCGCGTACCGCCCCACCTAGTTGCGAACATGGACAAGATGACGCTCAACAACGTTGAGCAGATGGGCATGAACTTCGTGAACTACTCGCTGGTGCCGATCATCACTCGCGTCGAGCACCGGATTCAGGTCGGCCTGCTCAATGAGAAAGACCGCCTAACCCATTACGCCAAGTTCAATGCCGGCGCGCTGATGCGCGGCGACATGAAGGGGCGATTCGATGCGTACGCGAAGGGCATTCAGTGGAGCATTTTGTGCCCCAACGAATGCCGGGACCTTGAGGACATGAACCCGCGAGAAGGCGGCGATGTGTATCTGACTCCACTGAACATGACCACCAAACCAGAGGCTGACGACGATGCAGACAAAACAGCGCCTTGACCTGCCGCTGACCATCAAGTCAGTCAGCGATAGTGGCGAGTTCGAGGGCTATGGCTCGGTTTTCGGTGTAGAGGACAGCTACGGCGATGTGGTTGTCCGCGGCGCCTTTGCGGCCAGCCTGGCCAAGTGGAAGGAGAAGGGTCGCCTGCCGGCGATGCTCTGGCAGCACAACATGAGCGAGCCGATCGGTGTGTACACCGAGATGCGCGAAGACGACATTGGCCTGTATGTGAAGGGGCAACTGCTGACCGAGGCCGACCCACTGGCCAAGCGAGCGCACGGTCATATGAAGGCCGGCAGCCTGACTGGTATGTCGATCGGCTACATGCTCGATGACTACGAGTACGACAAGGAAAAGGGTATCTGGCTGCTGAAGGCGATCGACCTATGGGAAGTCTCCCTGGTCACCTTCCCAGCCAACGACGAGGCCCGGATCACCGACGTGAAATCTCTGCTGGCCCGCGGCGAAACCCCGCCGCCCAGCAAAGTGGAGCGGGCCCTGCGAGAGGTAGGGTTCTCCGGCTCCCAGGCCAAGGCCTTCATGGCCAAAGGCTACGGCGCAGTTTCACCGCGAGAGGCGGGTGCCGACGAAGCACTTCAATCCCTGAAATCCCTTTTGGACAAAATGTAAGGAGCCTCTCATGGCTGTGGAAAAGAAAGACATCGATGACGTCGCTGAAGCCTTGGGCAAAAAGTTCGACGAATTCAAGAAGACCAACGACAAGCGCATCGAGGGTCTGGAAGAAGAGAAAGGCAAGCTGTCCGGCCAGGTCGACACCCTGAACGAAAAACTGGGTGAGCTCGACGAGCTGAAATCCTCGCTGGAAAAGGAACTGGCCGATCTGAAACGTCCTGACGGCACCGGCACTAAGGCCGCCAGCGAACACAAGACCGCATTCATGCAATTCGTGCGCAAGGGCATCGATACAGGTCTGGGCGACCTGCAGGCCAAGGCGCTGCAAATCGGCAACGATGCGGACGGCGGCTACGCGGTGCCGGAAGAGTTGGACCGCAGCATCATCGAGTTGCTGAAGGACACCTCGCCCATGCGCCAGGTGTGTAACCAGATCACTGTTGGCACCCCGGACTACAAGCGCCTGGTAAGCCTGGGTGGCGCCGGCTCCGGCTGGGTTGGCGAAACTGCCCCACGCCCTGCTACTGGCACTCCGACCTTGGGTCAGATCGCTGCCTTCATGGGCGAAATCTACGCCAACCCTCAGGCTACCCAGACCAGCCTGGACGATATCTTCTTCAATGCCGAGGCTTGGCTGAATGGCGAAGTGGCCCGCGAGTTCTCGGAGAAGGAAGGTGCCGCCTTCACCAGCGGCGATGGTGTCAACAAGCCAAAAGGCTATCTGGCCTACGACTTGGTTCTGGACAGCGACAAGACTCGTGCTTTCGGAAAGCTCCAGAAGTTGATTTCCGGTGCTGCAGGGGCCTTCACCGGTGACAACCTGATCGACCTGATCCACTCGCTGAAAGCAGGTTATCGGGCCAACGCCCGCTTCATGATGACCAACCTGACCGTCGCCTATGCGCGCAAGCTGAGGGACAGCCAGGGCAATTACCTGTGGCGACCAGGCCTCGAGGCTGACAAGCCATCCACCCTGCTGGGATACGGCATTGTGGAGAACGAGGACGTGCCGGATGTTGCCGCTGACGCCAATGCCATCTCGTTCGGTGACTTCCAGCGCGGCTACACCATCGTGGATCGAATCGGCACCCGCGTCCTGCGCGATCCCTACACCAACAAGCCATACGTGGGCTTCTACACCACCAAGCGCGTCGGCGGCATGCTCGTCGACTCCCAGGCGATCAAGGTTCTGACCCTGAGCGCAGCCTGATCGGATGGGCGCCGTGGCGCCCATTCCTCGGAGGATCTATGCCAAGCATTCTTGTGAAGAAACCGTTTCCGTTCGCCGTAGACGGCAATCAAGTGGTGGAAATCAAGGCAGGCGAGCAGGACGTCTCGGAGCGCTGTGCGCTTGTAGCTGTCGAGCATCTGGGCGTTGCCGAGTATCTGAACCGCCAGGCCGCGCCGGTGCCGCGCGAAGATGGTCCGACCGTGGCCGAGTGGGTGGAATCGGGTTATCCGGCGGCGAGTTACCCGCCTGCGGGTTATGCCTCGCGTAGTTCGCAGGAGGAAATCGACGCAGCGATCCTGCTGCAGAAGGATGCCGAGAACGAAACCGACCCCCTCAAAATGACAGTGCCGAAGCTCAAGGAATGGCTAACCGCCAACAAAATCGAATTCGATGCCGGCCTGCTAAAGCCTGCCTTGCAGGCCTTGGTCCCGAAAAATGATTGATCTTGACCTGGTCAAGGAGCATTTGAAAGTCGATGGCGACGACGAAGACACTCTGATTCAGGGGTACACCGACGCTGCCATCAGCTCCTTTGAACTCTGGACCAACCGATCGTTGGTTGCAGAAGGCGATCCGCTGCCTGATCCGGTAGGTAATGCGCTTACGATCACCAAGGCGATTCGCCAGGGAGCGCTTCTGCTGATCGGCCACTGGTACGCAAACCGCGAGGCGGTGGCCACTGGCACCATCGCGACTGAACTGCCGCTCGCCACCAATGCTCTTTGGCTACCGCATCGCTGGGTGAACGTATGAGGGCGGGCGACCTGAGACACCGGATCGAGATCCAGCACAAGGTGACGCCACGAGACCCTGTGACGTTGGAATTCGGAGAGCCGGAGTGGCAGTTGTTTACCCAGGTATGGGCCCAGGTCTCCCCTCTGTCGGCACGCGATCTGATTGCCGCTCAGGCTGCTCAGTCCGAGGCAACAGCCAGGATGGTGATCCGGTACCGCCACGGCGTACTTCCCGCCATGCGCATCGTCTATCGCGACGAGATTTACAGCATCGAAGGTCCGCCGCTGGAAGATCCAGAATCTGGCCGTGAATACCTGACCATTCTGGTCTCGAAAGGGGTGAAAGATGGCTGACGGCGTCGAGTTCAGCATCACCGGCTTGGAAAGTCTGCTCGGCAAGCTGGAATCGGTCAGCTTCGACGTTCGCCGCAAGGGTGGTCGCGCTGCCCTGCGCAAGGCTGCGCAGGTGGTGGCCGATAAAGCCAAGGAAGGGGCTGCCAGGATCGACGATACCGCTACCGGCCGTTCTATTGCGGACAACATCGTCCTGCGCTGGAATGGCAGGCTGTTCAAGCGCACCGGCGACCTCGGCTTTCGGATCGGCGTGCAACATGGCGCAGTGCTGGCGAAGAAGGGCGAGACGGTCGACACCACCGCCAATTCGCCTACGCCACATTGGCGCCTTATCGAGTTCGGTACCGAGAATATGGCAGCAGTTCCGTTCATGCGACCGGCCTTGGCCGACAACATCAGCCTGGTGACCAACACCTTCGTCACCGAGTACGAGAAGGCAATCGACCGCGCCATCCGGCGCGCCGCGAAGAAGGCTACACGCCCATGACTCCACCGATCGTCCAGGCCTGCTTGGAGAGCACAGCCGTAACTGCGCTTCTCGGTGCCGGCGTTGCCATGCGCCTTTACTCGTTCGGTGAGGCGCCGGAAGGCGTGGCCAAGCCATACGCTGTCTGGCAGATCGTCAGTGGCAGCCCAGAGAACTACCTGGCCGGCCGCCCAGATGTAGACAGCGTCACGCTGCAGGTCGACGTGTACGCCGCCACTGGCGATTCCGCCCGAAAGGTCCGGGATGTAATCCGAGATGCGATTGAGCTGGATGCCTACGTCACTCGCTGGGGCGTTGAAGGTCGCGATCCTGAGACCGAGAATTACCGAGCCAGCTTTGACGTGGACTGGATGGTTTCCCGCTGAAGTATCCATTTGACCCATACCCGCCGAGTGCGGGTTTTTTTATTTCTGACTGGAGATAACCCATGTCGATGAAAGCCCAGGGCGCTCAGCTCTATGCTTTGGTGCGGCCTTTGAGTGGCACAGGCCCAAGGACCGTGATGGAGGTTGAATGCCTCACCGCGTTCAACCCTGGCGGTTCGCCGGCAGACCAAATTGACGATACCTGCCTGGCCGATACCGAGCGGAAGTACAAGAAGGGGCTGCGCACCCCTGGCCAGGCGACGGCCACCATCTTGGCTGACCCGCGCAATGCCAGCCACGTTCGCATGTTCCAGTTGTCTCAGGATGACGACGATGAGGACATTCTTTGGGCGCTCGGCTGGTCTGACGGCAAGGACATCCCTCCCACGGTCAACGCCGCTGGCGATGACTTCGAGCTACCCACCACCCGCACCTGGTGCCTGTTCGCCGGCTACGTCGCCGATTTCCCGTTCGACTTTGCCAGCAACACCTCGGTGAGCACTGCAGCAACCATTCAGCGCTCCGGCAAGCTCAGCTGGGTCATCAAGGAGTAACCCATGAAGTTGACACTCGACGCGCTCAAGGGCACCGGCTCGTTCACTGGCAGGCCGGTGGAAAAGGAAATCAAGTGGCGCCAGGATGGTACGGATTACACCGCCACCGTCTACGTACGGCCGATGGGCTACCAGACGGCGGTGAGCGACGTGCTTTCGGCTACTGGCAGGCAGGACAGCATTGCGGGCCGTATTGCCGCGTCTATCTGCGACGAGCACGGCAACCCGGTGTTCAGCAGCCCGATGGACATCACTCACGGGCCGCTTGATCCAGTTGAGCTGGAAAAGGACCCGGAGAGTACCAAGCGCTTGGGTTCGCTTGACGGCGCCCTGTCCGTTGCTCTGCTGTTCGCCATCCAAGAGGTCAACGACCTGGGAAAGACGAAGAGCTCACCGAGCGAGACGAAGTCTGGCACGAACTCGTCCTCTCCGGCGTCGGGGGCTCGACGATCGCGCAAGCCAAGGAAAACCTGAGCCTCAGCGAGTTCAGGTCCTGGGTGAAGTACCGTAGGCGCCGCGGCTCGCTGCATCTCGGGATGCGGGTTGAGCGCTCGGTAGCCATGCTGGCGGCGCTGACAGCCAACCTTCACCGTGACCAGCAGAAGCGTCCGGCGCCGTACACATGGAAGGATTTCGCGCTGCATGAGGATGAGGACGAACCGATCTCCCTGGAAGAGGCCATTGCTTCGTGGGCATAGCCTTGCATCCCGCATCAGGCTTGTCACTTCGGTGATATGTTAGATTGTCCAGATTTACACGGAGTTCGGGATCATGGTCGTCGATGCAGGTGCATTGCAGAGCAACGTAATGAAGGGCATGGTGGTAGCGTTGTACTTTCTGCCGTTCATCGTTGCCTGGTTGCGGGGCCATCACAACAAAGCACCAGTCTTTCTGCTGAACCTGTTTCTTGGGTGGACTGGCATCGGTTGGCTTGCGGCTTTAATTTGGTCGGTCTCTTCGATAAGAAGGCAGGCCCCCGTCGAATCGAGCGATTTGACGGCACCTCGCTCTGAAACAGCAGACCCATACCAGAAGCTTGAAAAATTAGCCGAACTGAGAGAGCGCGGGCTTCTCACCGCTGAAGAGTTTGAAGCGGAGAAAACTAAGCTACTCAGTCGATAGACACACAATTGACAATGCGCCCGCTCTGCGGGCTTTTTTTTGCCCGGAGAAAAAGATGGCCTCAAGATCATTAGGCACTTTGACTCTGGACGTCATTGCGCAGGTAGGCGGTTTTGTTGCCGGCATGGACAAGGCGGAGCGCAGTTCCGCAAAATGGCGAAGAGAGGTTGAGAATAGTGCAAAGGCAGTTGGTACTGCCATAGGTACTGGAATCGCCACTGGCATTACGGCTTTGACGGCAATGACCATTTCTGCTGTCAATTCGGCGTCTGAAATAGTTAATCTGGCAGCAGTCGCAAACGTCAGCGTCACTGATTTCCAGAAGATGGCGGTGGGCGCCAAGACTGTAGGGATTGAACAAGACAAGCTTGCTGACATTCTCAAGGATGTGAATGACAAGGTCGGTGACTTTTTAAACACCGGCGGCGGTGGCATGGCTGATTTTTTTGAGCAGATTGCTCCTAAAGTCGGAGTCACGGCGGATCAGTTCAAGAACCTCAGCGGTAGCCAGGCTCTGGGTCTTTACGTGTCCAGCCTAGAGAAAGCAAAAGTCAGTCAGTCTGACATGACCTTCTACCTCGAAGCGATCGCTAGTGATGCAACGGCCCTGCTGCCGCTGCTGCGGAATAATGCTGAGGGATTCAGGAAGTATGGTGACGCAGCTGAGGCAGCCGGCGCTGTAATGGACGAAAAAACCATTCTGGCGGCGAAGCAGTTCAGCACAGAGCTTACTGTTTTAGGGACATATCTAGGATCGGTTAAAACCGCTCTTGCTGCTGAGCTGATGCCCGTTTTGGCGCAGTTCTCTAAAGATCTGACTGATACCACCGCTAATGCTGGAGGGCTTCAGAAAAAGGTCAAGGAGCTCGCCAACGACCTAGTTGAAGCTGTCGCGGTTACCGCAACTTTGGCAGACGGTCTTGGAAGAACATTTAAAGTTGTTGCTGGAGTTATTGCTTCAGGGTTCGCAACTACTTTCAGTTATATTCAGCAACTCGGCGCCGCTGGTAACAAGATTCTTGGCGCTATCACGTTCGGAGACATGTCAAAGAATTTCAAAGCAGATGCTGCGAAATTAACTAGCGATGCTGTGGGCAACATGACTACGGCGAACTCAATCGTCATAGATTTGATGAAAGAGTTCGACAAGCCTTGGGCTGGTGACGCAATCCGCCAGTACGTCATTGATGCAAAAAAAGCAGCAGTTGAGCTTGGAACAATTACACCCCCGGGGACGTTTACGCCAACAACTCCTGATCAGCAAGCAGCCGCCAAAGCAGCCGAAGCGGCCGCCAAAAAGCTGCAGGGCCAGTTCGACACGGCCGAGGAGGGCTACAAGCGGCAGATCGCGCTGATCAACACGGAGACCGACAAGCGCAAGGTGGCCACCGAGGTCGCCAAGCTTCAATTCGAACTGGAGTCGGGAAATCTCACGGGGCTGAGCGTCAAGCAGCAGGAGCGCCTAAAAGGTCTGGCCGCCGAACTGGACCAGCTGAAAAAGCTGAAGCAGGCCAAGGAGGATGACAAGGCGGTCAGCGAGTTTGGCGCAAGCGTGAAGCGGCAACTGGACATCGACCAGCGCGCTCTGGACGCGCCATTGCTGAACGCCTATAGCAGCGACGAGATGAAGCAGCGGGCGCTGGATCTGCTGGCGATCGAGCAGGACTACCAGGACCAGCTTGAGGACTTACGGCAGCGGCACGAAGCCGGCGACGTTTCGGATTCGGCGTATGAGCGCGAGACGAAAATTCTCAATGATGCGCTGGAAGAGCGCCGGGCCATGCAGGAGAAGTACTACGAGGACATCGACAAACTTCAGCTCAACGGTACGGCCGGCTTCCTCAGCGGCTTTGCCACTCAGGCCGAAGCAGCGATGGACCTGTACGGCAGCATGCAGCAGGTCGGCGCCGATACCTTGGCCAACCTGACGGATGCTGTCACCGAGTGGGCTGAGACCGGAAAGCTCGATATCGAGGGCTTCGCCTCAACGTTCATTCAATCCATGGGCAACGCGCTTCTATCCTTCGCCGCCGCGCAGGTAGCCATGGCTGCCCTGAACGCCTTCGTTTCCATGATCGGTGTTCCCTTCGTGGGGCCAGCGATTGCACCTGGTGCTGCAATTGCCGCCGCCGGCGCCGCTGGTGTGCTGATGTCCGCTGTTGGCGCCTCACTGGATGGCCAGGCGCACGACGGCATCGATTATGTGCCGGCTGATGGCACCTGGAACTTGAAGAAGGGCGAACGGGTTACGACCGCCGAAACCAGCGCGAAGCTTGACCGCACATTGGATAGCGTGGCGAAAAACTCGACCCAGCCTGGGGCGCTGAAGATCATCAACAACGCTCCGCCGGTTCGTGCTCGCCGGGAGATGTCCGAAGGCGAATTGGCAGTAATCCTTGACGCTGCTGAGGACAGGATCGCCAGCGGGTTCGCCCGCGGCACCGGCAAGGTGAGTCGCGCCGCCGGGGCTGCCTACGGCTTGAGGAGGGACCCAAAATGACGGCGCTTGAAGTTGTTTATGCCTCGGGCGGGGATGACATAGTTCCAACGCTGGAGATTTCCTGCCCTGCCTGGGACAAGACGCTTTACCTAGTGCAGGACTTCGAAGACTTCCGGGCCACGACCGAAGCTGGCAAAACAGTCACGTTCCTGGCCTCGGCCATCGACGTGGCGTTGCCAGCCAAGGACAACAGCGGTGCACAGACGCTGACCTTCGTTATCGACAACGTAACGGGTGAAGCGCAGCAACTGATCGATGCATCACTCGAAGCCGAGGCCAGGGTCACCATCGTTTACCGCGAGTACCTGTACAGCATTCCCGGCGAGCCCGCTGACAGGCCATACCGGATGACATCGTTCGGCGGGACCATGGATGGACCTACGATCCAGATCGAGGCCGGCTATTACGACCTGATCAACATGATGTGGAACAGGTTCCGCTACACCACCGATTTCGCTCCAGCACTGACCTACCAGTAGCCATGTACGACAAATATTTCACCGCGACGTATGAAGACGGGGCGCGGGGTGAGGTCGTGGGCGGCCGATATCTGCTCGACTGCTGGGGCCTGGTCCTGGCTATCCGCGAGGAGGTGCTCGGCCTGCCGCCTCTGCCTTCTTTCGGGCCAATCGACCGCCGGGACCTTCGCTCATCAGCCAAGGCCTATGCCAAGTACTCCGACCTGATGCCAGTTGGGCCACCAGTTCCGGGGGCAATTGCCGCCGTGATTCATGGCGGGCTGTGCACACACGTCGGTGTCGTCGTCTTGATTGACGGCGAGCTGCGGGTCTTCGAGACCAACCCCGTTGCAGGGGTGACCAACATGCGCTTGATCGACTTCGAGCGATCCTACCCAAAGGTCAAATACCATCGTGATCGAGATCTTCCCGAGCAAGCTTGAAGGCGGGCCGCTTGAGCGCCATCCGTTGGAGCAGGCCACTACCCTCGAGGCGTGGCTGAAGGCCAAGGTCAAGGGTTACGAGCCAAGGCCGGTACCGCCGATCAGCATCCTGGTGAACGGCGAACTGGTTGAGCCGTCCGCCTGGTGTGAAACTGAGGTTGGGCCGGATGACCAAGTGGCAATCTACATCGAACCAAAGGGCAGCTCTCTCAAGACTATCTTCAAGCCTGGTCCGCTGGCCAAGCTGTTTGGCCTGGGCAACCCTTTCGACCCGGTTAAGCCGGCCACGCCCAACATGCAGAACCGGAGCTCGAAGGAGCTGAACCTGTCGACGGTGAAGGGTAACCTGCCCGCACTGAATGATGTGATACCAGAACTGGCAGGCTCGCCGAAACGGTTCCCGGACCTGCTGGCGCCGGTTCATCGATACTTCGGTGATCCCACCGAGCAATGGGCGGAATTGCTGTTGTGCATCGGCAGGGGCAAATATCAGGTGTTGCCCAGCGATATTCTGGTCGGTGACACGCCGATCGCTTCCCTTGGCGGTACCGCCAGCTACGCGATTTATGGCCCTGGCGAAGACTTGGCCAGCGAGACAGCCGCCCAGTGGTGGCATAGCGCAACCGAGGTTGGGGCGACCAACACCGGCAATGCTGGGCTGACACTGACTACCACGGTCGCAATCCAGCAGCAGTTCTCTGGCAATGCCGTCCAGGCGAGTGACTTTGTGATCACCGTCCCGGATGGCGCTGGGTGGTTCCCGGTTGGCTGGGCTGGCGGAATGATCGCTCGCATTGAGGTGCCTTACCCGTACACTTTCACCGCACCCGCCGATGGCAGCGCAACGGTGATCAGCGGCAAACACCTGCCTATGCTGCTGCCCTTTGTTGGCATGAAGATCGAAATTGCCGGTGCCAACGCTGGGGAGTATGTGGTGGCCACCTACGACCCGGCAGTGCCTGGCTCTCCGGAAGTGCCCGGTAGCGCGTCCATGGTGACCGGCAGCACGGCGCCGAACCGCTTCAACTTCGATGTTGTGCCGCTGAGCTTCACCGTGACTCGCGGCGCGAGCACGTTTCCTGTGACGCTGAATACGGCCACCACCAACCTGGCCGGCTTGGTGTCGGCGGTGAACAGTGCATTGGCTGGTACGCCGCTGGTGGCCAGTGCTTCTGCTGGTCTGCTGCGTATTGCCGAGCAAGCCGCGCCTTTCAGCGGCGTTGGGCTGGGCCTTACTGGAACGACTTCGGACATTTTCGGGGCCAGTCCGGTGTTCGTAACCGGCACCAAGTCGGAAGCTGCGACTGATGGCCAGTTCGCGAAGATGACCCTGGCATACGACGGCGGTGCGCCGGTTGTCGGCCTGCAGGTCGGGGAGTTGCTATCGACCATCGGCTACCGCGACCTTCGGTATCGCATCACTGCCGTTTCCGACGACTCTGAGGATGATGATGAAGACACTCCGGAAAACGAAGCGCACGGGCCGTCCGCCATCACCGTCGCACGCTTGACTGACACCGGCGCCGAGGACGGTAGCTGGGGCGGTTTCGACCCTATTGAAACCAATGACGTGAACATTGTCCTCGATGGCTCTACCACCGAAGGTGACTGGTCAGGCCCGATCGCTGCGCTGCCCCCTGGGGAGGTCACCCGCCGGCTTGAGGTGGACTTCTTCTTCCCGCAGGGGCTGATCCGTTACACGGACAAGAACGGCAACCCACGCCAGGTCAGCGTCAAGGTCGAGATCCAGTACCGCGACATCGCGACAGCGGGCGATTGGACATCCGTGACTACGACCTACACAGCCACATCACCGGACCAGATGGGCTACACCCGCAAAATCTCGCTGCCAACCTTCATGCGCCCGGAAGTGCGCGTGCGTCGGATCGGCGAGGAGTCGACCAGTTCCAACAAGCAGGACCGGGTCCAGTGGTTTGGCCTGCGCGCCCGAATCGAGCGAGCGCCACGGCGCTATGAAGGCGTCACGGTCATGGTGGTTTACATCAAGGGCAGCAACCGGCTTTCGGCTCAATCCCAGACGATGGTCTCGGTGCGCTCAACCCGGGTGCTGCCGGTGCGCAGCGGAGGCGCTTGGGCTGTCGAAACGCCCACCAGGGACATCGTGCCATGGCTCGCTCACGTCGCTCGCAGCATTGGTTATACCGACGACGACCTTGACCTGGCCGAACTGGACCGCCTGGATGCTATATGGCGGGCGCGTGGTGACAAATTCGACCTTGAGGTGAATGGCCAAGAAACGGTGCTTGAGGCGCTAAACACTGCACTGATGGCCGGCTTTGCTGAGTTGACCATAGACCGTGGGCTGATACGCCCAGTGCGTGACGAACCTCGGTCGGTGTACGAGCACCTGTACACGCCGCAGAGCATGGTGGCGAGACTGATCCGTAAGTTCACTACGGTGCGGCCAGACGATTACGACGGGGTAGATGTCGAGTACATGGACGAGGACACCTGGCAGAAGGAAACAGTGAAGTGCCGTCTACCTGGTGACCAAGGACTGAAGACAGAGAAGATCACGCTGAGAGGGGTGATTAACCGGGATCGGGCTTGGCGGATCGGGATGCGGCAGCGTCGGCGGTACAAGTACCAACGTCACGGCTATACGTTCTCTACGGAGCTCGCCGCGATGAACAGCCGGTACAAGAGCTACTGCGCCGCCTCCGACGACATACCTGGATACGGGCAGAGCTCATTGCTGATCGACCTTCAGGAGGGCAATGACCTGACCCTTTTGGAGAGTTCGGAGCCGCTGCCGTGGGAGGAGGGGGCCAACCACGTTGTTGGCCTTCGCCGCCCAGATGGCACGTTAAGCGGCCCATGGCCGGCAACCCGGGTCGACGAGACCAGGCTGACGGTTCCTCAGCTCGACTTCGTTCCGGATCTGTCGTGGGACATCGAGCCGCCTCACCTGCAGTTCGGAACGACTACCCGGTGGAGCTACCCGATCCTGATCGAATCCATCAAGCAGAATGACTTCACCGCCGATGTCGAGGCCGTGAACTATGACGCGCGGGTCTATGCGGACGATGACAACTTTGCACCGACCTGAGGAAGGGCCTGATGCATTCGATACCTGACAACCTTCCGCTGCCGTTGCGCGAGGGCTATGGGTTCGCACCGGTGAGCCCCATCGAGCGAACGCCTCTGGTTACCGGCAGAGCAATGCAGCGCCGGCGCTACCGGACGGTTCCCACCCTGGTGAACGTCTCTTGGATGTTCACGGCCACCGAGGCAAAGCTGTTCGACGGTTGGCGCAAGTGGGGAATCAAGTGGGCGGACTGGTTTCTCTGTCCGCTCAAAACACCGCTGGGCCTGCAGCCGACCCGGGCTCGGTTCACGGATACGCCAGTGGTGCCGGAGCTAGTGGGTGTCGACCTCTGGCGCTACACTGCAGAACTGGAGCTGTTCGAACTGCCCATCGTTGACGAGGCAGAGTTCACCTCGCTGCTCGCCGGTATGTCGATCACGGTAATGACGGCCCAGCTGCGAGCCTTGCTGGAGCGCTGGTACACCAAGTCGTGGCCAGGCGCCACGGCTACCTAATTCTCTGCCCACTTCGGTGGGCTTTTTTTCGCCTGGAGTAAACATGAGCGGAGCAGAAGATCTCGCACGCTTGACACAAACGATCGACACGACAAATGAGTTGCTCTTGTCGGAAGAGATCAAGATGGTGGACGTTGGCGGCGGAACCCTGCGGCCGACCAACGCCAAGGTGTTGGCCGATCTTTCGACGCAGATGAGTGGAGCGCTCATCTACACCAGCACTGCGCT
Organism: Pseudomonas sp. 2,4-D; assembly: GCF_030418155.1. Lineage (NCBI taxonomy): Bacteria > Pseudomonadati > Pseudomonadota > Gammaproteobacteria > Pseudomonadales > Pseudomonadaceae > Pseudomonas > Pseudomonas sp. 2,4-D. The sequence continues at coordinate 114,985 of NZ_JAUHUI010000002.1, forward strand.
TGGTCTCGCTGGCACGGTGTCCGGCGGGTATTTCAGTGTGTTGGCCGCTGACGCCTCGGACTACCTGATCCTTTACCGAAATGAGGCTGGGGTCGCTGTAGAGAAGAAGCGCTACCCCTCATCGCAGGCGCTGTCCGAGGTGCAGGACGTGATCCGGCAGATCGAGGCGGAAGAATCCGATGCCTTTAGCTTCGAGGATGAGTTCCGTTACATCCTGATGCGCTTGCTTCGCGACGGCACACTTGATCTGCTCGGCGGCCAGTTGAGGAACAATGGTGACGGCCTGGAAGTGAGCGACCCTAACGGCTTTATCGTCGCTCGTTTCGGCTCTCTGAGCAGCTTCGTGAATGGCCTGACTTTCCAGCCCACGGAAGAGGAAGGCATCGAGTTCTCTGACGAGAACCGCTTCATTGTCGGTCGGATTGCGCCCGGTACCGCCTACTTTGGGTTGCCGGCGCCTCAAGCCACGCTGACACCGATTGCTGAGGCACTGCTGGATCAACAGATCCGGACCGACTTCAAGCAGGTGCTGGGCTATGGGCAGTCGCTCGCTCGCGGGTATTTTGCAAAGCCTGCCATCTCGACCGTTCAGGAATATCAGAACGTCATGATGGCCAGCGGTGTGAAATCGAGACCTGGTGATCCTGGCTATACCCCTGACACCTTTGCTCCCTTGGTTGAATCGGACTTTGGTGATGAGGGCGAAACGCCTGTGTCAGCCCTGTGTAACGGCCTGGTCCGCCGTGCTGTAGCTGATGGTGAATCGGAGGCTGACTGGATCATGGTTGGGGCCGCCACCGGCCGCGGCGGCCGGTCGGTTGAGCAGTTGTCAGCCGCCCCCCTTGGTGAAGGCTATTACGAGAAAACCATCCAAACGGTTCGTGATGGCCTGGCCGCTGCAACGAAGCTGGGTAAGACCTACTCGGTGTGGGCGTACACCTGGGACCAGGGTGAAAGCAACTACACCACCACAGTCTCCACCAAGTCGGCGTACCAGTACGCTGAGTACATGATGGCGATCTTCGATGGGATGACCAGGGAAATCGTCGGCATAACCGGAAAGAAGTTCCGACCGTACCTCTTCACTTATCAGGTAGCGGCTCACAGAAAGTACGACCTGGACAATATGAGTATCGCCCTGGCCCAGTGGCGGTTGAGCAGGAAGCGGCCTGACGTGGTGCTTGCAGCGCCGGCCTACATCTTCCCCACTGTCGAGGACGTGCTGCACCTCACCAACGAGGCCTCCTGGCTACTTGGCGAGTATCGATCGCGCGCCATGTACGAAACGATGGTTCGCCGCTCTGGAAAGTGGCGGCCGTTGGAGCCTGTTAGTGTCGATTGGAGATCCCAGGCTATCGACATCAAGTTCCATGTTCCTCGTGGGGAGCTGGTCCTGGATAACGCTCTGGCCGCGTTGACGGCGAACTTCGGCTTCGACATTCGCGAGAACGGTAGCCTGGTCACCGATCTCATCAGCTCGGTCAGCGTTACGGCTTTCGATACTGTTCGCATCTCGCTTTCGCGCGCCGCCGCCCCGGACAGCACATTGAGCTACGGGCGAGGCCGACCTACCGATCCAAAGGCATCCGGCCCAGCCACCGGTGCCCGGGGCAACCTGCGGGACACGCACGGCCTGTACGACCAGGTTCAGTCCCCGCTTGGCAACACGTTCGCATTGCACAACGCCTGTGTGATGTTCGAGTTCAATCGTAGTACTGGGTTTTAAGGAGTTAACAATGGGTGTCCGATTGGTTGCAAAGGGCGTTGATGCCGAGAGTGTGGCAACTGAGTACGCCGCGCCTGTACGGCGAGGGCTTGAGGCCGTGCATTTCTTGAACTCCAGCCTGACCAAGGCTGCGCGGAATTTCGCCCCGGGCAAGGGGCAGAGCAAAGTGGTGGGGGCCCCAGTCCCTCAAGCGGCTTACTTGAGCTGCAAGGGCACGGTGAATCTCATCGAAACTGCCATGTCCGAGACCGAGTCCATGACGATGTTCGTCATCGCCAGGACCGCCGCAGACGGTTCGGTGGTGGCCGATCGCCCCATGTTCCTAGGTAACTATCAAGGCCAGGCCGGTGATGGCGGCGCCGCTTACGGTGTGAGCATTTACCTCTCGGCCTTGAACCGCATCACCGCAACTGCAGGTTATGGCTCGGACGCCGGAACCAACACCAACGTCCTGGCTGGCGTGACCAAACCGGCGGTGGCGAACCTGTGGGGCCTGTACATGATCCAGGTTACCCCTACGGCTGTTGTCATGCGCGACTTCACCAGCGGGCTGACCCAAACCACCTCGGCATCGCTGCCGCGACGGCTGGCGACTGGCAAGATCAGGATCGGTAGCGGTCAGACCAACCTTCTCGGCGCATGTGACGTTGCTGCGTTCCAAGGGCATAGCGTTGCCCTCACCGAGACGGAAATTCAGACCACCGTAGCTGACCTGCGGGCCTATGCCGCGAGACGCGGGATTACCGTCTAAGCCTGATCATTTCACACGACCGCCTTGAGCGGTTTTTTTGCGCCTGAGATTCATGCAGCCCGCCATGCGCGGGCTTTCTTTCGTCTGGAGAAACCATGTCCACACCGCGCGGCGTTCGCAATAACAACCCGGGCAACATCGATTTCAACCCCCGCAACGCTTGGCAGGGCCAGCTTGGCTTGGAGGTGGGCGTGGCCAGCCCGCGCTTCGCCCGCTTTGACCAGGCCGAGAACGGCATCCGAGCCTTGGGCAAGCTGCTGCTCAACTATCGAGGCAAGGACGGCATGCCCGGCGTAGGCCGCCCTGGCATCGATACCCCACTCGAGTTCATCAGTCGCTGGGCGCCGGCCAGTGAGAACAACACCCTGGCCTATGCCCAGGCCATCGCGAAGCGCCTCGGCGTAGGCGTTCGCGATTCGATCGACATCTCCAAGCCGCAGGTGCTGCGTGAGGCTGTGGTGGGCATCATCGTCCACGAGATTGGCAGCAACCCCTACAAGGCCGAGGTGATCGACGAGGGCGTGCGGCGGGCCCTGGCTTCATGAGCCCTTGGGTTGGGTGCGCTGCAGTGCTGGTACTGTTGGTCTCCCACTGGACGACCTATGAGCACGGCCGTTCAGTGGAACTTGCCAAGGCCGAGCAGCAATCAGCGAAGCGTGACAGCGGCGACCGACTCGCCGAAGTGATTGGTGAGCGCTCGGCGCGCCTGGAAGAACACAGGAGCGTAGATGCGCAGCAAGAGGCGAGGGTAAAAGGGCATGAAGAAAGAACGATTGCTGATGCTGGCGCTGTTGACGCCGATGCTGCTGGCCAGCGGCTGCGCGACGAAGCCGGAAAGCTTGCCGCCTCCGTCAGTTGCCCCGGCACGGATACCGCCGCTGTCGCCAGAGGCGAGGCAGCCACCCGCGCCGCCATGGTGCTCTCCGACCTGCTCACACGGGCTGATGCTCGAGCGGGAGAGCTGGCGAAAGCTTATGACCAAGCCCGAATAGCAGGTGATCTATGCGAGGCGTCCTATAATGCCCTGATCAAGTGATCGGGGCAGGGAAGTGGACAAGCGCACCTTTATAGGGATGGTTGAGGCCGGTGAGCCGCTTATTCAGCAGGCTATCGACGCCATGCGGGAGTATCACCAGGCCCAGGATCGGGGCGCGCCGGCGGAGGAGATCGAGCGGTTGCGCCTTTTGGCCGAGTCGCTGTTTCAGGTGGTGTCCGATTACCAGCTCCGGGTGATTGCCGCGATGCGCGGCAAGGATTTGCCACCTCTTCACTGATCCGCTGATCGGCAATTGCCCGCGACGGCGTCCGCCTATACGATACTGTTTATCCATACAGTATTGGTGTTCTATGTACTTCCTCCTCGTTCGTCGCCGCGTGAATGGCGTGGCCATCCCTACGAATCAGCTCGGCAAGATCACACCCATTCGGGCCGACATCCACATTGGCGACCACCACAGCGAGCCGCTGGGCCGGGTATCGACACAGGCTTGGGTGTTCAACCCTTCGCCTGGGCCGGACATCATCCCGCGGCTTCACGATGCCAAGGTCAACGGCATGGCCCAGCTCGGCATCAACATCAACGGGGTGGAGGAGATCGACGGTGTGCTCTACGCGCAGTCCTGGTGGTGCAGGGTGGAATGATGGTGGGATTACCACAGGCCTGGTTGGCGGAACTGGACGACCAGACGGCCCTGATAAATGACCCTGATGGACGAGCGACTGTGCTCAGTGAAATGGCCTATGCAGCTCACCGGCGACAGGAAGTTGATGAGGGCGACCTGGTCGACATGCTTGAGATCGTCGAGTCGGCCAGGCTGTGGGCGTTGGTAGGTGTCGATCTGGGATAGGATATATAGAATACCTTGTTCCGATCCAAGGTTAATGCCCTAAAAAAAGTAAATCCCTAATGCGGCTAATGACTTGGTGATTGCTTTGGCTTTTATATCCCACTTTACGTTGTCTAAATAGCATTTCGCGAATCTTTCCAGTTGGAATTCTTCGGAGATTGTTCTGACTAACTCCTTGTTAGTAGCTGTTGCTTCGAATCTTGAGCCAAGATATATTTCCTTGATTGCCTCTTTTGGTATTGTTACGTCTCGGTGAGCCATGCTGTTGTCAAAAATAGTGAACTCATCATATTCTTTGTGTATGACCCTCAGAATTCGTACTTCTTCTTCATAAGCCCAGTGAATGGATTTTTGGAGGAACATTTTTTCCAATGTTGACCTGTCGCTAGTAGAATTGACCTCGGAAGGTAGCTCTATTCCGGCAGTGGATGGGCGTACTGAGGTATATATAACCGAGCCTGACTGTGCAGTGATAATGTTTGACTCATTGCACTCTAGTCCAGCACGTGATGTGTCGATTCCTACAACTGCGCCCTTATGGTTGTCAGCGTAATGAGCCCACATTAGCAAATTAAATGGAGCTCTAGTTAGGCAGAGCGCCCCTAATCTATATCTATTTTGCATGATTCGAAGTGAGTTATTCAGATTTACGAAATCATGCTTTTCTTCAGTTCGATAATTTGAAATTGCACAGTCAAATGGGTCGTTGAAGAAGTATGGCGCGGTAAATCTAACTGTAAGCCCGGAAATTGTTGCCGAAAGACCTTCGGCACTCATGTATTTGTAGAGGATCATTTGTCATTCGTGTCTATGCGGATGTTGTTTTGAATATTGAAAACTAGGTCGGCCCAATCTTGCATCATTACTCTACGATGGTCTAGATAGCTTGCGTGGTTGTACACGTCCCGGATGGCACTGCTGTCGGCGTGGGCCAGTTGCCGCTCGATCCAGTCCTTGTTGTAGCCGCGGCTGTTCATCTCCGTGGAAAACAGATGTCGGAAACCGTGCGGAGATTGCCGGCCGGTATAGCCGCACCGGTCCAGCAGGTTCACCGCATAGTTGATGCCGATCGGGCGCACGGCATCGGTTCGGTTCGGAAACACGTATTTCAAACCGCCGGAGATCGGCAGCATCGATCGCAGTAACTCGACAGCCTGGCGCGACAGCGGTACCACATGGTCGCGCCGCATCTTCATCTTGCTGGCAGGGATGGACCAGGTCGCTGTATCCAGGTCAATCTCCGACCATTCAGCCTTGCGCACCTCTGCCGGCCGGCAGGCGGTTAGGATGAGCAGCTTGGTGGCGCACTGCAGCTGTAGGCCAGACTGACTTTCCTCAATGGCCTTTATGATGGCCGGCATCTCCGTGAATGCGAGGAAGGGCCGGTTCTTGTGCGGAGCCATTTTTTCAGTCACAGCGTGCATTTCCGCCGTGGGGTTGATCTCAATCATCCCGATCGCGACGGCATAGCGGAACACCTGGCCGATCCACTGCCTTGTTTTAACTGCTGTGGTGATTGAGCCGCGCCGCTCAATCCTGCGGATCAGTGTGATCACGTCCGCGCGCTTGATGCTGTCTATCTGGCGCAGGCCGAAAGCCGGTAGTACATCCAGCTCCATCGCGTTAGAAATCACCTTGACCGTTGACTCGGTCAGGCCTCCCTTCCTGAATTCCAGCCACTCTTCGTAGACGCGGCGGAAAGTCCTCTCTTTGGCGCCCAGGCGCTCAACCTTCTTTTCCCTCCTTGATTCGCGCGGGTCTTTGCCCTGCGCAACGTCTTCGCGCGCCTCATCTCGCCGCGCACGCGCTTCCTTTAATCCGATCTCTGGGTAAGTCCCAAGCGAAATCCTGGCCTGTTTACCAAGCCAGGTGAACCTGAAGTGCCAGCTCTTCACGCCGGTCTCAGCCACGTAGAGAGTGAGCCCCAGCGAGTCCGCCAAGGTGTAGCCCTTTTCCCGGGTCTTGGCCTGCCTGGCCGCAGTGTCCGTGAGCGCCACTAGTACATTGCCTCTGGTTGGTTGGTCGATGTACTGGATGATGTACTAATTATCGCAGGATGTGGAGAGTCATACCGGGACGATTAAGGACAGAAAAGCGCCCATATACGGGCGCCTTTCGTTCTTTCGGGATTGTCCGGTTTTAGGCGGGAATCCACTGTGGAATCCTTGAAAATTTCCACGCTGTCATAACTCTGTGTGAATCAATAATGCGCGCAGTCTACCAGCATGGCCGCTACAAGGCTTGCAGGCGTTCATGCAGCCGCCCGGTGGCGGTCAGTTCCAGAAGTTCATCCCCCAGGCGCTGGCTCTCGGCAATGGCCTTGTACCAATAGCGCTTGCGCCCTGGCGCATCGCCCATGAAGCGCTTGAAGTCGTTGCGGTCGGGCAGTTTGCCGTAGGGCAGGGCTGCCAGGTATTGCGGCGAAGGCGTCATCAGCAGCACGTTTTGCAGGCGGGTGGCATCGCCCTTGCGCCAGGGCAGGGCCTTGTCGAACCAGCCGGGTACCACCTTGTCGGTGAAGTGCGGGTACAGCACCAGCTCGTCGCCGCGATAGGGCAGGTCGAGGTGATAGTCGAGCAGGCCGCCGTCGCGGTAGGTGCCGGCGCCGGCACCGGGGATGTCTTTCACGCCCTGCATGACCATCGGTATCGACCCGGAAGCGAGCAGGGCGTGGCGCAGGTTGGTCAAGTCCAGCAGCAGGTAGCGTGAGGGGAAGTCGGTCAGCGTGTCGAGCGGAGGCGCGGCGCGCCCATCGTGCAGAATGATGCGCTCGAAGTGTCGGGCCAGGCGCGAACGGCCCAGGAGGTTACTGGCAACCACCGAGCCCAGGCCCAGCCCCAGGCGGCCGCGATGGTCGTGAGCGAGCTGGCCATGGCTTTTCACCACCAGGATGTTCAGGCGGTAGTGCGGGTTGGCCAGCAGCTGGCCGTCGCGGCCCTCCAGCAGGTCATCGAGCATGCGTTGGCAACTGCGGCTGATTTCGGCCGGGGTGACGCCCTTGGCGAAATCCTGCTCGGTGTATAGCTCGCCCAGGCGGCGGATGCCGGCGACCGGGTCGTCGAGGCAGGCGCTGGCGAAGCGCCAGGCACCGATCGATGCGCCGATCAGGGCACGCTGACGGGGTGCCGAGGGTAGCAACTCGCCGAACAGCGCCAGGTCCAGGCCCTGGATGCCCAGCGGCTTCGGCCCACCCGCCGCGCCCGGCAATACCCCGACATCGGCCGCTTGCAGGCCGCGCTCGCGGATGTGTCGCAAGGCACGCTGGCCGGCCTTGAAGGTGAGGGCGGGGTATTTGATGTGGATGGCGCTCATGGCGGGTCTCTTGGGCTCAAAGCAGCCGTTACAGATAACACACCTGTGTGTGCCTGTATTGGCCCTTTCGCAGCGCAAGGCCGCACCTTGCACGAGGCCAAGTCGGGTTGGCGGCGTAACTGCGCTATCATGCCGCCAGTTGTTTTCAGGTTGAATTAAGGACCGCTGGTTAATCTTAACCCCGTAGACAACTTGCACAGTTCTCAGGAGAGAAGAACGATGAAAACCATGACTGCCCTGATCACCGCCGCTGCCCTCGCCCTGGGCGCCAATGCCGCCTTCGCCAAGGACGTTCAGCCTGACGAAGTGGTCAAACTGGTCAACGCCAAGACCATCAAGTCGCTGGACGAGCTCAAGGCCGCTGCCGTGGCCAAGCACCCAGGCGCCACCGTCACTGACTCGGAACTTGAAGACGAGTACGGCCGCTACATCTACAAGGTCGAGCTGCGTGATACGCAGAACGTCGAATGGGACGTCGACATGGATGCCAAGACCGGTGAGGTGCTCAAGGACGAACGAGACAGCTGATGATCCATGTATCCCGGACGGCACGTTACCTGGCGCTCTCGCTGCTTGCCGTCTGCTCCCTGGCTGTTGCCCGCGACCTGGACCAGGATGAAGCCCTGAAGCTCCGTCAGAAGGGCATCATCCTGCCGCTCGAACAGCTGCTCGAGACCGCCCTGGGGCGTCACCCCGGGGCGCGTCTGCTGGAAGCCGAGCTGGAAGAAGACGATGATCGCTACGAATATGAAGTCGAGTTGCTGACGACTGAAGGTGTGGTGCGCGAGATCAAGCTCGATGCCAGCACCGGCGCCCTGCTCAAAGACGAGGAAGATGACTGAATGCGCCTGTTGCTTGTCGAGGACAACGTACCGTTGGCCGATGAACTGACCACCGGCCTGCAGCGCCAGGGCTATGCCGTGGACTGGCTGGCTGATGGCCGTGACGCGGTTTACCAGGGACAAAGCGAGCCTTACGACCTGATCATCCTGGACCTCGGCCTGCCTGGCTTGCCCGGCCTGGACGTGCTGGCCCAGTGGCGCGCCGCCGGCCTGGCCACACCGGTATTGATCCTCACTGCCCGCGGCTCCTGGGCCGAGCGCATTGAAGGGCTGAAGGCAGGGGCTGACGATTACCTGAGCAAGCCCTTCCACCCCGAAGAGCTGCAACTGCGCATCCAGGCGTTGCTGCGCCGCGCCCGTGGTCTGGCCAATCAGCCGAAGCTGGAAGCGGCCGGCCTGCACCTTGACGAAAGCCGTCAGTGCGTGAGCCGCGACGGGGTGGATGTGCAACTGACCGCCGCCGAGTTCCGCCTGCTGCGCTACTTCATGCTGCACCCGCAGCAGATCCTGTCCAAAAGCCACCTGGCCGAGCACCTCTACGACGGTGAAACCGAGCGCGACTCGAACGTGCTGGAGGTCCACGTCAACCATTTGCGCCGCAAGCTGGGCCGCAGTGTGATCGAAACCCGTCGCGGGCAAGGCTACATCTATGCCGGGAGCGGCGAGTGAAGTCGATCCAGGCGCGCCTGAGCCTGGGCCTGGTGGCGGTACTGGTGGTAGTCGGCGTGGTGCTGGCGCAACTGACCTTGTGGCTATTCGAAGCCGGGCTGCAGCGTTATCTGGAAAACGGCCTGCGCAACGAAAGCGAGAACCTTCTGGTGGCATTGGTGCGCGGGCCTTCGGGCCTACAGCTGGATGAGCGGCGTATCTCGCCTGCCTATCAGCGGCCGTTTTCCGGTTACTACTTCCGCATCGATTTCGACCAAGGTACCTGGAGGTCTCGTTCGCTGTGGGACCTGGACATGCCCAAGCCCGCAGCGCCCGGGCTTTCCGATAGCCATGAACTCGGCCCCGAAGGCCAGCAGCTGCTGGCCCTGCGTGCCGACTACCGGCGGCTGGGCCAGGACATTTCGATCAGTGTGGCTCAGGACTATTCACCGGTGCGCGAAGGTTTCCGACGCTTGCAGCAGATCGGCCTGGGCATGGGCCTGGTGGCGCTGATCCTGATTCTGGTGCTGCAGCGCATCACGGTTACCCGCTCGCTGCGGCCGCTGGAGCGGGCGCGCCAGCAGATCGCCCAACTGCAGCAGGGGCGGCGCTCGCAGCTGGATGCCGAGGTGCCCAGTGAGTTGGTACCGCTGGTGGGGCAGATCAACCACTTGCTCAGCCATACCGAAGACAGCCTGCGCCGTTCACGCAATGCCCTCGGTAACCTCGGCCATGCGCTGAAGACGCCGCTGGCGGTGCTGCTGAGCCTGGCTTCCAGTGAACGCCTGCAGGGTCTGCCGGAGGTGCGCGCGCAAATGCGCGAGCAGTTGCAGCAGATTCAGGAACGCCTGGCGCGCGAGCTGAACCGTGCGCGCCTGGCAGGGGATGCGCTGCCGGGTGCGCAGTTCGATTGTGATGCCGAACTGCCGGGCCTGCTCGGGACCTTGGGCATGATTCATGGCGAGGGCCTGCTGCTGGCAAGTGATGTGTCGCCCGGGCTGTTGTTGCCATGGGACCGCGAGGACGTTCTGGAACTGTTGGGTAATCTGCTGGACAACGCCTGCAAGTGGGCAGACAGCGAAGTGCGCGTGGGTATCGCGTCGAACGCCGAGGGCTACCGGCTGTGGGTTGATGACGATGGCCCGGGTATTGCGCAAGACCAGCGGCAGCAGGTGCTGGAGCGAGGTTCACGGCTGGACGAACAGGTGGCTGGGCATGGGCTGGGGTTGGGCATCGTGCGCGATATCGTTGACGCATGGGGCGGCCGCCTGGCCTTGCTGGAGAGCCCGCTGGGCGGGTTGCGGGTGAGCATCGACCTGCCGCGCAAGGCTCGGTGATGCCGGGGCCGCTGTGCGGCCCATCGCGACACAAGGCCGCTCGCACAGGTGTACGCAATCCCCTTTGGCCCTATCAGTACTGCAAAAAAATTGCAGTACAGCCGCAGTTTTTTGAATTAGCCCAAATTCCCCCCACCCGGCAAAATCCTCCCACGAAACCCTGTGGTTTCCATCTCTCCACGGACGGAGCCCCTTGTGGTATTGCATGCGCAATACGAGGCCCAGGCCAACTCGGCTGGGCTTTCTTTTTGAACAGAAAAACCAAAGATCCCGATTGCCCAAATGTCTGCCTCGCATTCCGAAAGTCGTCTGCAGCGGCTGTTGCCGGCCCCTCTCAACATCCCCCCAAAAGAATGGTTGCGTGCCGGTATCGGTGCGCTATTTGGCCTTTTCCTCGCGGGCTGGCTGACCAGCATGGCCTATGGCCCGAACATCGCCCTGCACTTGCTCGGCCCGCTGGCTGCTTCGGCGGTACTGGTGTTTGCGGTGCATTCCGGCCCCTTGGCCCAACCTTGGCCGGTGTTGGGCAGCTACGCCCTGGCGGGTGCAGTGGGGCTGGCCATGCGCGAAGGCTTCGGCCCCGAGCTGTGGGTGGCTGCTGCGGCACTCGGCATCTCGATCCTGGTCATGTGCCTGTTGCGCTGCCTGCACCCGCCGGGTGGCGGTGTGGCAGTGAGCGCGGTGCTGGCCGACCCGGGGTTGACCGCCATGGGCGATCACCTGCTGGAGCCGGTGCTGCTCAATGCGCTGATCCTGGTGACAGTGGCAATCGCCTACAACCGTTTGACGGGTGTGCGCTACCCGAAAGGCGCGGTGCCACGCAAAGACCTGCACCACACCCATGACCCACTGCCCGGCGAGCGGGTCGGCATCCGCAGTGAAGACCTGGACCAGGCCCTGGAAGAGCTGGGCGAGTTCGTCGACGTCACCCGTGACGAGCTGGAGCGCATCATCCTCGCCACCGAGCAGCACGCCCTGCAGCGCAGCCTTGGCGGTATCACCGCGGCCTCGGTGATGTCCCGCGATGTGCAGTTCGTCACGCCTGATACCACGCTGGAGCAGGCCTGGAAAATGCTCGCCAGCCATCACCTGAACACCCTGCCTGTCCTGCAGCACGGCAAGCTTGTGGGCATCGTCAGCCTCAGCGACCTGGTTGGCCCGGCGATGCAGCGTGGGCGTTTCAGCTGGCGCGGTCTGTTCGGCCGCCAGGCGGTGCGCATGGCGCAAGTGATGAGCAGGCGGGTTGTCAGTGTCAGCAGCCAGCACCCGTTGGAACGCCTGCTGCCCTTGTTGTGCGAACAAGGCCTGCACTGCTTGCCGGTGCTTGATGGCGACAAGCTGGTGGGGGTGATCACCCAGACCGACCTGATTGCCGGCCTCAAGCGTCAGTTGCTCAGCAAGACCGAGGCTTCAGATAACCGGGTCCCAGCGTTGTGACCAGTCGCTGGCGCCGGCAGCTACCAGCCGGCGCAGGATCGCGAAGGCCTGTTGCAGGGCTTCGCTGTCACGTTTACGCGGGTACACCAGAAAGGTCGGGTAGGTGAACTCCGGAGCCTGAGGTACCCGCTCGAACACGCCGCTGTCCAGATAGGCCTGCACCACCCGCGTGCGGAAGTAGCCACTGCCGCCTTGGTCGAGTATGAACTGCAGGGCCAACGGGCCAAGGTTGAAGCTAAGCGCCGGGCGCGCGCAGTCGGGCAGGGCCGCATCATGCTGGCGGCGGAAGGCCTCGCCCCAGTCGATGTAGATGTACGGCTCGGGCCGCTCGACCCGGCGCACGCGAATCAGCTTCTCTTCCATCAACTGCTCCACCTGCAGGCCTGGACCGTAGGTCGGCTGGTAGACCAGCGCGGCGTCCAGCAAGCCCATCTCGACCTTGCGCAGCAGCGACTCTCCATCGCTGACCTCGCTGCGGATGGCATGGCTGGGCAGTTCACGGTGCAGGGCACTTACCCAGTCGAGCATCATCGGGTTGCCCAGGCTCACCTCGCCGCCCACATGCAGCACCTGCTGGCAACCTTCAGGCAACGGCAGGTCGCGGCGCGCGGCTTCCCAGGTTTGCACCAACTGGTTGGCATAACTGACGAACGCTTCGCCATCGCTGGTCAGGCTGGCGCCGCTGCGGCTACGCACGAACAGCTGGCAACCCAGTTGCTGTTCCAGGCGCTGCACGCGCGCGGTGATCGCGGTTTGTGACACGAACAGGCGTTCGGCCGCGGCGACCAGGCTGCCGCAACGCACAATTTCCAGGAAGGTACGGGCCTGCTCGATGTCCATGGGCTGCTCGGTGGTTGAAGGGGTGGCCTATTCTAGAGGCTTTGCACTGTTATGGGGCGTTATTGCGTTGTCTGCAAATTTGCAGGTCGGTTGTGACTTTAGTCCCATGGCGGCGTGGGTAGAGCGGTCCATACTCAGGTTTCGCCCTTCAATAACAACAAGTACCGGGTTTTTAACGACATGAGCTACCAGCACAGCTACGCCCATTCCATTTCCGACCCTGCCGCGTTCTGGGCGGAACAGGCCGCAGACCTGGCCTGGCACCGCAAGCCTGCCTTGACCCTGCAAGACAACGCCGACGGTACCCACCGCTGGTTCGCGGATGGCCGCCTCAACAGCTGTTACCTGGCCCTCGATCACCAGATCGAGCAGGGCCGGGGCGAGCAGTTGGCGCTGATCTACGATTCGCCCGTGACCGGTGTGCAGCAGACCTACACCTACAACCAGTTGCGCGACGAGGTAGCACGCCTGGCCGGTTTGCTGCGCCAGCTGGGGGTGAACAAGGGCGATGGCGTGATCATCTACATGCCCATGGTGCCGCAAGCGGCCATGGCGATGCTGGCCTGCGCGCGGATCGGCGCGGTGCATTCGGTCGTGTTCGGTGGCTTTGCCGCCAACGAGTTGGCCCTGCGCATCGATGACGCTCGGCCCACCTTGTTGCTGACGGCATCGTGCGGGCTGGAGTTCGACCGGGTCATTGCATACAAGCCGCTGGTTGACCGTGCCCTGCAACTGGCCCGGCACCAGCCGCGCAATGTGCTGGTGCTGCAGCGGCCACAGGCGCACGCTGAACTGCTGCCAGGCCGCGACCTGGACTGGCAGGCGGCCTTGGCCGGCGCCGAACCGGTGGCGCCCGTCGAGCTGGATGCCGGCGACCCGCTGTATATCATGTATACCTCAGGCACCACCGGTAAACCCAAGGGTATCGTCCGGGAAAACGGCGGCAATGCCGTGGCGCTGTGTTACGCCATGCGCCATATCTATGGCATGCAGGCCGGCGATGTGTGGTGGGGCATTTCCGACGTCGGTTGGGTGGTCGGCCACTCACTGATCGTCTACGGGCCGTTGATGAGCGGCTGTACCACCGTGTTCTACGAAGGCAAGCCAATCCGCACCCCGGATGCTTCGGCCTATTGGCGGGTGGTGGAGCAGTACCAGGTCAACGCGCTGTTCTGTGCACCTACGGCCATGCGCGCCATCCGCAAGGAAGACCCGGAGGGCGACCTGATTCGCAAACATGACCTCAGCTCGCTGCGGCAACTGTTCCTGGCGGGGGAAAAGCTGGATTCCAGCACCCATGAATGGCTGGAACGGGTGAGTGGCAAGCCGGTGCACGACCACTGGTGGCAGACCGAGACCGGCTGGCCGGTCACCGCGCCTTGCGTCGGGCTGGAGGGCAGCGCGGCGAAGCCAGGGTCGAGCAACCGGGCGGTGCCGGGTTACAACGTTCGCGTACTGGATGACGAAGGCCACTTGCTCGGGGCCAACCATCAGGGTTCGATCGTGATTGCACTGCCACTGCCCCCCGGCTGCAGCCAGACGCTGTGGGGGGATCACGAGCGCTACCTGCAGGCCTACCTGCGCACGTATCCGGGGTACTACCACACGGGTGACGGCGGCTATCTGGACGATGATGGCTTCGTCTACATCATGGGGCGCACCGATGATGTGATCAACGTTTCCGGTCATCGTTTGTCCACCGGTGAAATGGAAGACCTGGTCGCCCGCCACCCGGCGGTAGCGGAGTGTGCTGTGATCGGTGTGCATGACGAGATCAAGGGTCAGGTACCGTTGGCGCTGGTGGTACTCAAGGATGGCGAGGGCATTGCCGAGGCGCAGTTGCTGGTGGAGCTGGTGGGCAGTGTGCGCGAGGAAATTGGCCCGCTGGCCTGTTTCAACCGGGTCCGGCTGGTGAAGCGCCTGCCCAAGACCCGTTCCGGCAAGATTCTGCGGGCGGTGCTGCGCAAGATTGCCGATGGGCAGGATTATGTGCCGCCTTCGACCCTGGATGACCCTGCGGTGCTGGGTGAGATCGAAGCGGTGCTGGCGGATTTGCCCAGGGCGGGTTGATGGTTTGTCCTCGATGGCCCCTTCGCGGGCGGGACGCGCATCGGTGGCTCGGCAGAGGCCGTCGTAGGCGCGGGTTCACCCGCGAAAGGGCCGGGCCTGCTGACCAATCTCCACCCGCCGTTCACCGTTGCGGCCGCTACCGTATTCGCGGGTAAACCCGCTCCTACAGACGCATCGGTGGTCGTAGGAGCGGGTTCACCCGCGAATGGGCCGGCTCAGGCACTGCAGGCTCAGGGGGCAATCTGGTGCAGTTGCCCCAACCGGCTGCGGGTACGCATCAGGTCGGCCAGCGGGCCGCCCAGGCTCTCTTCCAGCGGACGTTTACCTATGACAATCACCCGCCGATCCTGGTCATACAGCACATCCACCAGGTTGACGAAGCGCTGCTGAGCCGCCAGCGAACACGCCGAGAGGTCATCCAGCCCATCGATGACCCACTCGTCATACTCCCTGGCCAGCACCAGGTAGTCGATGACCGCGGTGGCCTTCTCGCACAGATCGTCAAAGCCAAGCACCACCCGCCGGCCATCGATGGCCAGCGCTCGCAGCGGGCGCTTGTTCACGTCCAGTATCACCGGTTGTTCGCTCGGCACATTCAGCGCCTGGCGCTGCGCCGCATCACCCGGCCAGATATAATGGCCCTGGGTAAAACGCTGATGCTCGCGGTTGGCCGGCAAACTGCGAAAATCCGTGTCGCCACCGACTTCGAGCACTTGCATCGAGCTGTTGATCAGGCGAATGACCGGCAGAAAACGTTCGTGATACAGCGGGTTGGGCAACAGCCCTTCGGGCGCGTAGTTAGAGGTCACCAGCAGGTACACGCCACGGGCGAACAAGGCGTTGAACAGCCGGGTGAGCAGCATGGCATCGCCTATGTCATGCACGTGGAATTCGTCGAAGCACAGCACCTGGCAATCACCCACCAGCTCGTCCAGCGTTGCGCCCAGCGCGTCGTCCAGCGCCCGGTGGCGGTGCATGCCCTGGTGCAGGCGTGCAAAGAAATCATGAAAATGCAGGCGCAGCTTGGCGGCTATCGGCACGGCCTGGAAAAAGCCATCGAGCAGCCAGCTTTTACCCCGGCCGACCGAGCCGTACAGGTACAGACTGCGCGGTTGACCTTGTTCAAGCTGCGTCAGTTGTTCGGCCATGCAGTGGATTACCCGCCGCTGACCGTCACTCAGCTGATAACCACGGCTGTGCGCCTTGTCCTCGAACCAGCCGAGCAGCTCGCTCTGTTGATTGGCGGTGCCGCGCAAGCGTTGGCCAAGCTGGCGCAGCGGGGTAGGGATCCAGGCAGACAAAAGCAACGCTCCTTGGGCGATGGCGGGGCAGCCTGCAGCTTGCCCGAGAGCGGCCATTTTGACTAATAGAGAAAGTGCCGGGCAATCATCACTTCTTGCGATAGGTCTGGCCGCCTCTTGTGCCTGTACGGGCTATGCCTTTCGCTCCAGCTGGCGCTCGATCATGTACTTCACCGCCAGGCGACGCTCCTTGAGGTGGCGCAGGTCTTCGTCGACGAAGTTACCGGCCGATATCGATTCGGCAGCGAGCACCTGGTTATCGATGTCCATATATTCGTCCAGCAAGCGGTCCAGCGCCTTGTCCTGCTGGCGGCGCTGCTGGACGATTTCGCGCGGGTAGTGCAGGTCCTGGTAGAGATCGTGAGAGACAGGCATGGGGTCCTCCTTGGTCAATGCAATGGGCTTACCTGATTGGAAGTGTGGAATGCGATTGTGTTGAAGCGAGGCGGGCGGAAACCGACGGACGGTCGCTACACCAGCGCCCAAATGACTAACTCGCTGTTTTTTGGCAATTTTTTTGATCAGGGGGGTTCACAGACCGAAAGTTTGTTGTTAAAGTGCCGCGCATTCCAAGACAACAACCCGGTTGTCACTCAGTTGGAATTGTCAGAGCAGCAAACGCTGCATCCGATACAGGGGCGTCGCCAAGCGGTAAGGCAGCAGGTTTTGATCCTGCCATGCGTTGGTTCGAATCCAGCCGCCCCTGCCATTTTTCAAGATTCAAACGTATTTAACCCGGCGCCAGGAAAGATGAGCACTGGGTTTTCGCGTTTTCGCGTTTTCGCGTTTTTGTGATTTTGCGCGCCTCCGCACCTTCTGAGCGCGGGGCGTGCCTTACCGGGTTACCCGGAAATCCCCAGCATTTCGTTCAGCGCCCTGGCCAGTTCATCAGCCTGCACCGGCTTCTGGATCACCAGGCTGCCCGGCAGGTCCAGCCCCTGCAACTCCGCATAACCGGTAAGAAACACCACCGGCAGGCGGGGGTACCGTTCGCGGGCAGCCAGCGCCAGTTGAGCACCATTGAACTCGGGCATGGCGAAATCAGTCAGCAGCAGGTCAATGTCGTCATCCAGCAATGCCAATGCCTGCTCGCCGCTGTGCGCCTGGCGCACCTGGTAGCCGTATTGGCGTAACACATCGCCAAGCATGTCGCGCACCAGGTGGTCGTCGTCCACCAGCAGCACCGTGCGGTTATGGCCGCTTTCGCTGATTGACTGACTGAGCACTGCTGCTACGGGTTCGTTCACCATCTCCTCTTTTACCGCCGGCAGGTATACCGCCACCTCGGTACCGCGACCGAGTGTGGTGTCGATGCGCACGCCGCCACCGGACTGCTTGGCAAAGCCGAACACCTGGGCCAGGCCCAGGCCCGAACCTTTGCCAATGTCCTTGGTGGTAAAGAAAGGCTCGAATACCTTGGCCAGCACCTCTTCGCTCATGCCGCAACCCGTATCGCGGATGCTCAGCATCACGTACTCGCCCGGGTCCGGGTCTTCCGGGCGTTGCGGGCGCTTGTCGATATGGGTGTTGCGCGTTGTCAGGGTCAGCTGGCCGCCGTCGGGCATGGCATCGCGGGCATTGATCGCAAGGTTGAGGATGATCATCTCGGTCTGGGTGGGGTCGGTCAGTGCCTGCCACAGGGCCAGGTCAAGGTCCAGACGTACCGAGACGTTGCCACCCAGCGTGCGGCGCAGCAGCTCTTCCAGACCGGCCAGGGTACGGTTGAGGTTCAGCGGCACCGGCTCCAGACGCTGGCGGCGGGAGAAGGCCAGCAACTGCGAGGTCAGCTTGGCACCACGCTCGCCTGCTTCGCGGATATGGGTGAGGCGAGTGCGGGCCTTGTCCAGGTCGGCCTTGGCCAGATCGCGCTCCAGAAAGCTGGCACCGGTGAGTATCACCGTCAGCAGGTTATTGAAGTCATGCGCCACGCCAGCCGTTAGTTGCCCAACCGCTTCCAGCCGCTGCATCTGCTGCAGAGCGGCCTCGATGCGCTCGCGCTCGTTGATCTGTTCGCGCAGCCGCGCGTTGGCGTCTGCCAGGCTCAGGGCGGCTTCGCGCTCGCTGGTGATGTCGCGTGCCACCACGTACAGCAAGGTGTCCTCCGGCACCACCACCCACGACAGCCAGCGCTGTTGGCCGCCGGCATGCAGGATGCGACCGACAAAGCGTGCGCTGGTGCGGCCGTGGGCGAGGGCGGCCAGTTCGGTGAGTAACTGTTCCTGGTCCTGCTCAGGCAGCAGGTGCAGCAAGGACGACTGGCTCAGGCGTTCGCGTGAGAAGCCCAGGCTGGCTTCCCAGGCGGGGTTCAGTGCGACCGGGGTCAGGTCTTTGTTCAGCACGGCCAGCAAATCCTGCGACAGCTCCCAGGCACGATCGCGTTCGCGGGTACGGCGCTCGACCCGCTCGCCAAGCATCTCGTTCAGCTGACGCAGCGCCTGGGTGGCCTGGCGTTGCGCGTGGATGTCCTGCAGTACGCCTGAGAAGCGAACGCACTGATCATCGACGAACTGGCTTTGGCCGCTGCTCAGCAACCAGCGGGGCTCCAGGCCATTGGGTTGCGCGATCCGAAACTCCACGCGGTAATGACCGTCACTTTCCGGGCGCATGGCATGTTCCACCGCCTCGCGCACCAGTGGCAGGTCGTCGGGGTAGATGCCGGCGTAGAACACTTCAAGGCTCATTTCGGTGCTGGTGGGCAGGCCGAACAAGGTCTTGCAGCGGTCATCCCACAGCAACAGGCCCTCTTGCGGGCGCAGGTCCCAGGTGCCCATGCCGGCGGCGTCGATGGCGATGCGAGCACGTGCTTCGACGTCCGCCAAGGCCTCTTCGGCGCGGCGACGGCGCTGGCGTTCCTGTACTTCGCTGAGGGCCCGGCGCACGGCTTTGGGCAGCAGTGGCAGGTTCTTCTTCAGCACATAGTCGGTCGCGCCCAGGCGGATCATTTCCACCGCGTGCTCTTCGCCATAAATGCCGGACAGGAATATGAACGGGATGTCGGGTGCCAGGCGTTGGGCGATGGCCAGCACTTCGGTGCCGGACGAGCCTGGTAGCACGCAGTCACACAAGATCAGGTCGTAGCAGGCCTGGCGCAGGGCATGTTCGACACCCGCATGGTCGAACACCAGCTGCGACTGCACATGCAGCCCGCTGCGCTCCAGGCGCATCAGGGTAAGCTCAGCGTCCATCGAGCTGTCTTCGACCATCAGTAGTTTCAACGGCGTTTGCTGCATCGTTGCGGCGGCCTCAGTTGCTACCGCGACGGTTCAGTCGCAGTGAGCCGGGTGGCGGTTCGTTTAGCACTGCCCAGAATACCCCGAGGTCGGAGATGGCGGTGACGAATTCCTTGAACTCCACGGGTTTGACCACATAAGCGTTTACCCCCAGCTCGTAGGCACGCAACAGGTCGGGCTCTTCGCGCGAAGAGGTGAGCATCACGGTGGGGATGCTGCGCAGTTCGGCAGTGGCGCGCACTTCCTTGAGCACTTCGAGGCCGTCGACCTTGGGCAGTTTCAGGTCGAGTAACAGCACGGCAGGGTTGCCGTCATCGCGCTCGGCATAGGCGTTGCGGCGCAGCAAGTAGTCGAGCGCATCAGCGCCGTCACGCAGCACGATGACCTCGTTGGCCAACTGGCTGCGCTCCAGGGCCAGCAGGGTCAGCTCCAGGTCTCGGGGATTGTCTTCGACCAGCAGAATGGGCTTGAGCATGATGGTAGCGATGCCTCAGGTAGCAGTGTTTCGGGGTAGGGTGAAGTGGAAGCTGGCGCCCTGGTCGACCTGGCCAGTGGCCCAGACTCGACCGTCATGGCGCTCGATGATGCGGCGTACGCTCGCCAGGCCAATGCCGGTGCCTTCGAAATCTTCCATGCGGTGCAGGCGCTGGAAGACGCCGAACAGCTTGTTGGCGTAGGCCATGTCGAAGCCCACGCCATTGTCGCGGATGCAGACCTCGGTTTCGTCAGGGTGCTGTACGGCACTGATCTCGATGCGAGCAGGCGTACGGCCGCGAGTGTACTTGATGGCATTGGCTATCAGGTTGTGCAAGGCCATGTTGATGAATGCCGGGTCGCCGATCACCTTGGGCAGCGGGGCGATGTCCCAAACGATTGCGCGGCCTTCGTAATCGGGGGCTAGCTCGCTGCGAATGGCCTCGACCAGGGCGTTGAGGTCGACGTCGGACAGGCGCAAGGCCGAGCGGCCCATCTGCGAGAAGTTGAGCAGGTTGTCGACCAGGCTGCCGGCAAAGTGCGCCGCCTCACCGATATGCTGCAGGAAGCGTTTGCCGCGTTCGCTCAAGCCTTGGCCTTCGATCTCGCCAAGCAGTTCGGTATAGCCGGCGATGTGCCGCAGCGGGGCGCGCAGGTCGTGGGAAACACTGTAGGAAAACGCTTCGAGCTCCTTGTTGGAGCGGCGCAATTCGCCAGCCAGTTGTGCCAGCTCTTCGGCCTTGCGCAGGACAATGCCCAGTACCGCGGCGCGCAGCTCCATCACGCCCTCGATCACCAGTGGGTCCCACGCCTGACAATAGCCGCGCAGTTCTTCCTGCCAGCGTTCAAAACTGTTCCGCGGGTCGAGGTTGCCCTGTGGCCCGACCTGCTTGGTCGGCTGGCCGGCCCAGTTGACCGTGCGTATCTGCTCGGGGCGGAACCACAGCAGGTAGTGCGAGTGGATCTGCGAGATGGCCACCGCCAGCACCCCGCCAGCATGGTTTGCCAGCTCGGGCAGCTCAGTGATGTCGCGGCGCAGGTTGTCGCTATGGAACACCTTGTCTTCGTCACGTTGGCTTAGCCAGTGTACCAGCGCCGTCACCTGGGCCTCAGGCGGGGTCTGGCCGATCAGGTCACAGCGCTCGGCCGAGATCACTGCCGCGCCCTGGGCGTCGGCGAAGGCCAGCAGCACGTGAGGCAGGTCGCGCAAACCGTCACTGACGCTGTCGTGGTCGGCCATGGACGAGATCATGCGTACAATGTGCTGGCGCAGCGCCAACAGCTTGCGCGTACTGGCATGGGACTCGCGGGACTCTATCTGCAACGACAGTACGCTGGCCAACAGCTCGCAGGCCGTGCGGGTGCGCAGGTCCACCGGGCGTGGCTGCTGATGGTGGCAGGAAATCAGCCCCCACAGCTCGCCGTCGACCACGATCGACAGCGACATCGAGGCCAGCGTGCCCATGTTGCGCATGTACTGCAGGTGCACAGGTGACACGCTGCGCAGTACAGCAAAACTCATGTCCAGCGCCTTGCCGGTGCGCGGGTTGGTTGCGGGCAGCAGTGGCGAGGGCTGATAGTTGGCATCTTCGATCACGCGGATACGGTTGACCCGGTAAAGCTCGCGCGCCTGGCGCGGGATGTCTGCAGCCGGGAAACACAGGCCTGCGTAGCTGGGGTAGTCCGGGTCGGCCACCTCGGCCAGCACCTGGCCATTGCCTTCGGCATCGAAACGGTACGCCTTGACCCGCCCAAAGCCGGTGATGCGCTTGAGCTGCAGCACCGCTTGTTGCAGCAGGTCTTCGATACTGCCGGCCAGTTGCAGACTGGCGACAAAGCTGCGCACCAACGGGTAGTAGTCGCCTTGCCCGACCAGGTCTGCTGGCAGGCGGGGTGGTTCGAACTCGGCAATCAGTACCTGATCGTGGCAATGGACCAGCATGTGCAGCAGGGCACTGATGGGGGTGCCCTGGCGCAAGCGCACGTCGCCAATGTGGAAGGGGAAGACTTCGTCTTCGGGAAGCCGTGTGAGGTGCGCGTGCAGGTCAAAGCCCTCGTGAACCAGGTCGGCGAAGTGGCAACCGATCAGTTCGCGGGCTGGCAAGCCCAACCAGTGCTCGACATTTTCACTGGCCTGCAGCACGCACAGGTCGGTGGCATCCAGCACCAGCAGAAAGCCGTGAGGCTGGATGCTGCCCGGAACCTGAATCGGTTCTTGGGCACAGCGCTCCATGGCGTCTGCCAGTGAGTTGTCTGCAGTCATGATTGAAAAAGCTCCTGTCATGTCCGTCCGTGTACGGCACAGGTGTCTGGCGCGGGACGAATACGATTCACCCTAACAGAATCCCGGTGAATTTACCGGCTCCTGGCCATTGGAGGCACGGGGTGGCCACGGGTTCTGTGCGGTACAGGCTTTTTTTGATGCCACGGTATCGCTTTGTCGCTAATACAAAAAAATGGCTTTATGCCACATCGGCTGCGCCGCCTCACTGCTACGCTCAGTTCAAGACGTTTCGATAAGGATAACAAGGTGACGGAGCGTATGCTGGCCGCGCTGTTCGGCCTGTTGTTCAGCGGCACTACCGTTGCTGCGGATTTTCTCGTGGAGGTGCGGGTACTGGTGCAGCGTGGCTGCATGCTGGTCAACCAGACCCGCGATGCGGGAGCCCAGGCCCTGGGACGGATCGACCTGGGTGCTACGGCGCGCCTGGATGGCCCTGGCGCGCCCTTGAGTGGTGTGCTGCTGAGCCAGCGCCCGCCGCGCCTGGAGTGCAACCCGGATACGCCCTATCAGGTGCGCGTCGATGGTGGCCAGCATGGTGGTGTTGGCGAACTGCGCTACCTGGCGAGCGACGATCGCCTGGCGCGGCCCATTCCTTACCGCTTGTACCGTGACGCTGCCTGGCGTGAGCCGCTGGCAGTGGGGGTAGCCCAATCGGCGCGTGTACCGGGCAGCGGTTCGGTTGAATTGCCGTTGTACGCACGTATCGACAAATTGGCCTGGGTGCCAGATGCAGGGGTTTATGCCGACCTGCTGAAAGTCACCGTCACCTGGTAGGGACGCCACCATGCACAAGGACGCCATGCCATGAGCCGCACTTCGATCCTGTTGCTCACCCTCGGCCCGCTACTGGTCCCCGGCGGTGCGGTGCATGGCAGCACCACCGGTTTCATACAGGCGCGGCTGGTCATCAGCGCGTCTTGCCAGATCAGCAGCAACGAGACGCAACCGGCTGTGTTGGGTGACCCAGGCGTACTGGACTTTGGCGAGCGCGGTCCGAACTGGGATCAGCCGTTGCGCAGCCAGGTGGACGAAGTGGGCGGTCAGGGTAGCCTGCAAATCAGTTGCACACCTGAGGTTCGGGCCTTCAACGTGCGTATCAATGGTGGTCTCAATGGCGACGATGGCATTCGCCGCCTGAGCAACGGCCGTGAACTGATTCCTTATCAGCTGGCGGTCGACCCAGGCGGTAACAGCCGCTACGGCGTCGGCCAGGCGCGGGCCTTCACCATTCGCAGCAGCCAGCAAGTGCCGATTCCCATCTACGGTGTGGTAGTGGCGCAACCGCGGGCGCTGCCGGCCGGGCTTTACCGCGACACCCTCAGAGTGACCCTGGACTGGTAACCACGCAAGGAGACTCCGATGCGAACGAACCTTTCATATTGCTTCCTCGCAGGCCTGGGCCTGGCGTTGGCTTCCCAGGCCCAGGCGGCCACGGTGACGGGGAGTATCAGCTCGACCCTGACGCTGACTGCGGCGTGCCAGGTCAATGGCACGTCGGGCACGTCGGGGCTTGACTTCGGTGCCCTGGACTTCGGTACCGAGGATGCCTTGTTCGTCACCGCCGATGCCCAGGTGCTGGGAGGCGGGGGAGGCGCCATGAGCATCCTGTGCTCTGCAGGTACGGTGCCTGTGATCAAAGTGAGTGCAGGCCTGCATGATGGCCAGTCGAGCGGTGGCACCCGTGCGCTCGCTGATGGTTCTGGCAACTTTGTGCCGTATGACCTCTATACCGACGCGGGGCGTACGGCGTTGCTGGCGGTCGACGACACCATCACCCTGCCGACCAGTACCGGCGCCGCTCAGACGGTCAACCTTTATGGCAAGGCCGTCGGCAAGGCGGGCCTGCCCGCAGGGGTCTACAGCGACACGATCTCGGTCGAGCTGTCGTTCTGACCCATGCGCGGCTGGCTGGCAGGAGGCCTGACTGGCGTCAGCATGTTGTTGGCCGCTCCGTTGGGGGCAGTGACCACCAGTACCTTCACGGTGACGGCGCAGGTTGTCGCCGGGTGCCTGGTGGTGGGGGGTGTCACCAGCTACGGCACGCTCGATTATGGCTCGCAGTCGGCGCTGTCCACGGGGCTGCTCAGCACATCGCTGGGTGGTTCTACCGTGACGTTCCAGTGCACGCCGGGCGTGGCCATGAGTATGAGCCTGGACGGCGGGCAAAACAGTGCCAGTGGCACACGCAACCTGAAGCGCACCAGTGGCACGCAAATGCTGGCCTACCAGTTGTACCGGGACGCCGCCTATAGCCAGGCCTTGGGGATCGGCCAGAGCGTGGCGGTGAGCTATTCCGACCCGACGGCGATCAAGTTACCGGTGTACGGACGGGTTCAGCTGACCGGCACGCAGCCGGCAGGGACCTACACCGATGTGGTGCAAGTGACGGTGACCTGGTAACGGCCAGCGCCACCCATGACAAGTGTCTAAGGAGAGCTGCATGCGGGCAGGCGCGAAGTGGACGCGTGGATTGACTGGATTATTGTCGCTGGCAAGCCTGCCGGCCTGGGCGGCCACTTCGGTGCTGATCTGGCCGATCGACCCGGTGCTGGAGGCCGACCAGAAGGCAGGTGCGTTGTGGCTGGAAAACCGTGGCACTGCGCCGGCAAACCTGCAGGTGCGGGTATTCGCCTGGCGCCAGGGTGATTACCAGGAGCAGTTCCAGGCGCAGCGCGAGATTATCGGCAGCCCGCCGGTCGCCAACATTGCACCCGGGCAGAAGCAACTGATCCGCCTGACCCGTACCGGCCCTTCACCGGCCGGCCAGGAGCAGGCTTACCGCATCATCATCGACGAGATTCCGCCCGCCATTGCGGTCGACAAGGCCGAGCCCGGCGCGACGGCGGCCATTCGATTGCAGATGCGCTATTCGGTGCCGCTGTTCGTCTATGGCGAAGGGCTGTGGGGCAAGGCCGACCCTGAAGGCAGACGCAATGCCGAGGGCGTGGGCAAGCCGCAGCTCAGCTGGCGCCCGGTGACGGTGCAGGGCAAGCCCTATATTGAACTGCGTAACACGGGCCCGGTACATGCGCGGCTGACCGATGTGGTCGTGCAGCAAGGCAGCCAGAGCAAGCCACTGGCTGAAGGCCTGCTGGGTTATGTGCTGCCGGGGGCAAGCATGCGCTGGCCGGCTCCCGTCGCATCCGGCAACGGCAGCGTGCTCAAGGGCAGGGTCAATGGTCAGCGCTCGGCGGACGCCATCCGCCAAGGCCAATGAGCCAACGGCTGAATGAAGTGCAGGGGCCAAGGAGGACCCGGCAATGGTTGGAAACCGTGTGTGAAGTGGCTCCCGGCGACGACGTGCCGCTGGTGCCTGGGGCTGGCCATGGTCAGCCCCGCGCTGGTGCTGGCCGACGACTTGCCCCCACCGCCCACGGAGATGTCCGCCATCGCCGAGGCCACCCTTTACCTCGACCTGGTGGTGAACCAGATGCCCAGGGTTGACCTGATACCGGTGCAGCAGCGGGCCGGGCGGTTGTATCTGGACAGCGACGTATTGCGTGCAGCCGGCGTCTCGCTGCCGGGCAATCCCCAGGGGGAGGTGGCCCTGGACAGCATCGCGGGGCTGCACACCGACTACGACAGTCAGAACCAGCGCCTGCTGCTGCAAGTGCCGCCAGCCTGGTTGCCAGAACAGCAAGTGGGTGATCGCAACCTTTACCCGGCCAGCGATGCGCGCAGCAGTTTCGGCGCCTTGTTCAACTACGACCTGTATCTCAACGACACCGATGAAGGCGGTACCTACCTGGCCGCCTGGAACGAGCTGCGCCTGTTCGACAGCTGGGGTACCTTTTCCAGCACCGGGCAGTGGCGTCAGTCTTTCAATGGCGCACAGGCGGACGATACCCGCCGTGGCTTCATGCGTTATGACACCACCTGGCGCTTCACCGACGAGCAGCGCCTGCTGACCTACGAAGCCGGTGACTTCGTGACGGGTGCCTTGCCCTGGAGCAGTTCGGTGCGAGTGGGTGGGGTGCAGCTGTCACGCGACTTCGCTGCGCGTCCTGATCTTGTCACTTACCCGTTGCCTGCGTTCGCCGGTGAAGCGGCGGTGCCGACGTCGCTTGACCTGTTCATCAACGGTTTCAAGTCCAGTACCACCGAACTGCAGCCAGGCCCCTACACCCTGACCAATGTGCCGTTCATCAACGGTGCCGGGGAGGCGGTGGTGGTCACCACTGATGCCCTTGGCCGGCAGGTGTCGACCACCTTGCCGTTCTATGTCACCAGCAGCCTGCTGCAGAAGGGCCTGTCGGACTACTCGGTGGCCGCCGGGAGCCTGCGCCGTGATTACGGCGTACGTGATTTCAGCTATGGACCGGGTATCGCCTCGGGCAGCCTGCGCTATGGGCTCAGTGACATCTTCACCCTGGAAACCCACGCCGAAACGGCTGAGTCGCTGATGCTGGGTGGGCTGGGTGGCAACATGCGCATGGGCAACTTCGGCGTGCTCAACGCCGCCTTGGCGCAAAGCCGGTTCGATGGCGAAAAGGGGCACCAGGTCGCCCTTGGCTACCAGTACAACAGCCAGCGCATCGGCTTCGGTTACCAGCGCCTGCAACGCCACGGCGACTATGCCGACCTGAGCCGGGTGGGCTCTGCGGAGATGCAACTGAGCAAAAGCAGCGAACAGGTCACCCTCAGTGTCAACCTTAACGAGTACGGCAGCATTGGCGCTGGCTACTTCGACGTGCGCGCCGGTGACGGTACGCGTACCCGGTTGATCAACCTGAGCTACAGCAAGCCGCTGTGGGGCAGCAGCAGTGTGTACCTGTCGGCCAACCGTGAAGTGGGTGACAGCCAGTGGGCGGTGCAGGCGCAACTGGTGATCCCGTTCGACTTGCACGGCACCTTGGCGCTGAGCATGGAACGCAGCAATGAAGGCGAGACCCTGCAACGGGTCAACTACAGCCGTGCGGTGCCAGCGGGTGTCGGCGTCGGTTACAACCTTGGGTATGCCGCAGGCAGCGACCGTGATGCCTATCGCCAGGCCGACGTCACCTGGCGCCTGCAATCGGTGCAATTGCAGGCCGGTGTGTATGGCAGCAGCGGCGAGATGACCCGCTGGGCCGACGCCAGTGGTTCTCTGGTGTGGATGGATGCCGGCGTGTTCGCCGCCAACCGTATCGATGATGCCTTCGTGGTGGTCAGCACCGCAGGTTACGCGGATGTGCCGGTGCGTTATGAAAACCAGGAAATCGGCCGTACCGATGCCAAGGGGCACTTGCTGGTGCCTTACAGCAGCGGTTACTACCGGGGTAAGTACGAGATCGATCCCATGAACCTACCACCGGATGTCCTCGCGCCGGACGTTGAGCAGCGTGTGGCGGTACGACGGGGCAGTGGCTACTTGCTGGAATTCCCCCTCAAGCGCGTCATGGCGGCCAGTGTTGAATTGGTGGATGGCAATCAGCAGGTGCTCAAACTGGGTAGCCGTGTTACCCACGCAGAGAGTGGCACCCAGGCGGTGGTGGGATGGGACGGGCTGGTATACCTGGAGAACCTGTCGTTGCATAACCGCCTTCAGGTGGCGCTTGAAGGGGGTGGGCATTGCGAAGTGGCGTTCGACCTGCCCGAAGCGCAAGGCTCGGTCCCTTTGATTGGTCCGTTGGTGTGCCGATGAATGCCTGGCGGCGGGGCCTGGTGGCGAGCGTGCTGCTGTTGCCGAGCAGTACGGCCTGGGCGCTTTGCTCATCGGTGGCCACGTTGCCGGCAGCGTTTGGCAGCCTTAATTCAACGCAGGTTCGCAACACGGTACAGACGGCTTCCAGCCTCAACTCCGGGTTGCAGTGCACCGGTTCACTACTGACCGTGCTCAGCAGCGGTGATCACTTCTACGCCACGATCACGCCCGCCTCGGGCGGGCTGGTCGGCCCGACAGGCGATGTCATTCCCTACACGCTGTATGCCGATAACACCACCCGCTACCCGATTACCCGGGGTGTGGCCTACGACTTCGCCCGCAACGGCATCCTCGACTTGCTGGGGCTGCTCGGCGGTACCACGCCCAAGGCGGTGCCGATCTACATGCGCACCCAGATTGGCAGCAATGTCGCGGCCGGGTTGTATCAAGAGGCCCTGACCGTGGCCTGGAGCTGGGATTATTGCTCGGGGATTGGCGCGTTAGGGATATGCCTTGGGCGCGACATCGGCTCGGGTAGCCAGCTCTTGAACGTGAGCCTGACGGTGACCAACGATTGCCAGATCACCACGCCTGACATCAGCTTCGCCAGTGCGCCGGTGGTGGCGGGGTTCGGCACGGTGAGCCAGGGCATAAACGTGTCATGCACCAAGGGCAGCAGCTACACGGTAGGGCTGGGTGACGGGCAGAACGTGTCCGGTGGGCGGCGGCGGATGAAGTCTTCGGTCAACAACTACCTGGCCTATGACATTTTCAAAAGTGCCGGCACCGTGCGCTGGGGGGCGTCAGGGGCTGCCAGGCGTTCCAGTACAGATGCCGACATCAACCCCGGCGTGGGTACCGGCACGGGTAGCCAGGTGTTCAACTACAACGCCAAGGTCTATACCGATCAGGCGACACCGCCGGCTGCGACCTATACCGACAGTGTGATACTGGATGTGCAGTTCTGAACGGCGGTCAATACCCCCGAAGCAGCCGCCGCGTGTCGCGACGGGCTGCTCCTGCAGGGGCTGCGCAAGACGAGGTTCAGCGCAAATCGCCAACCATGCTTGCCAGGGTCTCCAGCACCGCGCCGGCCAGTGCCTTCGAGCGCGCCCCCGACCACCCGGTGACTGCATCGGGCGCGTCGTCATGGTCCTTGAACGGCATCTCCAGCGTCAGTGACAGGCAGTCATGGGCCATGCCCACCGCATTGCAGGCCAGCGTCGTATTCGCCTGTCCGGGCTCGTCACGGGTATAGCCATGCACCGTCTGGAAGTCGCGGGTCAGGCTGCACAAGGTGCTACGGAACTGCTCTTCGAGTTTGGCCAGCCGAGGGGTGTAACCCGGGTTGCCCTCGCATGCGGCCGTGAACACGTGGGGGATCTCTTCGTCACCGTGCACGTCGATGAAGGCATCCACACCGTACTGCTTCATCTGCGCTTGTGCAAAGAACACTTCCGGGCTGAATTCGACGCTGGCGTCCTGCCAGGCGCGGTTGAGGTCCTTGCCCTTGAAGTTGGTGCGCAGGTGGCCAAGGAAGGCGCCGTCGGGGTTCATGTTGGGGATCAGGTAAAGGTCGGCCTTGGCCAGCAATCGCTGGATCACTGCGTCGTTGGCCTGCAGGCGGTCGATCACGCCTTCCATGAACCATTCGGCCATGTGCTCGCCCGGGTGCTGCTGGGCAATCAGCCACAGCTTGCGCTTGCCTTCGGCACCGTCACCTGCCCGCAGCAGCGGGATATCGCGGCCCTGGATACTGCGGCCGCTGGCCAGCAACTCGATCCCCGGGAGTTCGCGGGCACGCTCGATCAGCTGGTTGTGGCGGGCCCGCGGGTAGGGCTCGAAGTAAGCGAACCAGATCTGGTCCTGTTCAGCCTTGACCTCGAACGATAGCGCCGTACCGTCGAACTGGCTTGGCACGCGGAACCAGCGCTGCTGGTCGTAGCTGGCCACAGCGTTGTAGCCGCTCCACGCGTTCTTGTACGAGGAGCCAGAAGCGTTGTCCAGGCTGAAGCGATGGACCTGCCCCGGTGTGAGCCCGCTGACCTTGAAGTGGAACCACTGGTAGTGGCCGCTGTGGGTGTCCGGGCGGATGGCCAGGTGTACCTGGGCCGGGTTGCTGGCATCCAGTACCTGGATGTTGCCGGAATCGAATGCGCAGTCGATCTGCAGGGGGGACAGCGTCACGGTCATGTGCCGGGCTCCTTTGCGGGCATTGTTGTAGGGGTACTGTATACGGCTTGGCAGGGATGCTGTGCAAGATCAGGCAGGGCGAGCCGTTGGCGGGCAGCTGGTATGCCGCGAGCCAACGGCCGGCAAAGGTGTGAACGTCAGGTTATTTGAAGAACTGACTGGGCGTGGTACCGAACTGGCGTTTGAACATGCTGGCGAAGGCACTTGGGCTGTCATAGCCCAAGGCCCCTGCCACATCGATGATTCGCTCGCCCAGGGCAATCCGCTCCAGTGCCTGCATCAGCCGCGCCTGCTGGCGCCACTGGCCGAAGGTCATGCCGGTTTCCTTGCGGAACAACCGCTGGATGGTCTTTTCGTCCACCCCCAGTCGCAGGCCCCAGTCGGCAACCGTGGCGTTATCCTCGGGCCGTTCATGCAATGCCGTACAGATCACCCGCAGGCGCTGGTCGCTGGGCTGCGACAGCTTCAGCGGCAAGGTCGGCAGTACGCAGATTTCGTCGAGGATCAGGCGCATGACCCGGGCTTCGCGCGAGTCCTCGGCAAAGGGTGCGGTGAAGCCCACCGAGGCCTTGATCAGTTCGCTGAGCAGCGGCGAGATGCTGATGGCCTTGCTCTGCAGGGGCAGGCCGGTTGCCGCGTCGATGCGCACGAACACACTGCGCATCTTCACGTCGCCGACACAGCGAATGGCATGCACCTGGCCGCAAGGCATCCACACACCTCGGCTGGGTGGCACTGTCCAGCATTCGTTTCCGGACTCGACGATCATCAGGCCTTTGATGGCATAGATCAGTTGATGCTTGGTATGGCTATGGGGCTCGATGAACCAGTCGCTTGGGTAGTCTGTCGCACGGCTACCCACTTCCCAGGTCCACTCATCGACCTCCACCAGCAATTCACGCTGCGGCTTTACCATCGTGACCTCGTATCGAAGCAGCCTGGCAGCGCCACTTTAGCAGCAACGGCCAGGACGGGCCTGCGAGCGGGTGGCCGGTAGCAAGGCGGTGGCCAGCCCGAGCAGCGGCAGGAACGCAATGGCCTGGTACACCCACTCGATGCCATGCCGGTCGGCCAGTGCGCCCAGGCCGGCTGCGCCCACGCCGCTGATGCCGAACATCAGCCCGAACATCACCCCCGAAACCATGCCGACCCGGCCTGGCACCGCCTCCTGGGCATACACCACCAGGGCAGCGAATGCCGAGGACATCACCAGGCCGATGGCCACCGCCAGCACGGCTGTCCAGGCCAGGTTGGCATGGGGCAGGGCCAGGGCGAAGGGCGCCACACCGAGGAACGAGACCCAGATCACGGCCTTGCGCCCGATGCGATCACCCACCGGGCCACCGGCAAAGGTGCCCAGCGCAACGGCTGCGAGGAACACGAACAGGTACAGCTGGCTGTGCTGCACACTCAGGCCGAAATGCTCGATCAGGTAGAAGGTGAAGAAGTTGGTGAACGAAGCGATGTAGACGAACTTGGCGAACATCAGCACGGCGATCACCGCCACAGCGCGCCACATGGCACCCCGCGACAGGCCGGGGGCCTGTTGGCCAGCGAAGGTCTTGAGCCGGGCCTGGCCGTGGCGCACGCTCCAGCCTGTCACCCGCAGCAGCACCAGAACAGCCAGCGCAGCGGCCAGCATGAACCAGGCAATGGCCGGTTGGCCGTGCGGAATGATGATGGCAGCAGTGAGCAGCGGGCCGAGGGCCGAGCCGGTATTGCCGCCGACCTGGAAGGTGGATTGCGCGGTCCCGAAGCGCCCGCCGGAGGCCATTCTGGCCACCCGCGAGGCCTCTGGGTGGAAGGTGGCCGAACCCACGCCGACCACGGCGGCGGCCACCAGCAGCATTTCATAGCTGCCGGCAAAGGCGAGCAGGGCGATGCCCACCAGCGTCACCAGCATGCCGGCAGGCAGCAGGTACGGCTGCGGGTGCTTGTCGGTGAACATGCCGACCCAAGGTTGCAGCAGGGAAGCGGTCACCTGATACACCAAGGCGATCCAGCCGATCTGGGCAAAGCTCAGCGCGAAATCGCTTTTCAGCATGGGGTAGATCGATGGCAGTACGGCTTGAATCAGGTCATTGAGCAGGTGGGCGAATGCAGCAGCACCGACGATGCGCACGACAAAGCCCTGAGGCTGGTCGGCAGGCGTGGCGGCGGCTACGGAGGCGGCGGAGGTTGTCATGGGCAAGGTTCTTCTAGGGCAAGGGAACAAGGCGTTGCCGCAGCAGGTTATCCAGTGCCGAGGTTGCCTGTCTCACGCCGAACAGGCAGCCAATATCGCGTTTCGGGCATCCGTGCCCGCAGCCTGACAGAGCACGCAGGCGGCCGGCCTTTCATCATTACAGCCCGTGTGCAGGAGCGGCCTGGTGTCGCGATGGGTCGCTCCTGCAGCTTATTGCCTTCAGGCCATATCGGCTGCGGTCTTGCCGGCGACCTTGTTGCGCCCGCCCAGCCATACCAGCAATAGCCCCGAAGCCGCCAGCACACCTCCGGCCATTGGCACGGCGGCGTAGCCCAGGTTCAGGCTGATAACCGCACCACCCAGCGCCGCGCCCACGGCGTTACCCAGGTTGAACGCACCCACGTTGATCGACGATGCCAGGCCTGGCGCCTCGATGGCGGCAGTCATTACGCGCATTTGCAGCGGCGGTACCACGGCGAAGGTGAACATGCCCCAGACCAGCAGGGCGATGGCAGCGCCGATGTGGCTACCCAGTACCAGGGGCATCGCCAGCATGATCAGCGCCAGCACGGCGAGGAAGATCTTCGCCGCGCCATCCAGCGACCAGTCGGCCAGGCGGCCACCCAGGCTGTTGCCAAGGGTGAAGCCAACCCCGATCAGTACCAGCGCCAAGGTTACGAAGCTGTCCGAGGCACCGGTCAGTTCGGCCAGCACTGGCGCCACGTAGGTGTACAAGGTGAACATGGCGCCGGCACCGAGCACGGTGGTGGCCATTGCCAGCAGCACGCTGGGGCGGGCAATGACCGCCAGTTCCTTGCGCACATGCGGCACGCTGCCGCGTTCACCCTTGGGCAGGGCGTACCACAGCGCGGCCATGGCCAGCAGGCCGAGTACGGCGGTACCGGCAAATGCCATGCGC
The DNA here is from genome assembly GCF_030418155.1 of Pseudomonas sp. 2,4-D. NCBI lineage: Bacteria > Pseudomonadati > Pseudomonadota > Gammaproteobacteria > Pseudomonadales > Pseudomonadaceae > Pseudomonas > Pseudomonas sp. 2,4-D. Next base: position 148,004 of record NZ_JAUHUI010000002.1, read on the forward strand.
CAGCCAATCTGCTGGCCGATCCAGGTGGCGGCCGGCACGCCGCCGATATTGGCGATGGTCAGGCCCATGAACATGGTGGCCACGGCGCTGGCCTGTTTCTCCTTGGGCACCACGCTGGCTGCCACCACGGCTCCCAGGCCGAAGAACGCACCATGGTTGAGGCTGGTGACCAGTCGCGAGGCGAGCAGGGTGTAGTAGTCCGGCGACAGTGACGACAGCAGGTTGCCAAGGGTGAAGATGGCCATCAGCGCCATCAGCGCAGCGCGTTTCCCAAAGCGGCTGAACAGCAAGGTCATGATCGGCGCGCCGACCATCACGCCAATGGCATAGGCGGTTATCAGCATGCCGGCGCTGGGGATGCTCACCTCCACGCCCTGGGCGATGACTGGCAGTAGCCCCATCGGGGTGAACTCGGTAGTACCGATGCCAAAGGCGCCAATGGCCAACGCGAAGAGCACGCGGCCGGGTGTCATTGTTTGAGCCGTCATCGGTGTCAGTCCCAGGTTGGCGCCAGGCCGTCAGGGCTGACCTCGCGGCCATTGCGCTCCAGCTTGGCGATACGTGCCATGTCGTCGGTGTCCAGCGTCAGGCCACAGGCAAGGAGGTTGCTGGCAAGGTTTTCACGCTTGGTCGACGACGGGATCACTGCATAGCCCAGTTGCAGGGCCCAGGCCAGGGCAACCTGGGCGACGGTAGCCTTGTGCTTGGCGGCGATCTGGGCCAGCACCGGGTCTTTCAGCACTTTGCCGTAGGCCAGGGTCATGTACGAGGTCACGGTGATCCCTTGTTCCTTGAGGAACGCGGTCAGCTTGCTGTTCTGCAGGTAGGGGCTGAGCTCGATCTGGTTGGTGGCGATTTCCCCTTTGCCGACCACGGCAATGGCTTGCCTGGTCAGCTCGATGTTGAAGTTGGAAACGCCGATCTGGCGAGCCAGGCCTTGCTGCTTGGCGTCGGCCAGGGCCTTCATGTACTCGGGCAGTTCTACGCCATTGCCCGGCGCTGGCCAGTGGATCAGCAGCAGGTCGACGTAGTCGGTGCGCAGTTTCTGCAAGCTGTCACGCAGGCTGGGGATCAGCTTGTCGGCGGCGTAGTTGTCGACCCAGATCTTGGTGGTGATGAACAGCTCGCTGCGCGGTACGCCGCTTTCGGCGATGGCCTGGCCCACTTCGGCTTCGTTCTTGTAGATCTGGGCGGTATCGATGACGCGGTAGCCGACTGCCAGGGCAGACTTGACCGAGTCGATGACGGTTTGGCCGGTGAGGCGGAAGGTGCCGAGGCCGAAGGAAGGAACGCTCATGGGGTTGCTCCTGAATAGGGGGAGGATCATGTCGTGCCCAGTGTGCAGGTTTGAACGGCAGCGAATAAGCCACTACGGCGCCAAAGTCATTTGACCTGTAGGCACAAATACATTTTCAAGCTGTGCATTCACTACATAAATAGGGCCAGACGGGATTGGAACCTTGTTCAGCTAGCGCTTTTTTATCAAGCGTTGAGGCTGCCCATGACCCGTTCCGTAATACCTGCCGATTCCATCGATGCGCTGATTGCCCGTCAGCTGCCAGGCTGGCTCAAGCGCGCGTCTGCCCAAGAGCTGACAAGGCTGCGCGCCGCTGCTTTGCGCCAACAGCAGGCGCAGGACCAAGTCGACGCCTGGCTAGGGGCCATAACCCCCCTGGATGAGTTTGCCGATTCGTTGCTCAAAAGAGCACTTGAGGCCCATTCGATCAGGCAGGTAGACCTACGCCAGGCACAGCTCAGGCTGGTGACCCTGCAGCCAAAACCGTCGATATCTCCTGCTTTGCCAAGCACATCGACACGCATCGTCAGCACCCAGACCCTGCTATCGGCGGCACTGCATAACTTCCACGAAAAGGAAATGCAGCCTGGCTGGTTCGCGGCCGGGTCGCAGTTGGTCACTGCTAGCGGGCACCTGCTGCCGCTAAGTGCGCAAGCCTTTGTCCGCCTTTGCAGAGACCTTGATATCGGCAGGCGTTATCAAAGCCATTTGCAAGCGAAGCTTGAAGGCGAGGGGGCGGCCGTCGAGAGCAACCTGGAGGACGCGATGAGCGCCAACCTGGCGCTTGCTGCAATCGCCGCAAGGATCAAGGGTGAAATCGATGAGCAGACCTGTCAGTGGATCACCCAGGTTGTGGGCACAGGGTCTTTCCTGCCAGCCGACAACACCGTGTTGAAGTGTCACAGCCTGCGGCTGTTGGGCAAGAAGGTTATTGGCGCAGTGGTGATCGAAGTGCGTCAGAACGCCCGCCTGCTTGGCGTTATCGCGTGGTTGCCTGAGGACCCGTATGCCCCGGTGAGTTGGCACACCAGCTGGGAACTGCTGTACATGACCCTTGGCATACGCTTGCGTAATGAAGCCTATCGGCGTTACTTCCAGCGCTTCATCGCAGAGCGTGATCGCGTCGCCTTCTGTGTGGCCCTGAGTGCGCTGCTCAGCCACGGTAATACTGTTCTTCCGCTTGAGCTGGATGGCCGCTGTTTTGCGATCGAGGGCGATGTGTTCGTCGCGCTGCGCCAAGCCCGGATCGACAAAATGCTGGATGACGCACGGGTATTGGCGGTTTCGACAGAGGATGAAGATGTCGCCGACCGTCGCGCACGTTTGCAGGGCTATCTGGACTTGGGGTTGAGCGTGGCAGGCCTGGCAGCGCTGTTTGTGCCTGTGTTGGGGCAGGCCCTGCTGGGGCTTACGGTCGTGCAATTGGCGGGGGAGGTGTACGAAGGCTACCAGGACTGGCAGTTGGGTGATCGCGACGCCGCATTGGGCCACTTGTTCAACGTGGCCGACACGGTTGTGATGGCGGCGGTTACGACGGCCGGGGCGAAGGCACTTGGCAAGCTGGCCCAGCGAGTGGCCCAGGTGGATGCCTTGGTGCCGGTAAGCCTGGGCGATGGTCAGTTGCGCCTGTGTGATCCGTCCTTGTCGGGCTATCAGCGTGAGGGCGTCGATCTGATGGTAGGACAGGCCGTGAATGAAACTGGTCGCTCGCTGAGGCGCCTGCACGATGCTGTCTATGAAGTGAGCGAAGGGGACGATGGCGCATGGCGTATTCATCACCCATCGAGGCCACAGGCCTACGTACCGGCACTTGAGCACAATGGTGCCGGGGGATGGGTGCATGAGTTCGAACAACCGCAGCGCTGGCATGACGCCGCCTACATGGTGCGCCGCCTTGCCAGTCGCACGGCGCAGGTGCCCGATGAGGTGGTATCCGTGGCGTTGCAGACCACCGGTTTCGATGCTGACTGCCTGCGCCGTTTGTTACTGGAAAATGCGCCTCCGCCGGCACGCTTGCTCGATGCCATCGAGCGCCAGCAATTGCACCATGATTTCCCGGCGTTGCGAGGTGAGGCTTTCGAGGAGGTCTTCAACGAGCGACAGATCAGCCCGCAAGCAGCAGACCGGGTCTTGATGCGGGACTTCCCAGGCCTTTCCCACCGCTGCGCACGGGAAATCGTCGAGGGGGCCAGCAGTGTCGAGATGGAGAGCCTGACGGGCGCAGGCCGGGTGCCCTTGGCCTTGGCGGAACGTGCACGCTGGGCAATACGCGACAGTCGGATAGACCGTGCCTGCGCAGGGTTGCGCCAGGCTGCGGCAGAAAATGACGATACCGGTAAGCTCGCGCTCGGCCTGATCGATGCCATCGCCCCTTGGTCAGCTGGGGTCAACGTTGAGCTGCCTGCCGCGGGGAGGGGTGGGTTGCTGCAGACGTTGAGACGGCAGCTGGACAGTCGCCAGCGACAGTTGCTCGGTATTAGCCAGATGACGGATGAGGCACTGGGTGAGCGGCTTGGGCGTGAGGCACTCGCTGACCGTGAAGCGGCGGCCCGAATGATTGGGCTGGCCCGCGTGGGGCAGGGGATTCGCCCACCTGTGCGGTTGTTCGATGGGCGTTTGGGCTACCCGCTCAGTGGCCGCCTGACAGGGACCCACCAGGCACTGCGGCGCACGTTGAGCCACGTGTTCCCGGTGATGAGCAGTGAGCAGCTGGAGGTCTACCTGCAAGACTTGGCGCAGCGGGGGGTGGACCCGTGGAACCATGTCAGCCAACTGTTACAGGCCAAGGTCAGCCTCAAGCAGGCATTGCTAGCCTGGCGAAATGACGCAGAGCTGAACATTGTTCGCCGCCTGCGTCGTATCAAGGTTGCCAGGCGCATTACGGCAAGCTGGCAGCGTTTTACCCCAGGGGAGGTGGCGGGTGACCACCACCTGACCCTCGTGGGTGAGCGGGTGGGTGACCTGCCGGCCCTGCCTGATAATGTGAGTTTTGACCACATCACGCACCTGACCCTGCGCGATATGCAGGTGACGAGCCTTGATGTGGGCTTTCTTGGTCGCTTCAGCAAGGTGCGCAACCTGGACTTGCGGAACAACCGGCTGACGCGCCTTCCTGCAGGTATCGAGCAACTGACCGAATTGAAAAACCTGCGCCTTGGTGGCAATCAGATCGTGCTTTCCAGCGAGGATAACCTGCGTTTGAGCCAGCTTGTGGAGCTGCGCCGCCTGGAGCTCAACGGTAACCCGGTCGGTTTGCTGCCACCCTTGGCGTCTTTGCCCCTGCTGCGCCGGCTGTCCTTGCGCAACACCGGGCTGGGCGATCTACCCGCTGATCTGGCCAGGCACGGTAATCTGGAGTTGCTGGACATGCGTGACAACCAGATCCAGACGCTGCCTGAAGCGCTGTCTTTAGTGCCGCTTCGCTTGTTGCGGGGCCTGGAGCTGCACGACAATCCACTCTCGGACGAAACCCTGCAGCGCTTGCAGTTGGCCAGGGCGTCGGCAGGGGCCGCTGAGCGTCGACGTGCAGCTCATGCCACTTCGATCCCGAACGCTGCAGCCCCTTGGTTTTCAGGATTCACGCCAGCCCAGCGCGAGGTGCGATTGGCGATCTGGAACCGCTTGAGCCAGGAAGCCGGGGCGCAGGATCTGTTTCGCTTTTTCTCTGATTTACGCGTCCTGCGTGAATACCACGCACAACCCCGCGACCTTCAGGCGCGTGTGTGGCATATCCTCGAAGCCTGCGAGCAGCACGCTGAAGTACGGGCGAGCCTGTTCGAGCAAGTTGCCCGACCGCGCAGTTGCAGCGACGAGTTGCTGCTGACGCTCAGCGAGCTGGAGATTGGCGCGATGGTCGTCAGGGCCGGAACAGCCGGTACTGGGTTGCAGAAGGAGCGAGCGCTGGTCAGGCTGGGGCGTTCGTTGTACCGCCTGGACAAAGTCAACGCGATTGCGGCGCGGCATATTGCCGATTACTTTTCGAACGATCCCATCGAGGTTTACCTGACCTATCGCGTCAGGCTGGCAGATAGCCTCGATCTTCCTGCCCAACCCAGCTATCTGTCGCACGAGAGTTTCAGTGGGGTTGGCCGTGAAGACCTGGACGCCGCGCGCAACGAGGTGCTGCGGGAGGAAACGCCACAAGCCTTGGCGCAGGCGCTGGCAGATCGATCCTTCTGGCAGGACTACCTGCACGAGCAGCAGGCAGCGCGCTTCAGCCGCTTGGACGAGCCTTTTCAGCAGCGCCTGGATGCGTTGCTCGAACAGTCGAAGACGTTGAGCGATGGCGACTACTTTGCCCAAACCGAGCATATCTGCGCAGCGCGTGAGGTCGCGAAACGGCAACTTTTGCTTGAATTGAGCCGTGAGGCAATCCAGCGCCACGGCCTCTGAACGAAACAGCCCGCCGAGAGGCGGGCTGTTCGCTGGGGCGGGACGATCAGCGGCGGCGGAACAGCGGCAGCGGTTCGTCGGTGGCGGCCTGGTAGGTCACCGAGAAGTCCTTCAGGCTTTGCAGCGCGTCTTCCGGGTCCTTGTCGGCACGGATGGCGAATGCGTCGAAGCCGCAGCGGGCCATGAAGAACAGCTGGTCGCGCAGCACATCGCCGATGGCGCGCAGTTCGCCTTTGAACTTGTAGCGGTCACGCAGCAGGCGCGCATTGGAGTAGCTGCGGCCGTCGGTGAATGCCGGGAAGTTCAGCGCGATGACCTGGAAGTGGTGCACGTCTTCACCGATTTCCTCTGCTTCCTGGTCGCTATCCAGCCATACACCCAGGCCGCCATCGCGGGCCTTGAGCACGTGGGCATGGTCGCGCCACATTTGCAGCGGCACGATGTAGTCGTCGCAGTTGGTCAGCTCGTCGAACGAGGTTTCCTTGGGCAGCAGGTGCCAGGTTTCGTCGACGATCTGGTTGTTCTTAATGATTCGCTGCATAGACGCGTTCCTTGAAGGGGTCGATGCCGATACGCTGGTAGGTGTCGATGAAACGCTCTTCCTCGGTACGTTGCTCGACGTACACGGCGATCAGCTTCTCGATCACATCGGCCATGTCATCCTGCGCGAAGGACGGGCCAAGGATCTTGCCCAGGCTTGCGCCGCGTGCGGCGTTGCCGCCCAGCGACACCTGGTAGAACTCCTCACCCTTCTTGTCCACGCCGAGGATGCCGATGTGGCCCACGTGGTGGTGGCCGCAGGCGTTCATGCAGCCGGAGATGTTCAGGTCGATTTCGCCGATGTCGAACAGGTAGTCCAGGTCGTCGAAGCGGCGCTGGATGGACTCGGCAATCGGGATCGACTTGGCGTTGGCCAGCGAGCAGTAGTCGCCACCCGGGCAGCAGATGATGTCGGTCAGCAGGCCGATGTTCGGGGTGGCGAAGCCGCCCTCGCGCAGTTCCAGCCACAGGGCGTGCAGTTGGCGCTGCTCGACGTCGGCGAGGATGATGTTCTGCTCGTGCGAGGTGCGCAGGAAGCCGAAGCTGTAGCGTTCTGCCAGGTCGGCCACGGCGTCCAGCTGCTTGTCGGTCACGTCGCCAGGGGCAACACCGGTAGGCTTGAGTGACAGGGTAACAGCCACGTAGCCCGGGCGTTTGTGGGCGCGGGTGTTGCGCGAGCGCCAGCGGGCGAACCCTGGGTGCTCGGCATCCAGGGCGGTGTAGTCGACGTTGTCGAGTGCGAGGTACTCGGGGTCGACGAAGTGGCGCGATACGCGCTGCACTTCGGCTTCGGTCAGGGTGGTGGTGCCGCCACGCAGGTGGACCATTTCGGCCTCGACCTTTTCGGCGAACACTTCCGGGGTAAGGGCCTTGACCAGAATCTTGATCCGCGCCTTGTACTTGTTGTCACGGCGACCGTAACGGTTGTACACCCGCAGGATGGCGTCGAGGTAGCTGATCAGGTCCTGCCATGGCAGGAATTCGTTGATGAACGAGCCCACCACCGGGGTACGGCCCAGGCCACCACCGACCAGCACACGGAAGCCCAGTTCGCCGGCAGCGTTGCGCACCGGCTCCAGGCCAATGTCGTGCACTTCGATGGCTGCGCGGTCTTCCTGCGAGCCGTTGATGGCGATCTTGAACTTGCGTGGCAGGTAGGCGAATTCCGGGTGGAAGGTGGTCCACTGACGGACGATTTCACACCACGGGCGCGGGTCGACGATTTCGTCAGCGGCCACACCGGCGAACTGGTCGGTGGTGGTGTTGCGCAGGCAGTTGCCGCTGGTCTGGATCGCGTGCATCTGCACGGTGGCCAGTTCGGCGAGGATGTCCGGAATGTCTTCCAGCGCCGGCCAGTTGAACTGCACGTTCTGGCGGGTGGAAATGTGGGCATAGCCCTTGTCATAGTCGCGAGCGATCTTTGCCAGGGTGCGGACCTGGTTGGCGTTCAGCTGGCCGTACGGCACCGCGACACGCAGCATCGGCGCGAAACGTTGGATGTAAAGGCCGTTCTGCAGGCGCAGAGGGCGGAATTCTTCTTCGCTCAGCTCACCGGCCAGGTAGCGGCGGGTCTGATCACGGAACTGCTTGACGCGGTCCTCGATGATCCGCTGATCGTACTCGTCGTATACGTACATAAAAGTCCTGTCTCAGGCATGCAGCTATTCGCGCGCACGGCCGCGCACTCCGGTACGGAGCCGGGGAACGATAGCAGGTTGCGATTATGCGCTAAAGTGATGTTTTTGCATATGAAAAGAACCAAATGGACTATGTGAGATTGACTGCCATTTGTGCGCTGAGCATCGCCATGCGTTTATAATCCGGCGTTTGCTTCGCAGAGATGTGACCCCATGCTCAAGGCCTTGTGCCAAAGCTTGTGCCTTGCCTTGCCACTGGTGGCAAATGCGCAACCGGCTTCGGTGGTGTTCCTCAACCCGGGGCTGTCCAACGAGACATTCTGGACCAGCTATACCCGCTTCATGCAGGCCGCCGCGGACGAGCTGGGCATGACCCTGCAGGTGCAATACAGCGAGCGCCGAGCCGACCTGGCACTGACCCAGGCCCGGGCGATCCTGAGCGCGCCGCAGCGGCCGGATTACCTGGTGCTGGTGAACGAGCAGTATGTGGCACCGGAAATCCTGCGGCTGTCGCGTGGCACCGGGGTGAAGCTGCTGCTGGTCAACAATGGCCTGACCGCCAGCCAGCGCCTTAGCATCGAGGGCCAGCCCGACAAGTACGCCGAGCCACTGGGTACCTTGATGAGCAACGACGAGCAGGCAGGCTTCCAGATGTTGCACCTGTTGCTCGCACAGCTGCCTCACGACGCAGGTCCGGTGGACCTGGTGGCTTTTGCCGGGGTCAAGACCACCCCGGCCTCGCAGTTGCGCGTTGAGGGCATGCGCCGCGCCCTGGCCGATTTCCCTCAGGTGCGCTTGCGGCAAGTGGTATACGGCGGCTGGAGCCGCCAGCGCGCCTACGAGCAAGCGAAACAGTTGCTTGAGCGTTACCCGGCCACCCGGTTGGTGTGGTCTGCCAATGACCAGATGGCCTTTGGTGCCATGCAGGCGTTCGAGGAGGCGGGGTACACGCCGGGGCGTGACGTGCTGTTCGCTGCCGTCAACAGCTCGCCCGAAGCCTTGCGCGCGCGTATCGATGGGCGCTTGAGCGTACTGATGGGGGGGCATTTCACCCTTGGCGGTTGGGCCATGGTGATGTTGCACGATGACGCTCATGGGCTTGCGTTGAACCGCGACGGCGTGCGCGAGCGCCGTGTTCCGGTATTGCAGGAAATCGATCAGGCCAAGGCCAGGCGCTGGCTGAAGCTGTTGGAAAGGGACGACTACGGCGTCGATTTTCGGCGTTACAGTGCCGAAGGGCGGCCGCCCGGGTACCGTTACCCGTTTCTGGCGTCTCCGGTCGAATATTGAATGACCCTGCTTGAGGGAAGGGCATTGCTCGTCTTAACTGCTGGTGGTGAAGTGCATTCCCATAACCACTACAAGAGGCAATGCAATGGGAAACTCAACCAAGGTCCGCAAAGCTGACAGCAGTGTCGATGCCTGGGCGATCCTCTGCCTGATCGTTCTGGTGGTGGTCACTGCCGTGTATTGGGTCAGCCACCAGTGACTTGAAACTCAAGACCGTGATGTAGCAGGGGCGTCTGCGGGAGGGAATCTCGCAGGCGCTTTATTATTGCCTGTGGCCGCCTCTTCGCGGTGAAAACATATCCCTTGAGAATGGCGCAGGACCGTCGTAGGAGCGGGTTTACCCGCGAAAGGGCCGGGCCTGCTGGTCAATTTCCACCTGCCGTTCACCGTTGCGGCCGCGACCGTATTCGCGGGTAAAACCGCTCCTACACAGATCGGTGGTGGACACAGGTCGGTGGTTGGACACAGGCCGTCGTAGGAGCGGGTTCACCCGCGAAAGGGCCGGGCCTGCTGGCCAATTTCCACCTGCCGTTCACCGTTGCCGCCGCTACCGTATTCGCGGGTAAACCCGCTCCTACACCTGATCGAGGGTGGACACAGGCCGCTGTAGGAGCGGGTTCACCCGCGAAGAGGCCGGCACAGGTTAGCGGGTCAGGTGCAGGGCCAACTGCACCAGGCCGATCAATACCGCAATGAACACCAGGGTGAACAGCGCCCCCAGCGCAATGAAATGGCTGGCCTTGCCGTGGGTGAAGTCGCGTGCGCGGTTTTTGCCGCTTTGCACGCCGAAGGCGGCAGCGAGAATGCTGTGCAGCATCTGCCAGAAGGTCGGGGGTTTGCCCTGGCTGGAATCATCCATGGTGGCTCCTGGGAAAATCAGAGGCAATCAGGGACAGTGTAGGCAATGGTTGTGAGGTTGCCCGTGCCGGCCTCTTCGCGGGGAAACCCGTTCCGACAGGTAAATGAATGCCCTTGAGGGCTGTTTCATACCTGTGTGGGCAAGCCCGCGAAGAAGCCAACGCAGTCGTTTAGCTGTCATACCCCAGGTTAGGCGCCAGCCAGCGCTCGCTCACGCTGATATCCTGGCCTTTGCGTGCGCTGTAACGCTCGATCTGGTCCTTGTCGACCTTGCCTACGGCAAAATACTTCGCCTGCGGATGGGCGAAGTACCAGCCGCTGACCGCCGCCGCCGGGAACATCGCGAAGTGCTCGGTGAGGTACACCCCGCTCGGCCCGGTTTCACCGATGGCGGTGCCATCGAGCAGGCGGAACAGGGTTTCCTTTTCAGTGTGGTCGGGGCAGGCCGGATAACCCGGCGCAGGGCGGATGCCGCTGTACTGTTCCTTGATCAGCGCCTCGTTGTCCAGGTGCTCGTCGCGGGCATAGCCCCAGTGCTCTTTACGCACCTGCTCGTGCAGCCATTCGGCGCAGGCTTCGGCCAGGCGGTCGGCCAGGGCCTTGACCATGATCGAGCTGTAGTCGTCGCCCTTGTCCTGATAAGCCTTGGCCACTTCCTCGGCACCGATGCCGGCGGTGGTGATGAAACCACCTACGTAGTCGGTCACGCCGCTGTCTTTCGGTGCGACGAAGTCGGCCAGCGACCAGTTGGGCTTGCCGTCCGGCTTGATGGTCTGCTGGCGCAGGTGGTGCAGGGTGGCCAGTGCCTGGCCGTCTTCGCCGTAGACTTCGATGTCGTCATCGTCCACCTGGTTGGCCGGCCAGAAGCCGAATACCGCGCGGGCGCTGATCAGCTTCTCGTCGATCAGTTTATCGAGCATCTCGCGGGCATCCTTGTACAGCGCCGTAGCAGCCTCGCCAACCACCTCGTCAGTGAGGATGCGCGGGAACTTGCCGGCCAGGTCCCAGGAGATGAAGAACGGGGTCCAGTCGATGTACTGGGCCAGGGTGCGCAAATCGATGTCTTCCAGCACCTTGACGCCGGTGAAGGAGGGCACCGCTGGCTGGTAGCTGGCCCAGTCGTACTGCGGCTTGGCAGCGATCGCCTGGGCGTAGTTGAGGCGCTCGGTGCGGGCGCTGCGGTTGGCGGTGCGCTCGCGCACGTCCACGTATTCCAGGCGGGTCTTCTCGACGAAGCCCGGCTTGAGTTCTTTGGACAGCAACTGGGTGGCCACGCCGACCGCGCGCGAAGCGTCGGTGACGTAGATGACTGCGTCGTTGCTGTACTTGGGCTCGATCTTGACCGCCGTGTGCGCCTTGGAGGTGGTGGCGCCACCGATCATCAGCGGCAGTTCGAAGCCCTGGCGCTGCATTTCGCGGGCAACGTGGACCATTTCGTCCAGCGACGGGGTAATCAGGCCGGACAGGCCGATGATGTCGCACTTCTGCTCGCGGGCTGTCTGCAGGATCTTCTCCGCTGGCACCATCACGCCAAGGTCGACGATGTCGTAACCGTTACAGCCCAGCACCACGCCGACAATGTTCTTGCCGATGTCGTGCACGTCGCCTTTCACCGTGGCCATCAGGATCTTGCCCTTGGCTTCCGGCTTGTCGCCTTTTTCGGCTTCGATGAAGGGGATCAGGTGAGCAACGGCCTGTTTCATGACGCGGGCCGACTTGACCACCTGCGGCAGGAACATCTTGCCCGCGCCGAACAGGTCGCCGACCACGTTCATGCCGTTCATCAGCGGGCCTTCGATCACTTCGATGGGGCGCGCGCACTGCTGGCGGCATGCTTCGGTGTCTTCGACGATGAACGCGGTGATGCCCTTGACCAGCGCGTGCTCCAGGCGTTTTTCCACCGGCAGCGAGCGCCACTCTTCGTTTTCCACTTCCTTGGTTGCGCCGCCACCTTTGTAGTCGTCGGCGATGGCCAGCAGTGCATCGGTGCCATGCGGGGTGCGGTTGAGCACCACGTCCTCGACCTTTTCACGCAGCTGGGCCGGGATCTCGTCGTAGATCTCCAACTGGCCGGCGTTGACGATACCCATGGTCAGGCCGTTCTGGATCGCGTGATACAGGAACACCGAGTGGATCGCCTCACGCACCGGGTTGTTGCCACGGAACGAGAACGACACGTTGGACACGCCACCCGAGCTCAGGGCGTGGGGCAGGTGATCGCGGATATAGGCACAGGCTTCGATGAAGTCGACGGCGTAGTTGTTGTGCTCTTCGATACCGGTGGCGACGGCGAAGATGTTCGGGTCGAAGATGATGTCTTCTGGCGGGAAGCCCACTTCGTTGACCAGGATGTCATAGCTGCGCTGGCAGATTTCCTTCTTGCGCGCGGCAGTGTCGGCCTGGCCGACTTCGTCGAAGGCCATGACCACCACGGCAGCGCCATAGCGCTTGCACAGGCGGGCGTGGTGCTTGAACTGCTCGACGCCTTCCTTCATGGAAATGGAGTTGACGATGCCCTTGCCCTGGATGCACTTGAGGCCGGCTTCGATCACTTCCCACTTGGACGAGTCGATCATGATCGGTACGCGCGAGATGTCCGGCTCACCCGCGATCAGGTTGAGGAACCGGACCATGGCTGCCTGGGAGTCGAGCATCCCTTCGTCCATGTTGATGTCGATTACCTGGGCGCCGGCCTCGACCTGCTGCAGGGCGACTTCCAGGGCTTCGGTATAGTTCTCTTCGCGGATCAGCCGGGCGAATTTGGCGGAACCGGTGATGTTGGTGCGCTCACCGACGTTGACGAACAGCGACTGGCGGTCGATGGTGAACGGTTCCAGGCCCGACAGGCGGCAGGCCTTGGCGATTTCCGGGATCTCGCGCGGCTTGTACTTGGCCACGGCTTCGGCAATGGCCTGGATATGGCCTGGGGTGGTGCCGCAGCAACCGCCGATGATGTTGAGGAAACCGCTGGCGGCGAACTCCTCGACCACCACGGCCATCTCGGCCGGGGTTTCGTCGTACTCACCGAAGGCGTTCGGCAGGCCGGCATTGGGGTGGGCGGACACGTGGGTATCGGCCTTGGTCGCCAGTTCTTCCAGGTACGGGCGCAGGTCCTTGGCGCCGAGGGCGCAGTTCAGGCCCACGGAAATCGGTTTGGCGTGACGCACCGAGTTCCAGAACGCTTCGGTGGTCTGCCCCGACAGGGTACGGCCGGAGGCGTCGGTGATGGTGCCGGAGATCATGATCGGCAGTTCGACGTTGTCCTCCTCGAACACTTGCTGCACGGCGAAGATCGCCGCCTTGGCGTTGAGGGTGTCGAAGATGGTTTCGATCAGGATCAGGTCGGCGCCGCCTTCGATCAGGCCGCGGGTGGCCTCGATGTAGTTTTCGACCAACTCGTCGAAGGTGACGTTGCGGAACCCAGGGTCGTTGACGTCTGGGGAAATCGAACAGGTTCGGCTGGTAGGGCCGAGCACGCCGGCAACGAAGCGCGGCTTGTCCGGTGTCTCCAGGGTCTTGGCATCGGCAACCTGGCGAGCGATGCGCGCGCCTTCGACGTTCAGCTCGTAAACCAACGACTCCATGCCGTAGTCGGCCTGGGAAATCTGCGTGGCGTTGAAGGTGTTGGTTTCGAGAATATCGGCACCGGCATCCAGGTAGGCCTTCTCGATGGCGGCGATCACGTCGGGGCGGCTGAGCAGCAACAAGTCGTTGTTACCCTTCACATCGCTTGGCCAATCGGCAAAACGCGTGCCACGATAGTCGTGTTCCTCCAGACGGTAGCTTTGGATCATAGTACCCATGCCGCCGTCGAGGATCAGGATGCGCTCTTTGAGTGCGTTCTGGAGTGCTTGGAGACGAGCGCTGCGGTCGGACATAGGAACTACCTGGTCGGGCGAATATCAGAAGGTGCCGAATCATAACAAAGCTGCGCGGTTTTTAGGCATGTCGCCCATTTGCATGAAAACTGCTCATGTTGGGCCGGCGGAGGCAGCGCAAAGCACCCAGGACGACCAGGCAACAAATCGTGATGGCTTTCAAGAACCAGGACTTTCCGCACATGGTGCATCGTATCCTTGCCGGCGCCTTCGCCCTGCTCATCAGCGGCGCAGTCTTCGGGCAGGCCCCCCAGTCGAGCCCGGCTATTTCCTACACCCGGGACATTCAACCGATCTTTACCGAGAAGTGCGTGGCCTGCCATGCCTGCAACGACGCCGCCTGCCAGCTCAAGCTGGAAAGCCCTGAAGGCGCGGTACGCGGGGCCAGCAAGGTCCCGGTGTACCAGGGCGAGCGGAGCAAGGCGGTGCCCACCACGCGGCTTTTCTACGACGCCCACAGCGAAGAGCAATGGCGCAAGAAGGGCTTCTACTCGGTGCTCGACAACCAGGGCGGTCAGGCCGCGCTGATGGCGCGCATGCTGGAGTTGGGCCACAAGGCCCCGCTTACGCCCAACGCCAAGCTACCCGAAGAGATCGTCCTGGGCCTGAGCCGCAACAACATGTGCCCGTTGCCCCATGAGTTCGACGCCTATGCCGGCGCACACCCCAGGGAGGGCATGCCGCTGGCGGTGACCGGGCTGACCGACGACGAATACGACACCATGCGCCGCTGGCTGGCAGCCGGTGCGCCGGTGGAGTACCAGCCGATCCAGCCTAGCGCGGCCGAAGCCAGGCAGATCGCAGAGTGGGAAGAACTGCTCAACCGCCCGGGTTCCACCGAGGCGCTGGTGGGACGCTGGCTGTACGAGCACCTGTTTTTGGCGCACATCTATTTCGCTGGCGGCGAGCAGGGCCACTTCTTCCAGTGGGTGCGTTCGCGCACGCCAAGTGGCAAGCCGGTCGATATCATTGCCACCCGACGCCCCAACGACCCGCCGGGCACGGACTTCTACTACCGGTTGATCCCGGTGCAGGGCGTGATCGTGCACAAGACGCACATCACCTACCCGATGGGGCCGCAGAAGCTCAAGCGCGTGAAGCAGCTGTTCTATGCCGGCGACTGGCATGCCGCCGCGCTTCCGGGCTACGGTCCGCGCCACCGGGCCAATCCGTTTGAAACCTTCGAGGCGATCCCGGCAGTGGCGCGCTACCAGTTCATGCTGGATAACGCCGAGTATTTCGTGCGCACCTTCATCCGTGGCCCGGTGTGCCGCGGGCAGATTGCCACTGACGTGATCCGCGACAACTTCTGGGCGCTGTTCCAGGAGCCGGCCTTCGATCGCTACGTCACCGATGCCGAGTACCGGGGCGAGGCTACCCCGCTGCTGGCCATGCCTGGTCAGATCGATGACGTGGGCAGTGTGCTGAGCCTGTGGCACGCCTATCGTGACAAGCGCAACGACTACGAGAAACTGCGCCGTGAAGCCTATGCCGAAATGCCGGCACCGAGATGGTCGACGCTGTGGGCCGGTAACGACAACGCGCTGCTGAGCATCTTCCGCCACTTCGACAGCGCATCGGTGACCAAGGGCTTGGTGGGGGATGTGCCGCTGACCGTGTGGTTGTTCGACTACCCGTTGTTCGAGCGCACCTATTACCAGCTGGCGGTCAACTTCGATGTGTATGGCAACGTTTCGCACCAGTTGCAGACGCGCCTGTACTTCGACCTGATCCGCAATGGTGCCGAGGTCAACTTCCTGCGCCTGATGCCAGCCGACCAGCGCAAGGCGATCCTTGGCGACTGGTACCAGAACAGTGGCAAGGTGAAGATGTGGATGGATTATGAAGACATCGACACCGACACCCCGAGCGGCATCAAGCTCGACCCGCGCAACCCCAAACGCGACTTTG
This sequence comes from Pseudomonas sp. 2,4-D, assembly GCF_030418155.1. Lineage (NCBI taxonomy): Bacteria > Pseudomonadati > Pseudomonadota > Gammaproteobacteria > Pseudomonadales > Pseudomonadaceae > Pseudomonas > Pseudomonas sp. 2,4-D. Next base: position 163,807 of record NZ_JAUHUI010000002.1, read on the forward strand.
GCCTGAAGCTGCTGCAGCGCACCGGCAGCTTGAATGCCGCACCGGACCCGATCAACCGCTGCCAGGGCGCGTTCTGCTCACGGCCGCAGATGAGCGAAGAGTTCCGCAATGCCGAGCAGTCGCTCAGCCGTCTGGTGTCGCGCCCGGCGGCCGGGCTGAAGGTGATCAACCAGTTGCCCGAGGCGACCATGCTGCGTATCGAAGGGCAGGGCGGCCAGCGTCAGGTGTACAGCCTGCTGCGCAACCGCGCGCACAGCAACGTGGCGTTCCTGCTGGGTGAGGCGTACCGCTACCAGCCGGGGCTGGATACCCTGACCCTGTACCCGGGGGTGCTCAGCAGCTACCCGAACTTCATCTTCAACATCCCGACCACGGATGTGCCGGAGTTCGTCGAGGACATGGAGTATGCCAAAGATGACGAGGCGAAGTTCGAGCGCATTGTCATGCGCTGGGGTGTGCGCCGCAGTCACCCAGCGTTCTGGCACTACTTCCACGACCTGAACAGCTATATCAAGGAGACCGAACCGGTCGAGGCGGGCGTGCTGGACATGAACCGCTACGAGAACCTCTGATCGGGTTGGCTGACCTTTCCTAGTACCTTGCGGTCGGAACGGGTGGGTGGTCTTGATCGATTGCAAAGGGGGCTGCTTTGCAGCCCTTCGCGGGTGAACCCGCTCCTACACAGGTACGGCGCTGCTCTCAAGGCTGGCGCTGGCCTCTGCACTCGATACGGGCCTCAATGCACCGCCAAGCGCAGGGTATTCCATGCTGTATTCGCTTCAGGCACTGCGGGCGTTCGCCGCCTGGGTGGTGGTCTGCCACCATTTCATGCAGATCTTCTTCGACTTCCACGCCACCGGCCCCATCGGCCAACTGCTCACCGACCGTGGCGCCGTAGGCGTCGACATCTTCTTCGTCATCAGTGGGCTGGTCATCTACCTGTCGACCCGCGATAAAACCATCGAACCGCGCCAGTTCCTGCTCAATCGGGCGCTGCGCATCGTCCCTGCCTACTGGTTCTACACAGCCTTGATGGCCATGTTGCTGCTGGCATTCAGCCAATGGATGCCACATCAGGCGTTTGACTGGCGGCACCTGTTCCTGTCGCTGCTGTTCATCCCGGCGGAAAACCCAGGTGGCTACGGCCTGTACCCGACCCTGAACGTGGGCTGGACGCTGAACTTCGAGATGTTCTTCTACCTGCTGTTCGGCCTGGCCTTCCTGGTACGCCAACGGCATCACCTGCTGCTGGTGACTGCCGCTCTGTTGCTGGTCAGTGAGGTACTGGGGCGCATGGGCGTGGTCAGCCGCTTCTACAACAACGACATCATCTATGAGTTTCTGCTGGGCATTGGTGTCGGCGTCCTGTACCGCCGCGGGCTGATCCGCCAGGGGCGGTGGTTGCCGCTGGCGTTGCTGGGTGTGGCGGGCATGGCGATCTACTGTCTGGACGCTTCCCAGCGCTTACTGCACTGGGGGTTACCGAGTGCGATGGTCGTCCTGGCCTTCGTGGCCATGGAGCCGCTGTTCCAGGGCAATCGACTGCTCAAGGCCCTTGGCGACTGTTCCTACTCGGTGTACCTGATTCATGTGCTGGTGCTGTATGCCGGTTGGTTCGCCAGCCAGCGGCTGCAGCTGAACCCGTTCCTGACGTTCGCCCTGTGCGTGCCGTCCATTGGACTAATGTCGTGGTTCAGCTACCAGTGGCTGGAGCGCGGCCTGTACCGGCGAATGCAGGCCTGGCTGGCGGCGCAACGGGGGCCGGCCCCTGAATATGCGCTTTCCCGAGTCAATTGCTAGGACTTTGTTCGAAGGCTGGGTTGGCGTACACTTGGCCGCAAGTCTGTGAGGAACCTACATGAGCGCTATAACCATTACCGACGCCGCCCATGACTACCTGGCCGATCTGCTCTCCAAGCAGAATACGCCCGGCATCGGCATTCGCATTTTCATCACCCAGCCGGGCACCCAGTACGCCGAGACGTGCATCGCCTACTGCAAGCCGGGCGAAGAGAAGCCTGACGACACCGCCGTGGGTCTGAAAAGCTTCACTGCTTACCTGGACGCCGTCAGCGTACCGTTCCTGGAAGACGCGCTGGTCGACTACGCCACCGACCGCATGGGTGGCCAGCTGACCATCAAGGCGCCAAACGCCAAGGTGCCGATGGTCAACGAAGACAGCCCGATCAACGAACGTATCAACTACTACCTGCAGACCGAGATCAACCCCGGCCTGGCCAGCCATGGCGGCCAGGTGAGCCTGGTGGACGTGGTCGACGACGGCATTGCCGTGCTGCAGTTCGGTGGTGGCTGCCAGGGTTGCGGCCAGGCCGATGTCACCCTGAAGGAAGGCATCGAGCGCACCCTGCTCGAGCGTATTCCGGAGCTGAAGGGCGTGCGTGACGTGACTGACCACAGCCAGAAAGAAAACGCCTACTACTAAGTTGAAGGCGGCTCCCTTAGCAACAAAGTGTTACGGTTTCAACCCCTGCGACAACAGGCCGCAGCCCGTATTCAAAGGGCTGCAGGCCATCCCCGCGTTGGTCGGGTAGAACCCCTCTGGGTGTCATGCCAGAATGCCCCGGTTTTTCGACCGGCCCGTCCCGAGGGCCGGCACCTTCCCTTTAAAGGATGGTTTCATGAATGATCTTTTGACCCGGCGTGCGGTTGTCGCCGGCATGGGCGTTCTCGGGCTTGGCCTGCTGGCAGGCTGCAGCCCGGCCCGGGGGCTCGAGTTCAAGTACGGCAAGAACATGAGCAACGAAATCCTCGGGCGCAAGTTCAGCCTCAAAGACCCGCAAGGTAACGTGCGCACCCTGTCGAGCTTCTACGGCAGCATGCCGATGGTTTTCTTCGGCTTCACCCAGTGCCCGGCCGTCTGCCCGACCACGCTGGCGCGGGCGGCGCAAATTCGCAAGCTGCTGAGGGGCCGCGACCGCGACCTGTTCCAGGTGGTGTTCATCACCCTGGACCCGGAGCGCGACACGCCCGAGGTGCTCGATGCCTACGTCAAGGCCTTCGACCCGACGTTCACCGCGCTGACCGGCACCCCCGAGGAAATTGCCGCCGTGGCCAAGGAATTCAAGGTGTTCTACGAGAAGGTTCCGGCCGGAGACACCTACACCATTTCTCACTCGTCCACCAGCTACGTCTACGATACACGTGGCACCCTGCGCCTGAGCCTGGGCCATTCCCTGAACGCCAAGGAATGCGCCGAAGATCTGGTCACCCTGATGGAGATCTGCTGAATGTCGATGCAACCGATCAAACGCGGTTTGGCTGCCCTGGTACTGATGGGGCTGGCCCTGCCGGCCCTGGCCCAGACCACCGTGAGTGATGCCTGGGTGCGTGCCAGCGTGCCGCACCAGCAGTCCACCGGTGCTTTCATGGTCCTGACTGCCAGCAGCGACAGCAAGCTGGTGGGCGTGGCTTCGCCCGTGGCCAAGACCGTGCAGGTGCACGAGATGACCATGAACGGTGACGTGATGGGCATGCGTGAGGTCAAGGCTGTCGAATTGCCAGCCGGCAAGGCAGTGACCCTGGACCCGAATGGCCTGCATGTCATGCTGATGGGCCTGAACAATCAGGTGAAGGAGGGTGACAAAGTGCCACTGACCCTGATCATCGAGGATGCCAAGGGCGCCAAGGAAACCCTGGAAGTTCAGGCGCAAGTGCGTGCGCTCAACGCCGACGCGGGTGGTGGGCATGATCACATGCACATGAACCACTGACAGATCAAAGGGCCGCGTTCAGCGGCCCTTTTCTTTTTCAACTGCGCCTTTCAGCTACGAAAGCGCGGCAGCGGTCTGTCGAGGGTCAGCGACGTCAGGGTCTTGCGAACCTGGGCCTCATCGGCCTCCAGTGCCTTCAGGCTAGCGCGGATCTTGCCGGCGGCGGGCACATCGCCCTGCCGGTCGATCCAGTCGGCAATCTCCTTGCAGGCACTGCTCAGACAGGCCTGGCGCTGGTTCATCAACGACAGAAGGGTGGTGAGCTCTCTTTCGGACATGGCAGGATCCTCCATTCAGCCTTGTCAGTGTAGCAGAGGGTTGGCCAGGGTCTTGCGGCCTTTGCAAGGTGCGCTGCGGCAGCTGCCAGTGGCTGCTCTTGCGGCGCAGTAACAACTCGTTACTTATAAACAGCATGTTTAAATTTGATGCTCATGCCGTGCAAGGGATTCAGGGCTCGGTTTCTGAACGTGACCTTTTGAAGTGCTCAACTGCACAGTCGGGAAAATGCCGGCGGGTCTGCATTCAAAGAATGGTTGTTGTAGGAAAATTCCGGGTTTCTGATTTTCGCTTACAGAAAGCATCGGCGTTGTTACAACTTTCATGTTGAGCTCAATCCTGGCCGAGTCTTAGATTGAGTTGGCCAATATTTGGCAATCTCAATCGGCTCAAAGGAGTGCCCATATGAATCTGCAATCCGAGTGTTCAGGAGCGATGTCGCCAGGAAGTACCCGCTAATGCTGGCATTGCGCCTTAACCCCGGAACGCGTTCGCTGTCGCTGGGCTACAGCTTTTCCAAATGTGGTGAATTTGCCTTCGAGGCTGCATTTGCCGTGGCGATCGTGTCCATCACATGCGGATATGCTTTTGATCGGCATCGCCTACTTTTTTCGTTACTTGCCAAGTGTGGTGTTTTCGCCATTGGGTGGCTGGCTGGCAGATAACACCAACAAGAAACACACACTGTTAGCAATCGAGGTGACAAAAGGCCTGCTGGCACTTTCCTTCTTTGCCTTGTTCAGCGTGTTCACGCCAGTATTACTTGCGTTGGTGGGCCTCGCAATGGTCATGACAGCGCTCGAATGCCTTTATGTGCCTACGTTTCGCGCGTACTTTCCGGACCTTGTCGAAAAGGATGAGTTAGCCACGGTGAACAGCGGTATCCAGGTAATCGAGGACGCCGCCTCGATCCTCGGGCCGCTGGTCTTTTCGGCCTGTGTGTTACTGCTGTCTCGAGAAGCCACTTTCTTGTTTTTTGCAATGTGCCTTGTCGTGTCGGCCATTTGTATCGCTACCCTGACGCCTGCCAGGCGTAGTGTCCAACAGGCATTCGATGGGTGCGCCATAATCAGGGATGCGGCGGGCAGTGTGAGTCAGTTGAGGGCCGGCAATGCGCCGTTGTTCGCTGTCATTGGCTGCACCACACTCTGTGCGATGTTCGCCACGTCGGTGATTCGCTTTATCCTTCCAGCATCGGTGCTGGAGCACTTCGCCTCTGAAGCGGCGGTTGGATACGTGTTTTCACTGCTTGCGGCAGGCACGGTGGTGGGGGGCATGCTCTACACGCGCTTCAATCCGCGTACAACCGCAGGATTGGTGCTGCGTTACTGGATGCTCTATGGCGGGCTGTTTTTTGCTGCAGCAGTGGCGCTTCAATTCAATAACTGGCTGTTCCTGTTGATTCTGTTCCTGGTTGGCTTCATTGGTGCATTTGTCGATATCGCAATCGTGACCAACATCCAGTGCCTGTCGAGGGAACATGAAGTGGGCAGGAATTTTTCCCTCTATTACTTCACCGCCGTGATGGGTGATGCCGTATCAGGGTTGATTGCCAGTTTGGTCTTCGTGCTTGCGGGGCCGGCAACCTTTATCTGGATGACGCTCATGTTATTCATCGCGCCAGTGCGCTGGAACATGAAAGGACGTGGCCCAGATATCAACAATCGTACATAGCTTGGCCTGGCGCATAGACGCAAGTTGGAGAGGGCGCTGCCGCCCTTTCACGCGCGTAGAGCAGAGTGAACGCAGGCTTGCCGATACGTCCCCGGGGTCACCCCATAGGCTTGCTTGAACTGCCGGCTCAAATGGCTCTGGTCAGCAAAGCCGAGGTCGAACGCCACTTGCGAAGCGGCCAGGCCGTGCTTCAGCATTTCGCGGGCACGGGCCAAGCGGCGTTGCTTTAACCAGGCATGGGGCGGCAGTCCGGTGGCCTGGCGGAACACCCGGGCGAAGTGGAACGGCGAAAGGTTGACTGCTGCCGCCAGCGCTTCCAGTGAGGGCGGGTCGGCCAGTTGGCTTTCCAGCAGTTCGCGGGCGCGGGCTACGGCCAGGGGTTCGTGGCCAGGGGCCGAAGGCTCGGCGCACTGCCCGTGCCGCTGCACCAGGGCCAGCACCGCCTGGCGCCAGGCCGTCTGCTGCTGCAAGGCGCTGGCGCTGGCTTCGGACAACTGATGCAGTTGGCTGAAAGCGATGGCCAGGGCCGGGTCATGGATCACGCTGTCCTTGAAGCTGGGCATGCCGTGGCGGCCCAGTTCCAGTTCGTCGAGCACACCGGTCACCCGCTCGTGCTCGGGATAGAAGCCGCGATAACGCCAGCCGGCTTCATGGGCCGTAGCGCCGGTATGCAGTTCGTCGGGGTTGATCAGCACCATGCTGCCGACCGGTGCCAGGTGCTCGCTGCCGCGGCGCCAGAAGCGCTGGGCGCCCGACTCGATCACGGTGAATACATAGCCCTCGTGCACATGCGGGGCGAAGCGCTGCTGATAGTAGCGAGCGTGCAGCATCTCGACGTCGCCAAGGGCTGGCGCCTGCCAGAGGTGTGTCTGCTCGCGCAAGGGCGGGCTCATGCCAGCCAGCTGCGCAGAAGGAAGAAGATCAACATGCTCACCAGCATGCTCAGCAACACGCTGCGGGTCAACAGCACCAGGGCGATGGCCACAAGGGAGCCCAGCAGGTAGGGGTTGAGCAGGCTCAGGTTGAGCTGGTGGTCAGCCATGAAGACGATCGGGCCGCAGATGGCGGTGAGCATGCCCGGCACGGCAAAGCCGAGAAACTGCCGGGCATTCGAGCTCAGGCGCAAGGGCAGGCGCGGCTCCAGGAATGCGTAGCGGTTGAGGAACACGATGGCGCCCATGGCGAATATCAGGATCCAGGTCATGCGCGGGCTCCGGCGAATTTCTGGCAGATGAACCCGGCGCTCATGCCCAGCAGGCCTGCGACCACCAGGGCGGTTTCCCAGTGCCAGTAACTGAACAGCACTGAACAGAACAGCGACACGGCTACGCACACTACGGTGGCCAGGTTGCGCACCAGGGGCGCGATCAGGGCGACAAAAGTGGCGACAATGGAGAAATCCAGACCGAATTGGTCCAGGTGTGGAATATTCTGGCCTAGCAGTATGCCGGCCAGGGTGAACAGGTTCCAGGCGATGTAGAAGGTCAGGCCAACCCCTAAGGCATACCAGCGGTTGAATTGCTGCTGGTCGTACTGGCTGGTCAGGGCGAAGAATTCGTCGGTCAGCAGAAAGCCCAGGCCCAGGCGCCAGCGCAGCGGCTGGCTGGACAGTACCGGTCGCATCGACAGGCCATACAGCAGGTGCTGCGAGGTAAGCAGCAGGGTGGTGAGCAGGATCGACGCCAGGTTGGCCCCCCCCTTGAGCATGCCAATGGCCACCAGCTGCGCGGCGCCGGCAAAGACGATGGCCGACAGCCCTTGCCCCTGCCAGGCGCTGAGGTTGGCCTCGATGGCCATGGAACCGGCCAGCAGGCCCCAAGGGGCAACGGCCAGGGACAACGGGAGAATGGCAATGGCGCCGTGAAGAAAGGCTTGGCGGGCGATGTGGGGCATGATGGCTGCATGGCGGCTACGTGGCAGACCAGCATGACAGACGGGGCAGGGGATGGCTTGAACGATCTTGCTGGTCGAGGCGTGTTCGCCTCAACCTCAGTGGCCAACTGACAACAGGGCCGCAAGGCGGCCCCGAATGACCCTGGGTTATGGGCGGCTGGTCAGCAGCTGTTGCGCCGTTGCGCAGCCATTGATGTCTACGGCTTTCTGCAGCAGGCTCGTGCGCTGCTGTGGGTCGAGGTCGCCAAGCAGGCGGTACACCTCGGCCTGGTAATCGCGCTGACGCCCCCATAGCATTTCCAGGCCTTGTGGCCGGCTGCGGTTGCAAGCCAGGCGTGTGGCCGGTTGCGGGTAGTAGGGGGCGTACACGGTGGCCATGCTGGGGATGGCCTCCAGCGCTGTACGGTACTCGCTGCTGACGTTGTAGGGCCGGCACCAGGTGGCGATGGCGGGCGCCGGTGCGGCAAACCCCTGCTGGAGGCTGGCCTCGAGCAACGGGCAGGCGGCCTCCGGGATTTGCGCGGCGGGCAGGTACGTCATGTAATACAGCGCCAGACGGTACTGTGCGACCGGGTGGCCAAGTTCTACCGATTTTTTCAGCAGGGCAACCGCTGTCGGCAAGGTGTGAGCCATGGCCTGGCCCTGGCGGCTAAGCTCAGGGTCGCCGCCCACTGCGGTGCGCAGCGTGCTGGCAGCGTCGTCCTGGTTGTCGGCCTGCTCCAGTAGCGGCAAGGCCTGACGGTAGAGCAGGTCGGCATGAGGGTCGATGCGTACCTCCAGCGCTTGCGCGGCCAGTGGCATCAGCGCAGCCAACAGCGGGGGCAGGCGTCGCACAAGGCTCACAGGCAAACCCCATGGGTGGCCAAGTACGGATGGACGGCTTCGGTGTTCATGGCGGTCAAACGTGCGCCTCGGGCAAATCGTAACGACGACGTATTCTAGCCACCCAAAGGGGGTGGCCGAAAGACCACTCGACAACTGTCAGACGAGCTTGATCGGCGTGACCTTGCGCTGGGCATGTTTTTCCTGGGCCAACCCAAGCTTGGCGGTGATCACCTTGGCCAAGGCATTGTTGCCCAGATCGTTCAGGTGCAGGCGGTCGATGAACAGGTCGGCGCCGAACACGGGCGAGCTGTCGAGCATGCAGTTCATGTCGTAGCAGGGCACCGGGTCGGCCTGGCTTTTGATACGGCGGAAAAATGCCGAATGCAACTGTCTGTCGAATGCCCCCTCCAGTAGCCGGTCGAAGTTGGCCGGTTGTTGCTGCAGCGCGGTCAGCATGGCTTGCTCGCCGGCGGGCAGGGTATCCCGGCACCAGGGCAGCAGTGGTTGCAGGATGAAGGTGAGCGTGGCGTGGCTGTCTGCCAGCAGACGGTCCCATTGGCGCAAGGTGCGGCCAATGTTGTCGGCGGCACGGGCCAGTCGTTTTTCCGGGGAGGACAATGGCCAGCTGACCGGGGCTGTGACCACGGGAGGGGCCAGCGCCTGGCCGATGCGCCGCCACAGCGACTGCCGACGGGGTGGTGCGCAGGGCTGCATGCCTTCGCTGAAACTGTTGAGAAAAGCCTGGTAGGCCTTGGCGTGCTGCGGGTCGTTGGTACCTGCGAGGACTTCACACAGGGCTTCGTGGGCCAGGCTGTTGAGGCCACTGAGCACCACCACATGGCCGAGTTGGCCAAGGCGGTGCTGGTGGGTCAGGAACATCATCAATTCCTGGGTGGCGTTGAGCCCGCAGCCGGCCAGGCTCAGCCAGACTTCGCCCGTGAGCATCGACAGGTGCGAGGCCACCGTGTGTTCGTCGGAGCTGGCGCCGATGCCCAGGGCTGTGGAGCCGCCGACCAGCAGGTTGATGCGCGACGCACCACCGTGCTCGGCCGCCGAAAAGCGCTTGCCGGCGCAATGGCTGTAGCGCAAACCAAGTGCATCGGTGTTGATGGTGCCGGAGCGGTAGCCGGTTTCGTGCACATGCAGCATATAGGGGGCACGGCGACTGCCCAGCAGGAGAAAGCGCTGGTAGTCCTGCTGCAGCGGCGAAGGAGACGGGCGCGTATCAGTCGTGGTCATGGTCTCTCCTTCGCTTAAGCCGGGTACTTTGCAGCAGATTCAGGCCGCCAGTTCCTTGAGGTTGTACAGCAGGCCGCCGGCGGCGATCAGCAGCAGGGCGACGCCCGAGGCCAGGCTGATGATGCGGTTGCTGCGCTGCGAGGCGATCTTGCCGATGGCGAAGATGTACAGGCTGAGCACGGCGAAATCGATGGCCACCCACAGTAGCGACAGCACCACCATGCTCTTGCCGAACGATTCGGTGATCTGAATGAACTGCGGGAAGAAGGCGATGAAGAAAATGATGTCTTTCGGGTTGGAAATACCCACCATGAAGCCTTGCATCAGCCCGCCGCGCCCAGCCTTGGGGGCCTCGCTCGCCGCGTCTGACGCGGGTGCCTGCAGGGCGTCCCTCAACGTGCCCATGGCAATGTAGCCGATGAACAGGCAGCCCAGCAGGCTCATGGTGCTGAGCCATGTCTTGTCGATGGCGGCACTGGTGAGGATGATCCACGCTGCCGCGCCGATCAGCACCAGTGATGCCCAGTTGGTGCCGACGGCGGTGAACATGGCCTTGCGCGAGCCGGAGGCGGCCGCAGTGTTGACGATCAGTGCCACCACCGGACCGGGAGTGGCAATCAGTAGCAGCACGGTGAGGGCGTAGGTGGCGGTGAGTGCGGTATTCACGGTCAGTTCTCGATCAGTATGTCGGGTGTCGGCTGGTGTGCGGCATGGGCGTGGAACGGGCAGCGTGACGGGTTGAGCGAGCCTGTCTCCTGCAGTTGATACTGCTTCCACTCGTAGTTGTCGGTATCGCCGAAAAAGCCAAGGGTGTCGGGCACAACGCCGTCGTTGTAGTGGTGCACGCGCTCGCGAATGCGCTCGCGGATGCGCTTGCCACTCTCGGTGTTGGCGTTGGCCACTTCGTCGAAGTTCTCCCGCGGGTTGATGACGAAGGTGATGTGCTGGCCCAGATTGCGGCTTTTCATCTGCTGATGGCCGGGGAAGTTCATGTTGATGAACAGCGGCATGCCGGCATAGCAGAACGACCAGCCGGTATCGTCGGGATCGGCCGGGATGCCTTGAGGCCAAGGGTGTGGGTCGCGCGCATGCACGCCGCGCAGTACCTTCCAGGCCAAGGCCTGCTGCTCGGCCAGGCTACTGCCGGCTGCGGTTTCGAGAAACACCACCAAAGGGCTGCCGATGCGCTGCTTGGGTGCGATCGGTGCGACGGTGCGCACATAGTTGGCCAGGCCCTGCGCGATATCATCGGCCAGTTGCTCGGCGCGGGCGAAGAGAATGTGGCAGGTTTCGCCGTTTACCGCCTTGCGGCCAAACAGGCAGGGGAATTCGGGGTTGGCGAGAATACTGCGAAAGTGTTCTATGGTTTTGAACGTCCAGTGTTGCATGTTGTGACCATGTTCAGCGGCAAGCTCCAGCGCATCCAGGCGATAGCAATTTCCATATCCCGTAAACATGATTTCCCCAGGCGTTGATTTAAGTAAACGTTCCAGTCACATGCAGGCAGGATCTTGGTTATGTTTGTTATTTACCTGCATTTTCCGAGACGCTCTTGCCGTTGTAAAACGCGTGGAGTTATGACCTACTATTAGTCTCACTCATGTTCGGGACGCCGCCATGTCGGAACGGATTCAGGCCTTGCACGCGCTGCGTGCCTTCGAGGTGGCCTCTCGCTATGGCTCTTTCACCCGCGCTGCTGAGGAGCTGGCCCTGACCCAGGGCGCCGTCAGCCATCACATCAAGACCCTCGAAGCCCTGTTCGGCTGCGACCTGTTCGAACGTCGGGGCCCGAAGCTGAGCCTGACCGAGCACGGCCGCCTGCTTGCGCAAGAACTGAAGGTCGGCTTCAAGATCATCGAGAATGCCTGCGCACTGCTGCGGCAGGATCGCTACGGCCTGCGCCTGAAGGCGCCGTCCACGCTCACGGTGCGCTGGCTGCTGCGGGCGCTGGATGCGTTCAAGAAGGTCGAGGACAACTGCAGTGTGCAGCTTTCCAGTGTGTGGATGGATATCGACAGCGTGGACTTCTATTCCGAGCCCTACGACTGCGCCATTCTCCTGGCCAGCGGGCGATTTCCCGCCGATATCGAGAGTTTCAAGCTATTCGATGAATGGCTGATCCCGGTATGTCACCCGGATTACATGTCACAGGTGCAACCGCAACTGTCCGACCTGCCCCGATGCGAGTTCCTGCACCCGTCACCCGACCGGCGTGACTGGCGGCGTTGGCTGGCGCGAATGGATGCGCTGGACATCAGCATCGACCAGGGGCAGGTGTTCGATACCCTCGACCAGGGCATATCGGCCGCCCAGCAAGGCTTGGGCATTTCAGTGGTCGATCTGGTACTGGCCAGCACCGACCTGGCCGCCGGACGCCTGGTCACGCCTTTCAAGCATGCCGTGGCCACCGGCGACGGTTACTACATTACCTGGCTCAAGGCCAGCCCAAAAGCGAGGCAGATGCACAAGCTGCGTGACTTCCTGCTCGGCCAGGTGCCACCGCTGGCCTACAAGGACATCAACTACCTGTACGGTTGAATACCCGAGCGAGCATGAAGTCGATGAATACCCGCAACTTTGGCGGCATCTGCCGCCCGGACGGCCACAGCAGATAGAAGCTGCCGCGCCGTTCCATGAAGTCGTCAAGGACACTGACCAGTGAGCCATTGGCCAGTTCGCGACCCACGTTGAAGTCCGGCAGACAGGTAATGCCGCGGTGGTTCAAGGCAAAGCAGACGCGTGTTTCGACGTGGTTGCAGACCATCGAGATGGGGATGTCATAGGCTTGCTCAGGATGCTCCTGGCGCAGCGGCCAGGTTTCCAGCTTGCCGTTGCTGGGGAAGCGATAATGCAGGCAGGTATGCGCCGCCAGGTCGCGTGGGTGCAAGGGAGTGCCGCGTTCGCGCAGGTACTCGGGCGAGGCTACCAGGCGGTGCTGAAAGTGCCCGAGGAATTTGGCGCTGAGCCGGGAATCCACCGGCTGCCCGCCGCGCATCACCACATCGAAGCCTTCGCCGACGATATCCACCATGCGGTCGGAGAAGTCCAGGTCCAGTTCAACCTGTGGGTACAGTGCCATGAACTCGGCCAGGGCCGGCATTACCAGTCTGGTCACCTGCGGCATGCTCACCCGCAGGCGCCCGCGCGGCGTTTCGCTGGCCTGCGACAGCTCCTGCTCGGTGGCTTCGATTTCGGCAAGGATGCGCCGGCTGCGTTCGAGGAACATCGTGCCCTCGGCGGTGAGGGTGATGCTGCGTGTGCTGCGGTGGAACAGGCGCACGCCCAAGCGGCTTTCCAGGCGCGCCACGCGCTTGCCCACTGCCGAGGCACTGATCCCCAATGACTGGCTGGCGGCAACGAAGCTGCGGGTTTCGGCCACCCGGTTGAAGACCACGAAGCCGCTGAGGCTGTCCATGTCGCACTCCTGATTGCGGACGCTGATGTCCTGGGTGAGCGGCATTGTAACCGTCTTTTTCCGCAATGGCCTTGTCTTGCAGACTGTTCGCCTCGTTTCTCACTCAAGGCATTTGCAATGTCCCAGACATCTTCCGCACCGTTGCTGGCTGCCAGCAACGAACGTCTGCCCGTTGGCGGACTGCTGGCGCTGGCCATGACCGGTTTCATCGCCATCCTCAGCGAAACCCTGCCGGCGGGTCTGCTCGACCAGATCGCCGATGGCATGCACATCAGCCAGGCCATGGCTGGGCAATGGGTCACGGCGTATGCCTTGGGCTCGTTACTGACCGCCATCCCGTTGGTGACGTTGACCCAAGGCTGGTATCGGCGCCGGGCGCTGTTGCTGGCGATCATCGGCTTCGTGCTGTTCAACGGGCTGACGGCCTTGTCGGACTCCAACACGCTGACCCTGGTGCTGCGCTTTTTCACGGGTGCTGCGGCCGGCCTCGCATGGGGCCTGATTGCTGGCCATGCCCGGCGCATGGTGCCGGTACCGTTGCAGGGCCGGGCCATGGCCCTGGCCATGCTCGGGCAGCCGATTGCCTTGTCGCTCGGCTTGCCGATTGCGACCTGGCTAGGAGCGGGGCTGGGCTGGCGCGCGACGTTCGTGGTCGTCACGCTGGTGGCGTTGCTGTTGGTGGTGTGGGTGTTGCGGTCGGTGCCGGACTACCCGGGGCACGCTGCCGGAAAGCGGCCGGCGGCCACGCAGGTGCTGCGCACGCCGGGGGTGTTGATTGTATTGCTGGTGATCCTCACCTGGATCCTTGGTCATAACATTCTCTACACCTATATCGTGCCATTGCTGGCGGCGGCCGGCATGGCTGCGGACATTGGCCCGGTGCTGATGGTATTTGGCCTGTCGGCCCTGGCCGGGATCGGCCTGGTAGGGCTGCTGGTCGACCGACATTTACGCAAGTTGGTGTTGCTGAGCCTGGCCGGTTTTGCCCTGGCCACACTGGTGTTGGGGCAGGCATCGTCGTGGCTGATGTACTTGAGCATCGCCTTGTGGGGAATGACCTATGGCGGCGCTCCGACCCTGCTGCAGACAGCTTGCGCCGACGCGGCAGGCGAGGGTGGGGATGTGGCGCAGTCGATGCTGGTGACGGTGTGGAACAGTGCCATTGCCCTGGGTGGGATCATTGGCGGATTGCTGCTGGCTGGGGCAGGTGTGGAGTGGTTTGGCGCGGTGGTGCTGGTGTTGATAGCCTTGGCCTGGCTGCTGGCCTGGGCGGGGCGAGGAAGCGGTTTTGTGGCGGGGAGGCGCTAAAACACTCATGCCAGGCACGACACAGGTAGAATAACGCCATCTACAGACAATCCAGAGGTCGACGCAGTGGAGTTGCAGCAGGGTTTTGTCCTGACCCGGCACTGGCACGATACGCCGGAAGGCACCTGCGTGGAGTTCTGGCTGGCCACCGATGACGGGCCGCGGCTGTTGCGGCTGGCGGCGCAGGAGTCGGTGGCTTTCATTCCTCAGGCGCAGGCCGAGCACGCCCGTGTGCTGCTGGCCAACGAACCCGGGACGAAGCTCAAGCCACTGCGCCTGAAGGACTTCGAGCATCGCCCGATGCTTGGCCTCTATACCCGCCAGCATCGCCAATTGATGCAACTGGAGCAGCGTCTGCGCACGGCCGGTATCGACGTGCTCGAGGCCGATATCCGCCCGCCGGAGCGTTACCTCATGGAGCGCTTCATCACGGCGCCGGTGCAGTTCACTGGCCAGCCTGATGCGCAGGGCGTTTACCGGGAAGCCCAGCTCAGGCCGCTGCCAGGCTATCGCCCGGCACTGCGCCTGGTGTCGCTGGACATCGAGACCAGCGAGCGTGGCGAGCTGTACAGCATCGCGCTGGAGGGCTGTGGCCAGCGCCAGGTGTACATGCTCGGTCCGGCCAACGGCGATGCCAGCGGGCTTGACTTCGACCTGGAATATTGCACCGATCGCGCCGCCTTGATCACGCGGCTCAACCAGTGGATGGCCAGGCATGACCCGGACGCGATCATTGGCTGGAACCTGGTGCAGTTCGACCTGCGTCTGCTGCATGAGCACGCCAAGTCGTTGCAGGTGCCACTGACGCTGGGGCGCAACGGTGCGGTCATGACCCTGCGCAGCCATGCCGGTGGCGGCCACGTCTTCGCCGATGCGCCGGGGCGGCTGCTGATCGATGGCATCGAGGCGTTGCGTTCGGCCACCTGGAGCTTTGCCTCGTTCAGCCTGGAGAACGTTGCCCAGACCCTGCTGGGTGAAGGCAAGGCCATCGACACGCCGTACCAACGCATGGACGAAATCAATCGCCGCTTCGCCGAAGACAAACCGGCCCTGGCGCGCTACAACCTGAAGGACTGCGAACTGGTCACGCGCATTTTCGCCCATACCCGGCTGCTCGACTTCCTGCTCGAACGTGCGTCGGTTACGGGGTTGGCCGTGGACCGCAGCGGTGGGTCGGTAGCTGCGTTCTGTCACTTGTACATTCCGCAGATGCACCGCCTTGGCTTTGTCGCGCCCAGCCTTGGCAGCCGCCCGGACGAAGCCAGCCCCGGCGGTTTTGTCATGGACTCGCGCCCGGGGTTGTACGACTCGGTGCTGGTGCTGGACTACAAGAGCCTGTACCCGTCGATCATCCGTACCTTTCTCATCGACCCGGTCGGGCTGATCGAAGGCCTGCGTCTGCCTGACGACGCACATTCGGTCGAGGGTTTTCGCGGTGGGCGTTTTTCACGCACACAGCACTGCCTGCCAGCCATCGTCGAACGGGTGTGGCAGGGCAGGGAAGCGGCCAAGCGCGAGGGCAATGCGCCGCTGTCGCAGGCCTTGAAAATCATCATGAATGCCTTTTATGGCGTGCTTGGCTCCAGCGGTTGCCGTTTCTTCGACCCGCGCCTGGCGTCGTCGATCACCATGCGCGGCCACCAGATCATGCGCCAGACCAGGTCCCTGATCGAGGCGTGTGGCTACGATGTGATCTACGGTGACACCGACTCCACCTTTGTCTGGCTCAAGGGTGCCCACGCCGAGGAAGACGCGGCGCGCATCGGCCGCGAGCTGGTGGCAAAGGTCAACCAATGGTGGCAAGCCCATCTGCACGAGACCATGAACCTGCAGAGCGCCCTCGAACTGCAGTTCGAGGTGCATTACCGACGCTTCCTGATGCCCACCATCCGCGGTACCGATGAAGGCAGCAAAAAGCGCTATGCCGGCCTGGTGCAGCGGGCCGACGGTGCTGAAGAAATGGTTTACAAGGGCCTGGAGTCGGTGCGCACCGACTGGTCACCGCTGGCCCGGCAGTTCCAGCAGGAACTCTACGGCCGTGTGTTCCGCAGCGAGCCCTACCGTGATTATGTACGCGAGTATGTACGGCGCACGTTGGCGGGCGAGCAGGACGAACTGCTGGTTTATCGCAAGCGCCTGCGTCGCCCGCTGGCCGATTACCAGCGCAACGTGCCGCCGCATGTGCGTGCCGCACGCCTTGCCGACGACTACAACAAGCGTCTGCAGCGCCCTCTGCAGTACCAGCGTGGGGGCTGGATCAGCTACGTGATCACCACCGCCGGGCCTGAGCCGCTGGAAAACCTGCAGGCACCGATCGACTACGATCACTACATCAGCCGCCAGCTACTGCCGGTGGCCGACGCCATCCTGCCCTTTGTCGGCGATGATTTCGCGCGCCTTACCGACCATCAGTTACTGCTGTTCTGAACAGGTGGTAGATAGCTAGGCGTCAGCCTGACGCTACAGTCTTCAGACTCGGCCTTCCATGTCGTCGCGGAGGCAGAGATGCAGAACAATAGCAGTCAACCATCGGCTGCGGTCGATACCCTTGCCATGGCACAAGCATGCCAGGACCACTACATCGCACAGCGGTTGCCGGCCTGGATGAAGCGGCTGAGCATGGCCGAATTCACCCTGCTGAGCGAGGCGCTGCATGAACTGCTGGCCTGCCGTGCAGGCTTGTCGTCAGCGCTGGCGCGGCTAAGCAACCTGAATGCATTTGCCCGGCCCTTGCTGCAGCAAGCGCTCGGTGCCCACGGCGACCTTGATGTCGATCGCCTGTACTTTCGCCAGTGGTACACCTTTCCCTCACACACGATCCATTATGTAACCAGTCGGCTTCCGGTTGTCGGCAGCGACTACTACGACATCCCTCTGCTCGAGGCCGCTTTGTGCAATTTCACCGCAGAGCAGCAGCGCGACCAGCCACAGGGCAATTGCCTGGTCGATGTGCGCGGCGCAAGGCGCAGTGAGCTGTCTGCACCGGGCTTTGCCAGGCTGTGTCGAGCGCTGGATCTTGGGCAGAAATACCAGGCGCATCTGGATTCGGTACTTCAGCCCGAAGTCAGGGGATTGCTGACGCGACGGCAACGCTACTGCATGCTGGTGGATGCCCTGCAGGCCAGGGCGCAGGGCATATTGAGCGCAGACGAACTGCAGTGGGTGGTGGCGCTGTGCATGAAGGACACGCTCGGTAAGCTCGAAGGCGCATCGGTTCGCGTGCGCCAGTTGGCGTTGTTCGGTTGCCGCTTGCAGCAAATCGTCGTGCTGGACGTGATCGACGCGGGCTTGCTGTTCAACACCAGCAAGCGCGTGCTGGTCTATGTACCGGGTGACCCGCACGGCCCCTGGAGCGTGCGCAGCGACCTGGAAGATTATGCCCGCCGGGTGCTTGGCAAACGCCTGCGCGAAGATGACTACCGGCGTTTCTTCAACCGCTTCGTGCGCCGACGCGATAGCCAGCGATTCTTCTCGGCCGTCAGTGAGCGCCTCGATGACGTGCCCGGCTGGGCAACCCGGGACCTCGATGAGCAGACCTTTGCCTATCGCCTGCCATTGTTCGAACACCTTGCTGACGACTGGATTGCGCGGATCAAGGACGATGCTGCGATCATCGCCCCGCCCGTGGCCTTGCTTGATCGCGAGGTCCAGGCCGAACACGCCCGCCGTTTGCGTGCTGAAGGCTGGACCCTGTTGGGTGTCGCAGGGTTCTTCGTTCCGGGCATCGGCGCGGTGTTGTTGGGGGTGATGGCCTGGGAACTGCTTGAGCAGACGTTCCAGGCTGTAGGGGACTGGCAGGAAAACGAACGCAATGCAGCACTGGCGCACCTGCTGAATGTAGGCAAAGGGCTGCTGGCTGTCGGGGCAACCGTTGGCGTAGTCGTCACGGCCCGACGCGCCTGGAGTGTGGTGGACAACCTGGTACCGGCGCAGCTGGAAAACGGTGAGGAAAAACTGTGGAACGCAGACCTCGGCCCCTATCGCTGCGAAAGCCCGCCAGACACGGCGGTGCCGGACATGGAGGGTATGCACCGCCTGGGCGAGCGCCGCTGGATCAGCATGGACGGGCACTGGTATGAGATGACCTGGCACAACGACGATGAACAGTGGCAATTGCTCCCTTACCAGGGCTATGCGCCGCCGCTCCGTCACAATGGAGCCGGTGCGTGGCGGCTGTGGTGCGAACAGCCCGCCGAGTGGGGCGACTCACGCCTGTTGTTCCGCCGCCTGGGCGGGCCATTCAGCGACCTCGACGACGCGCACATCGACCGGTCGCTGGCGATTCATGGCCTGGATGATCAGCATCTGCGGGCATGGCATGTGTATGGCCGACCGCCGGAGGCCGCGCTGCTCGACACCGTCACACGCGTGCGGCTCGCTGGCAGGATTGGTACGTTGGTCAACCAGTTGCGCGAGGGCGGTGTAACCGCAGACCCGCAACTGCTGGAGCGGGTCATGC
Source organism: Pseudomonas sp. 2,4-D (assembly GCF_030418155.1). Classification (NCBI taxonomy): domain Bacteria; kingdom Pseudomonadati; phylum Pseudomonadota; class Gammaproteobacteria; order Pseudomonadales; family Pseudomonadaceae; genus Pseudomonas; species Pseudomonas sp. 2,4-D. Next base: position 182,627 of record NZ_JAUHUI010000002.1, read on the forward strand.
ACCTTCCACAGGCCGCCGGCAAGGACGGAGTAGCGTTGGCCGAGGTGGCTTGGGCCGGGCGACGAGAACTGCTTCAGGCGTTGTACGAAGAGCAGAATCCCGACACGGAAACTGGCCGCCTCTTACGACAGAATTTTGCCAGCCTGCACCGTTTGGCCGCGGATGAGGTGTTGCGCGATGCCAGCGAGGATGACCTGCAGCGTTTGCGTGAGACGGGGCGTGTGCCGTTGCTGATGGCCGAGGCAGCAAGGTTGCAGGTTGCGCGGATTCGAATGGCGCGGGTGTACGAGGCGCTGTGCATCGATACGCCGCAAAACCTCGACCTGGCGCGTGTGGTCCTGAACCTGCTGGTGCATGTGCCGGGGGCTGGCGGGCCGGGGTGGCGATTGTACGACGGTGATGCCAGCGAGCCGTTACTGACGGTCGAGGGATCGGCGCAGACGTTTGACCTGCTTCATCGTCATGGGCTGTTCCGCCTGCGTGCCCGAACGCACACGGTTGCCGGTGAGAGGGGCGAGTTGTTCGAGACCTTGGCAGCAGCCTATGACGACGCATCGCAAGCGGCCATCGGCCAAGGCCAGCCCTTTGTGCCTGCGCTGCGCCAGGCGCTGACCAATGTGGCTTTCGACCAACGCCAGACCGTGGTGAACCTGCTCAGGCTGGAACAGCCGAGCGGCTCGTTTCTCGCGCCGCAACGTCTTGCTGATGGCCGGATTGGTTACCCCATGGCGGGTGGCAGGCTATGGGGGGCGTTAGGGCTAAACAGGCCAAGGGCGCTTCAGGCCCGGTTGCGAGACCTGTACCCGGCCTTTAGCGACGAACAGATCGGGCGCTGGTTGGCCTCAAGTGACGCACAGGCCAGGCTATCTATGCTGGAGCAGCAATATGGGATGCTCAAGAGACACTTGACCCAGTGGGCGCGCAGTGCCTTGCTGTCATCAGAACTGGCCGCCCGGCGTGAGTTCAGAAAGGGGCTGATCAACTGCTGGCGCTGTCTTGTGCCGGAACTGCAAGGACAAGCAGCACTGGACGACGGGCGCTTCATGCTGACCCAGACCATCAGCCGCTTGCGCCATCTGCCGGCCCTGCCCGAGCAAGTGGGCTTTCCCCACGTCTCGATCCTGGCCTTGCGCGACATGCGCGTGGAGCACGTTCCGGATGAGTTTCTGCGGGCGTTTCCCAACTTGCGCAACCTGGAAATCACCCATTGCCGACTCACGCGTTTGCCATTGCCGCTGATGCTTGTCCAGAAGCTGGAGGTGCTCGACTTGTCTGGTAACCAGATCGCCCTTGACCAAGGCCAGGCGTTGGTCCTGGCAGATTGCCGGTCCCTGGTGTACCTGAACCTTTCAGACAACCCGCTGCGCAGGGCATTTTCCGTCCAGGCAATGACCGAGCTGAATGCCCTCTACCTGTCGAACACCCAGTTACCCGAGTGCCCCTACGGGCTGATGGACGCGCCAGAACTGCACACCCTGAACCTCAGCGACAACCGTATTTCTGAACTGCCCGAGGGTTTTCATCAATCGCAGTTGTGGCGCTCGGGCAGGGTCGAGCTTTCTGGCAATCGGCTGGGGGCCGCGCAGGACGGGTTTTCAACCTGGCATTTGCTTGAGGGCAGTCGCGTGCCTTACCGGTTGCGCATCCTGGATGCGTTGCCTGGCGAGCGTCGAGATGAAATGGCTGCACTGTGGGCCCATCTGGAGGCCGAGGAGCAATCGGAAGAGTTCTTCAATACCCTGTCGATGCTGACGGAATCGGGCGCCTTCAGCTTCTCATCGACTGCATCCGCGCTCGCGGCCCGTGTGTTCGACATGCTCCAGGCGATGTCTGAGCATGATGCCCTCAGGCAGGAGTTGTTCGAGCACGCTGCGGCGACCGGTTGCCAGGATAACGCCACCGTGCGCTTCGCCGACCTGGAACTGCGAGTGATGATATGGCGCACGAGGCACAGCGGATCTGCCCGGCCTGAACGGGGCTTGTTGAAGCTCGGTGCCCGGATGTGGCGGTTGGCGGTGCTTGAGCAAATTGCGGCTGAACATGCTCATCGGGTGGGGGCGGGCGCTGAATCGATCGAATTCGCCTTGGCCTATCGAATCGGCTTGCGCAAGTCTCTGGACTTGCCTGGCCAACCCGATGAAATGCTCTATGCAGGTATCCCTGCCTTGAGTAAGCAGGACCTTCTCCTGGCCCGTGAAAGGGTCCTGGCGCGACAGACCCGGGAGGGCATTGCTGATTACCTGTCACGCCAGTGGTTCTGGCAGGATTACCTGCGCAAGGCTTGCGCAGTTCGCTTGCAAGTGCCCCAAGCCATGCACGCTGAGCTGGAACGGCTGATGGCGCTGGGGAATCGGGATGAGGAAATCGCACGGCTGCAGATCCGCAATCAGCAACGTGAGCATGCGGTGTTGCTGCAGTTGACGCTGGAGGCGCTGGACCGGAATACGGTGCAGCGTGTGCTCAGTTAGCGGGTGGCCGGTTGTCTGGCCGCAGGCATTAGCTATATAGCGCCTGGCGGGGAGCAGGCAATTTAGTCTGGCCTCTTTTCATGAGGAGGCCCCCGCTATGGACACCACTTTGCCGTCAGATGCGCAGGCCGCCATCGATGCCTTCCAGGACGGCATCATCGGCAGGCGCCTGCCACCCTGGTTGCGTCATGCACCTGCTGAGCAACTGCCTGAGATCGGCAAGGCATTGTCAAACAGCCTTCGCTGCTGTGAGCAAGTGAACACGGTGCTGCGAGGTATCGAGGGCATCGACAGTTTCGTCGCATCAGCCCTGGGGAAGGCCCTCGACCAGCGTTATGGGCTTGGCCGTAACCCGTACTCGCTCAGGTTTCTGGAGGGCCGCCGGGAAGCTGTGATCAACAGTCAGCCAGTGGGCGCACACCTGACTACCGTGGTCTATGAAGAAAAGCCGCTGCTCGAAGTCGCATTGCGCAACTTCACGGCCGCGCAGGCGCAGGAAGGTGGCCAGCCGCGCGGTAACCGCCTGCTTCTTCCACGCCACGGCACGGTCAAACCCCCTACGAGCATCGAGTTTGCCGGACTGTGTCGTGAGCTGGACCTGGGTGAGCGCTATCAACGTCATCTGGATGCCATACTCACGCCCACTGGCAGTGCCGAGCGCCTGGTATCACTGCTTGTGGATGCCACGCGCTACACCATGCTTGTGGACGCCTACAAAGCCAGGCAAGAGGGAACGCTGGATGCCAGCGAACTCAATGTGATGGTAGCTGTGTGCGAGAAGGGGAAGCTGCCGCGCTTGGCGGGCGACCTTGTGCAGGCCAGGCAACTGAAATTGCTGGGTTGCCAGATTGAGCAGGTGACCGTGTTCGTGGTGGTCGAGCAGGGCGTCCTGTTCAACACGACGCGTCGGGTGTTGCTTTACGTGCCTGGAGACCCTTTTTCGCCCTGGCGCGCGTTCGAGAGCCTCGACAAACTGAACCGCGAACTGGGCCGTCGCTTGCGAGACAAGGCTTACCAGCGTTTTTTCAGCCGCTTCGTGCTGCGGCGCGACAGCCAGGCTTTTTTCGCCCAGGTCGCGGAGCGCTTCGATGGCCTGCCGGGCTGGGCTTTTCGCGATCTCGAACCGCGCTTGCAGGCTTACCCGCAGCCGTTGTTCATCAGCCTGGCACAGGCACGTATCCACCAGATCAAGGACGATGCGGCGATGATCGCGGTCCCTGTGGCCAGGCTGGATCGTGAGGTTCAGCGCCAGCATGACCTGCGCCTTGCCGCCGAAGGATGGGCGCTGCTCAACCTGGCCAGTTTCTTTGTGCCTGGGCTTGGCCTGGCGCTGCTGGCCGTGACGGCCTACGAACTACTGGGTGAGGTCTATCATGGCGCCGAGGCCTGGCAGCAAGGCGATCGTCAGGAGGCGCTCGACCATTTGACCCATGTGGCGACAGACCTTGCCGTGCTGGCGACCGCGGTCGCCGGGGTGGGTGTGGCTCGACGGGTTTGGGCGCGCTCTGCGAAGGTCGATGCCATGGTGCCGGCTCGGCTGGAGGACGGCACTGAGAAACTCTGGCAACACGACTTGACCCCGTTTCAAAGCCAAGCCCCCGTGGCAGCCTCGAGCCCGGACGCCTTGGGTATTCGGCGTCAGGACGGGCGGGCCTGGATCGAAATGGACGGGCATCACTATTGCTTGGCAGAGGCGGGTGATGATCAATGGCAGTTGCATCCGGTCGACGGCCACGGGCCGTTGCTGCGCCACAATGGCGCAGGTGCTTGGCGGTTGTGGAGCGAGCAACCGGCACGGTGGACCGACAAATACCGCATGTTCCGGCGTTTGGGCGAACCCTTCAGTGGGCTGAATGACGAACAGATCGATCAGGTTCTGCTGTTCCACGGCCTTGATGGCGACGACCTGCGTGGCCTGCATGTACACGCCCAGGCACCGAGCCCCGGCATGATCGACAGTGTGGAACGGGTCAGGCTTGATCAACGCATCCGCAGCATGATTGGCCGTCTGCGCAGCGGCGAGCCGGTAGCAGATACAACAGTGCTCGATCACGCTCGGCGCCTGCCAGGTGCGAGTGGCCTGACAGATCAGGCACTGGCCGCGCTGGCATGGACGCAGCGCCGAACACTGCTGCAGCACCTTTTCGAAGCCTTGCAGCCCAGCGACACCCCTGGCAGTGCGGCGCTGCGCCGGGTGTTCCCGGGGCTGAGCGCGCGCACTGCGCAAGCATTGGTACGGGCCGCCAGCAGCGTGGATCGCACGCGGCTGCGGTCCAGCGGAAGGGTTGCATTGGGGCTGGCCGAGGCGGCAAGGGGCAGTGTGCTGGCTACCCGTCAGGCTCGGGTATTTGAGGCGTTTTACCTTGATACGCCGCAGCATGCAGACCTTGCACGGGTGGTGTTGGGCTTGCTGCGGTATGTACCCGGTGGCGAACAAGGTGTGTGCTGGCGTTTGTACGAAGGTTGCCTGGGCGGGCCGATACTGGCGAAGACCGAGCAAGGGCAGCGGGCGTTCGATCTGGTGCACGTGAACGGTACGTTTCAACTGCATGGCAGCCAGGGCACGGCGCTGGGTGAGGCAGGTGAGTTGTTTGACGTCATGGCGCCAGCCTATACCGAAGCGCAGAGGGCGGCGATGGGGATCGGCGATCCATTTGCGCACAACCTCAGGGTGATACTGGCGCGCGAAGCGGCACGCCATCGTGATGAGATCAGTCGTTTGCTTGGCGCGGTACGCCCAGGTGCTGTCCGAGGGCCCATGCGCTTGGCCGATGGACGTATTGGCTACCCGCTGGGTGGTGGCGGAGTAGGTGGTTTCGCATCAAGGGGTAGTGCCCTGAGGGCCACGCTGCGCGATCTCTTTCCGTGGTTGAGTGATGAGCAGGTCGAGACCTTCGCCGATGACGCCAGGCGTTCAGGGCAGCAGATTGAACACGTACTGGCTGACCTTCGCAATGAGTTCGCCATCCTGCGCATGACACTGAATACCTGGGTGGCACGAGGACAGGGCGATGTCAGGGAAGATCGAGAGGCTCTACGCCAGACGTTGTTCAATTGCTGGCGGCGGTCGGTGGGCGTGGGGGAACTGCAAATAAATGCACAGGAAAACCTCCACGTCATGTTCTGCAATTTCAGATCGAGCGGCTTGCCCAACATACCCCCACAGGTCAGCTTCAGAGGTGTGACCAGCCTGTCGCTGCTGCACCTTGACCTTCTGGAGGTGCCCAGCAGCCTATTGCTGGCTTTCCCTAACCTGCAAACCCTCGATCTGGGAGGGAACCTGTTGACGCGCCTTCCGCAGCCGTTGCTACAGATAGCGCAGCTGCGGCATCTGAGCCTGACCAACAACCGGATCGTCCTGAACATTGCACAAACCGCCACATTGGCCAGTTGCACGAGCCTGCAGTCTCTCGACCTGTCCCACAACCCCCTGGGGAGCCGGTTCACCTTGGCGGGTTTGGCTGAATTGCGTTGGCTGAACTTGCGCGACACACAGATCTCGCAGTTTCCACTGGGCGTGTTCGACAACGCTCAGTTGGTATCCGTTGACTTGCGTGATAACCGGATCAGGTACATTCCAGAGGGTTTCTATCAGTTGCCCGTGTGGCAGCGGCGGCGGTTTCGTTTGAATGCGAACCCCTTGGGCGAGGCCCAAACGTTGCGCTTGCAGGCGTCGTTGAGTAGCGACGGTCCTGCCCTCGACGAAGAGCAAGTGCTTCTGCGGATGAATCACGCGCGTGAAGTATGGGGGGATGCGGTGGCCCCGGAGCATCGCGGCTTGATGCTTGCTGCCTGGGACACGCTGGATGCGGGGCAGGACGCCGAGCGTTTTTTCCGCGTGCTTCGCCAGTTGTTGCTGTCCGAGGACTTTCGTGTCAATGCGCGTGCACTGGGCAATCGGGTAATGGCGGTATTGCAAGCGATGGCCATTACGCCAGAGCTGCGGCAGAACTTGTTGTCAGTGGCCAATGATGAGTGGGGGTGCCAGGACGGTGCAACCTGGTGCTTGAGCAACCTTGAACTGAATTTGCTGGTTTGGCAGGTTGAGCACGCGGCTCAGGGAGAAAGCGAACGCGCTTTGCTAGACCTGGGCAGACGTTTATGGCGCCAGGATGCAGTCGACATGTTCGCTACCCGATGGGCGCTACAGCATGGCAGGACGCTGGAAGGAAGCGAGGTGGGGTTGGCTTTCAGGATCGGGCTGAGGGAGCGTCTCGACCTGCCATTGCAGGTGGGAGAAATGAGCTTTCTTGCGATCTCAGGCGTCCTGGATGCGGACCTTGCAGAAGCAGAGGCTGCAGTGCGAGATGCAGAAACCCCGGAAGAGGTTGCCCGCTCCATGGTTGACCGTGGATTCTGGCAGGCGCACCTGGAGCGTTCCCATCCTGAGCGATTTGCTGCGGTCGACCTGCCGTTCAGAAGGCAGCTTGAAAGTGTGCTTGACGACGAAGCGCTGAGCGAAGGTGCCAGGATCGACCAGGCGGATGCCATTCGTGATGCTCAGCGCGCTGCACGCAGAGGGCTGATGCTGGATATGACGATTCACGCGATGGAAGTTGGACCCAAGGGGCCATCTATCGATGTGCGTTGACATGCGCTTAGATCAAGGGCTGCCTGGCCCTGCCAAAGCGGCTTTGGGCTATGCTCAATCGTGCTGACAGTGGTTTGTACCAGCGCCGTAGTCTTGGCTTCAGGTGGCTCGGAAATCGACAGTTACTTTTGCACACCCCGTTCCGCAATGAACTGGTTTAGGCTCCCTGTCGGATTTTTCTCCATGATCTGTAGTCATTGGTTTATCGAGACAATAAGGAGATACGCATGCTTGTCCGGTCACTGACCCTCGCAACCTTGCTTGCTGTTGCCGGCCCCCTGTTTGCCGCAGACAGTGATGCGCCTCTGGCCAAGGAACTGGGCAAGGCCAGACCATTGGTGGTTATCGCTCCCAGCAGTGCCGACCCGACGTTGCGAGGGCTGAACAAGGCGCTTGAGGACCCGGCCACCCAGGCAGCGTTCAAGGAGCGCAACCTTGTCCTTTACAGTGTCGCCAACATGATGGGCAAGCGAGAGGACAAGAACCTGGAGCAGCAGACCACAATGGCCCTGATTCGGGAGCTGAAGCTGGGGGCGAGCAAGGGTACCAAGGTGATTCTGGTGGGCAAGGACGGTGAGCGGCACATGCTCAAGGACGACGACACCGGCGAGGCCATCGACCCACAGGTGATCCTTAAAGCGGTCGATGAACTGCCTGCCAGCGAAAAGGCGGTGGCGGCGCCCGAGCCCGTAGCGGCGGCCCCGCAAGCCAAGGACAAGGACAGCAAGCCGGCCAAGCCCGCCAAGCCAGCGGCCCCGCCCAAACCGCTGGAAGACTGATCACGCCTCATGGCCCCAAGCCAACTTGGGGCCCGTTGACGGGTGGTGTGTATCGCACTGTATCTGCCTGTGCTGCAGACCTACTGCCATACAAAAGTGCGCCTGGCACGATACATCCCCGACAAACCGCAACTGCCTAATGGCTCCACTTACCAACCCCAGTGGAGCTGCATCATGACTCAAGCAAGAAACACCCTCGGGCTGCTCGGCGCCGCCCTGATCGGCAGCATGGCATTGAGCAACAGTGCATTCGCCGTCGAGCCGCTGGCTCAAGGTTACCAACTGGCCTCGGCCAAAGTGGCCGGCGAGGGCAAGTGTGGTGAAGGCAAGTGCGGGGGGAGCGGCAAGGCTTCCCAGAGCGAAGGCAAGTGCGGTGAGGGTAAATGCGGCGCCGGCGCCAAGGCCGGGGCTGAGGGCAAGTGTGGTGAAGGCAAGTGCGGTGACGCCTCGTTCGCCAAAACCGACAGCAATCACGATGGCAAGGTCTCGCGCGATGAGTTTCTGGCGGTGGCCAAGGACCGTGCCCCTGATTTCGACAAGATCGACCGCAACCATGACGGTTTCATCTCCGAGCAGGAAGCGGCGGATCACCTCAAGGCGATTTACCAGGCCAATGGCAAGGCCATGCCGGATGGCTTGTTCAGCCACCTGACCGGCAAGCCCTGACTTTCTACCCCATGAAACGCCACAACGCTCCTCCTGCTGGCCAGGTGGGGCGTTGTGCTTGTTGGAGAACTTTTATGTTTCCTGCAATGTTGAACATCGGGCTAGGCTTGCGTCGCGGCCTGTTGCCGGAACTGCTGGCCATGGAGGCCGGCGCAGTGGACTTTCTGGAGTGTGCGCCGGAAAACTGGATTGCCGTGGGCGGCGCCTATGGCAAGGGCTTGGCCCAGTTGGCGGAGCGCTTTGCTGTCACCTGTCATGGGTTGTCTTTATCGCTGGGTGGCAGTGCGCCGCTGGACCGCCATTTCCTCGAGCAGACCCGGCAGTTTCTCGATCGCTACCAGGTGCGACTGTACAGCGAGCACCTGAGCTACTGCAGTGATGACGGGCACCTGTACGACCTGATGCCCATCCCGTTCACCGATGAAGCCGTACACCATGTGGCCGCGCGCATACGCCAGGCTCAGGAGCAGCTGGAGCGACGCATTGCCGTGGAGAACATCAGCTACTATGCCGCGCCGTATCAGGCGATGAGCGAACTCCACTTCATCCAGGCGGTGCTCGAAGAAGCGGATTGTGACCTGCTGCTGGACGTCAACAATGTCTATGTCAACGCCTGCAACCATGGCTACGACGCCCAGCAATTCCTTGCAGGCTTGCCCCAGGCGCGCGTGACCGGGATGCACGTTGCCGGGCATTACGATGAAGCGCCGGACCTCAAAGTGGATACCCATGGGGCCGCCGTGAAGGAGGATGTCTGGGCGTTGTACGCCAGCGCTTGCGTGCGCTTTGGTGTCAAGCCGACGGTGCTTGAACGTGATTTCAACTACCCGCCCTTGGCCGAACTGTTGGCCGAGACGGCGCGTATGCGTGCTGTGCAATGCGCTGCCGGAGGGCAGGCAGATGAATGAGACTCTGCGTGCGCAGCAGTATGCCTTGGCCCGTCACCTGCGCGACCCACAGCGCCATGCCCCGCCGCCCGGCGTCGAGGCCCGGCGCCTGAAGGTTTACCGTGAGTTGTTCTATGGCGCTATCGAAGGCTTGCTGGCTGGCAGCTTCCCGGTGATGCGCCAGGCGTTGGGCGAGCAGCGCTGGCATGCCCGAGTACGTGATTTCTACGCCAGTTACCGTTGCCAGACGCCGTTGTTTACCGAAATTGCCGAGACGTTCGTCGACTACTTGCAACATGTGGCGCTGGACACCCCTTGGCAGCTGGAGCTGGCGCACTATGAGTGGGTCGAGGCGCAACTGTACCTGAGCGATGCCGAGGACCCGGCGCATGACCCGGGTGGTGATCTGTTGGCTGGAGAGCCGTTGTTGTCTTGTGTGGCGCGGGTCCTGGCCTATCGTTGGCCGGTGGAACGCATTGGCGTGGACTACCAGCCAACGGCTACCCCAGCATCGCCGAGCTTGCTGCTGGTTTATCGCGATGCCCGGTTGCAGGTGCGCTTTGCCCGGTTGGCACCTATGGCCTATCGGTTGCTGGTGGAGCAGGGGACTGGAAGAGAGCGGCTGCAGGCATTGGGCGGGGATGTGCAGCAAGGGTTGGCATTGTTGGAGGCATTGCGCGAGCAGGGCGTCATTGTCGGAACAGTTTGAAGGCATAGGGGGCTGCGCAGCAGCCCCCAACCCTCATCTGCCGAACCGCATGCCAAGCCAATGATCGAGGCTGAGGCGCCCGGCGCCCTTGAGCAGCAGTGGCAGCAACGCCACCAGGTAGATCAGCGGCAACTTGTAATTGCCGAATCCCTGGTCGGTAATCGCATAGCCTTGGGCCAGCTCCGCCAGGCCCGACCAGTGCGCCGGCCAGTGCACTGCCGCTATCGCTACAACGGTTACCACCATCAAACCCAACGATGCCAGCCGGGTACCCAGGCCCAACAGCAGCAGCAACGGCAGCACCAACTCGGCCCACATCGACAGCTGCCAGTTCAGCTCCGCGGGCAGCAGGTTGAAGGGGAACGGGAAGCTGGACTGCAGGTCGGCGAACCAGTTGCTGCCGTTGAATTTCTCCAGGCCGGATTCGAAAAACTCCCAGGCCAGAAATACCCGTAATGGCACGTCGGCACTCCAGCTGCCGAGGCGATCAACGGTGGTCAGGGTACGGGTCAAGGTCGTCATTTGCGGTTCTCTCTTCAGGCAAGGGCGCGGGTGCTGCGACGTTGTTTACGGGCCACTTTGGCGGTGAGCTTGATGGCGATGGCGCTGAACATGAGGGCGAACGCCAGCGGGTACCACCCCCCCATGGGGATACGCTTGTAGAACGACAGGCAGAACACGGCAGCCAGTACCCACATGCCGCTGCTGTGCAGCGCTTGCCAGGCACGGCCGCCCAACAGCCGCATGGGGGCCTTGAACGAGGTGGCGGTAAGCAGCAGCAAGAACAGGTAGCCGACTGTGCCGGGCAGGCTGGAAGTAAGTGTGCGGCCGGCCCAGAACAGCTCGGGGAATTGCTGGGCGTAGCGATAGATCAGCACGCCGTGCACGGTGTGGGAGAACGCGAATGCCAACCCCAGGTAGCGTCGCTCCTGCAGGATGCGGCGGCTTGATGTGCCAGGCAGCAAGGTCACCAGCGAGGAGGCCAGGAACGCTAGCAGGAACAGTGCGAACGAGCTGCGTGCGGTGGCACGAATGGCACTGCGCAAGCCGTCCGGGTCAGGTTGGCTGGCCAGGACTACGGCGGTCATCGCCAAGGTCAGGCCAGCGAGGGCGGCGAACAGCTTCCAGCCGGAGGGTAAGGTGAGGGCTTTCATCAGGGACTCCCGGGGTGTGGTTGTGTGACCGGGAGTGTCTCGAGGCGGGGTATCTGCAGTGTGTCAGTGGGATGCAGTTGTGTATCTGTTTGTAGAGGCGACCTCGCGCTTTACAGGAGCGGCCCGATCGAGATCCAAGGCCGTTCCTGCCAACGATCGCACTTCAGGTGAGTTCGATCTGCGCGCACAACCCGCCCTGTTCGCGGTTGCTCAGGGTCAGCCGCCCCCCCATGGCCTGGATCAGCTGGTGGGCAATGGCCAGTCCCAAACCGGTGCCACCCGTGCTGCGATTGCGTGAACCTTCCACCCGGTAGAACGGCTTGAGTACTTCATCCAGCTCGTCACCGGGTATCCCTGGCCCGTTGTCAAGCACGCGGATGATGGTGGTACTGCCCTCGCGGGATACTTGCAGCTCGGCAGCACCTGCAAACTTCAGAGCGTTGTCGACCAGGTTCACCAGTACCCGGCGCAGCGCATGCGGGCGGGTCTCCAGCAGAGTCCCGCTGCTGCCGTGGCGTTCGACCTGGGCGCCGCTGTCCTGGTAGTCGAATACCAGGCTGTCGAGAAAGGCATCAAGGTTGACCCGGCAGGTCGCTTCGGTGCTGCTGTCCATGCTGCGGGCATACGCCACGCCTTCGCGCACCAGGTGTTCCATTTCATTCAGGTCGCTCCAGAACTTGTCCCTTTCGACCCCCTCATCCATCACTTCGACCCGCAACTTCATGCGAGTGATCGGGGTTTGCAGGTCGTGGGAAATGGCCGCCAGCAACTGCATGCGTTCCTTGAGGTGGGCAGCAATGCGCGCCTGCAGGGCGTTGAAGGCCACGGCAGCGTAGCGCACCTCGCGTGGGCCGCTTTCATCCAGTTGTACGCCGGGCTGGTCCGGGTCGAGGTTGTCCACTGCCCGGGCCAGACGGGTTAGCGGGCCGATGGCCAGGCGTACCGCCAGCCAGGTACACAGCAACAGCACAGCCAGCTGAATCAGCAGTACCACGGGCAACCAACGGGCTACCGGGACTGGTGCTGGTGTCACGTCGATGGTCAGTGGCGCGCCGTCGGCCAGGTTCAGGTGCGCCTGGAAGTGCGCATTGGGCCCCGGGATTTCCAGGAAGGTCAGGCGGTAGTCGCTGCCAATTGCCTTGACGATCGACGCGGCGGCCATCGGTGGGTCACTGCTGGGCATCGCTTCGCCCGCCAGGCCCTGGTCGAGGCGATAGCGGTAGGTGCGCCGTTCCAGGCGTGGCAGCCAGGCGGCACGCTCGGCTGCGGGCAGGCGGTCAAGGATGGCAACCGAGGTCGCCACGTCCTGTTCGAGGTTGCTGAGCATCATCGAGCGGCTGCTGATATAGCGCTCGTAGGCCTGCAGGCCGAACGACAGACCATAAGCCAACACCAGGCCGGTGAAGAAGATCAGCGCCAGACGCGAGGCCAGGGTGCGCGGCCATTTCATGAAGGGGTCTCGAGCAACTGCACCGGCAGCGAAAACACGTAGCCCTCGCTACGCACGGTCTTGATGCAGCTGGGCTCACGGGCATCGTCACCCAGGCGCTGGCGCAGGCGGCTGACCAGCAAGTCGATGGAGCGGTCGAAGATGTCGGCTTCGCGGCCCTGGGTCAGGTTAAGCAGTTGTTCGCGGCTGAGCACCCGCTGCGGGTGGTCGAGGAACACCCGCAGCAGGCGGTATTCGGCGCCGCTCAAGGCCACCAGGGTTCCTTCGCTGTCGAGCAGGTGGCGCGCGGTGGTGTCCAGGCGCCACTGACCGAAACCCAGCAGGCGGCTGCTTTCGCTGATGGTCAGGTTGGGGGGCAACATGCGTGTGCGGCGCAGTACGGCGTTGATGCGGGCAAGCAGTTCGCGGGCCGAGAACGGTTTGGTCAGGTAATCGTCGGCGCCCATTTCCAGGCCGATGATGCGGTCGGTTTCGTCATTGCGGGCGGTCAGCATCAGCACCGGCGTATTGCGGTGCTTGCCGGCGCGCAGCTCGCGGCACAACAGCAGGCCGTCGTCGCCAGGCATCATGATGTCGAGCACGATCAGGTCGACGCTGTTGGCTTCGAGAAAGGCGCGCATCTGCCGGCCGTCGGCAACGATGCTGGTGCGCAGGCCGTTCTTCTTCAGGTAATTGCCGACCAGTTCGCGGATTTCGCGGTCGTCGTCGACGATCAGGATGTGATCGACGTGTTCCATGCGCTGGGTTCCTGTGCAAAGTGGGTTGGGCGCAGTGTACCGAGCGCGTTCGCCCTTGCCTGCGGGAGTTTGTATTGCAGTGTATCTGGCACGGGTAGGGATACAGCAGGAGGCACATCACAACGTTGGGCGACACATGCGGGATACCTGGCTGACGTGAAATGGCTCTCGACCGGGGAGCAACACTCCCCACCCCCAAGTGTTACCCAGGAGAGATGCCATGAACGTCAAGACTATCGCCAACGCCAGCCTGTTCGCCGTGCTCAGCTTCGGCGCCATCGCTGCCCAGGCCGCCACTGCCCCGATGCAGGATGGCGGGGTCATGCAGTACCGCTACGGTGAGACTCTGGATGTGAAGAAAGTGCTGTCGGTGCAGGACGATCAGAGCAACGCCTGCGGCCTGGTGAATACCCGAATGGACTACCTTGACTCCCATGGCCAGCGGCAAAGCGTGCAGTACCTCACCTATGCCACGGAAGGTTGCCATGAAAACTGATCGGCGCAGGATGCTCAAGGCAGGTGGTTTTGCGCTGGCGCTGACGGGGCTTGGGTTGGCTGGGCACCTGAAGGCACGCGACAGCTACGGCGCCATGCCGTCGCTGTCGGGCGCCAGCCAGTGGTTGAATTCGCCGCCCCTGGATGCCCCGGGACTCAAGGGCAAGGTGGTGCTGGTGGACTTCTGGACCTGGGACTGCATCAACTGCCGGCGCAGCCTGCCGCATGTGAATGATTGGGCGCGGCGCTATGCCGATCAAGGGCTGGTGGTGGTGGGGGTGCACACGCCCGAGTTCGACTACGAGCATGATGTGGCGACTTTGCGGGACAAGGTAGCCCGGTTGGGTATCGGGTATCCGGTGGCGGTAGATAATGACTACAAGGTGTGGAATGCCTGGCGCAACCAGTTCTGGCCGGCGCATTACTTTGTCGACCGCAAGGGGCAGGTGCGCCATGTGCACTTTGGCGAGGGGGATTATGGTGGGCAGGAACAGGTGATACAGGCTTTGCTGGATGAAAAAGGGTGATTCTCCTCTACCGGCCTCTTCGCGGGCATGCCCCACAGGGAGAGTGCAATCAGTAACGTTTGCGCAGTACCTGTGGGAGCGGGCGTGCCCGCGAAGAAGCCAACACTTTTCTATCAGGTGAAACTGGCAAAGTGCGCCTGCATCCGGGCCGCATCCGCCTGCCGCCCGCTGAACAGCTCGAATGCCTTCACCGCCTGGAACACCGCCATGTTGCTGCCATCCAGCGTGCGGCAGCCCAGTGCCCGGGCCGCGCGCAGCAGTTCGGTCTCCAGCGGGAAGTAGATGATCTCTGCCACCCACAGGCGGGGATGCAGCAACGCCACCGGCAGTGGCGTGCCCGGTAGCTTGGCCATGCCCACCGGCGTGGTGTTGACCAGCCCGTCCGCTTCGGCCAAGGCTGTGGCCAGGTCGGTGCCAAGCACGGCGCGCTCCGCGCCGAAATGGGTGTTCAGGTTGTCCACCAACGCCTGCGCACGGGTCGCATCCACTTCGAACAGCACCAGCCGTTCTACCCCTTCACCCAGCAGGGCATGGGCCACGGCCGAGCCAGCGCCACCGGCACCCATCTGCACCACCTGGCGCCGTGCAACGTCGGGCAGGCCACGGCGCAAGCCTTCGGCAAAGCCCAGGCAATCGGTGTTGTGACCGACGCGCTTGCCGTCCTTGAGCACCACGGTGTTTACCGCGCCGATACCTCGGGCCTCGTCGGACAGTTCGTCGAGCAACGGCAGGATCGCCTGCTTGAACGGGTAAGTAATGTTCAGCCCGGTGAAACCGGTATGTTGCGCGGCTTCGAGCAGGCCGGGCAGGGCGCTGTCGTCCAGTTGCAGCTGGTCGGCGTCGATCAGCCGGTACAGGTAGCGCAGGGCCTGGGCGTCGCCTTCGTGTTCGTGCAGGGCCGGGGTACGTGACAGTTGGATGCCGCGGCCGATCAGGCCGGCGAGGATGGCTTGCTGGCTCATGCCGCACGCTCCTGCAACAATTCGGCGAAGTGGCTCAGCGCCATGCGGTAGCCGTGGCTGCCCAGGCCGCAGATGACACCGACGGCGATGGACGATACGAACGACAAGTGACGGAAGGGCTCGCGTTTGTGCACATTGGACAGGTGCACCTCGATCACCGGCAGTTCGCTGGCCACCAGGGCATCGCGGATGGCGACCGAGGTGTGCGTCCAGGCGCCAGGGTTGATCACGATGCCGGCGCAGCGGCCTCGGGCGGCGTGGATCCAGTCGATCAGTTCGCCTTCGTGGTTGGTCTGGCGGAATTCGATTTCCAGGCCGTGGGCCTGGGCAGTATCGGCGCATCCCTGAGCCAGGTCAGCGAGGGTTTCGTGGCCGTACTGGGCAGGCTCGCGGGTGCCCAGCATGTTCAGGTTGGGGCCGTTGAGCACGAGAATAAGGGGCTTCATGACGGGCATCGCTTTGTTGTTGTTGAATGCCCGTAGTTTTGTACTGACTGGTTAGTTCCGTCAATTGGACAAGGTCGTCTCACCGGGAAAGTGGGCGATTATCGAACTTCTTCAGAAGGGATTGGCAAAAAAAAAAGCAGCAGAAAGACTTTGTGAATGTGGGGCTGCAAGGCAGCCCCAGAAAGCTTAAACGGTCCTTCGGACTCCAGCTCGCACACCGTCCACGCCTACGTCATCATGCAAAGAAATCCGCGATGTTTCCGGCAACGCCAACCCGCCTACCAACGCCACCAGCGCAATCACCACCAGGTAGAATGCCGGTGCCAGGCTGCTGCCGGTTTGTCCGATGAGCCAGGTTGCCACCAGCGGCGCTGTGCCGCCAAATAGCGTGTAGGCCACGTTGTAGGTAATCGCCGAAGCGGTGTAGCGGGTACGGGTAGGGAAGCTTTCCGACAGCAATGCTGCGGTAACCACGCCGCTGCACAATGCCCCCACCGCTAGCAGGATCACCCCCAGCAGCGCACCCGACATCGAGCCAGAGCTGGCCAGCCAGTACGCCGGGAACACGCAAAGCATCACCCACAGGCAGGTAAAACCGATGGTCTTGCGCCGCCCCACCCGGTCCGAAAATGCCCCGGCCAGCGGGCAGCCGACTGCAGCGAACAGCAAGGCCACGGTGGTTACCAGCAGTGACTGCGCACGGGTCAGGTTGCCGACCAGTTGCAGGTAGGTGGCGAAGTAGGTGGTGAACATGTAGAACGACAACGCGGTCAGCGAAATGAACGCCCCCAGGTTGCGAATGACCCGGCCATGGTGGCGCAGGGTTTCTTTCAGCGGTGAATGCTCGTGCTCCTTGCCCTGGGCGACGGCTTCGCGGAACGCCGGGGTTTCTTCCATGCGCCAGCGCAGGTACAGGCCGACCAGTCCCAGCGGAGCGGCAATCAGGAACGGAATGCGCCAACCCCAGGCATTCATCGCCTCGGTCGACAGGCTGGCTTCCAGGCCATAAGCGATCACTGCCGCACAGGCAAAGGCGGAAAAGGTCGACACAGGCACGAAGCTGCCATAAAAGGCACGCTTGTCGTCAGGCGCGTGCTCCATCAGGTAGGCGCAGGCCCCGGCATATTCGCCGCCGGCAGAAAAACCCTGCAGGCAGCGGGCCAGGGTCAGCAGCGCCGGGGCTGCCAGGCCGATACTGGCGTAGGTCGGCAGCAGGCCGATCAACGTGGTGGAGCCGGCCATCAGCAAGATGGTCAGCGACAGGATGCGCTTGCGTCCCAGGCGGTCGCCCAAGGCGCCGAAGACGATGCCGCCCAAGGGGCGCAGGGCGAAGGCCACGGCGAACACCGCGAAGGTTTTGAGCAAGGCTACGCTGGCGTCTTCGCTGGCGAAGAACTGGCTGGCGATCAGCGTGGCGAGAAAGCCGTACACGGCGAAGTCGAACCATTCGACGAAATTGCCGATGGCCGAAGCGGCAATCACCCTGCGCAGGGTGGCGGGGGATACCTCATGATGTGCGGACATGCGGGTGCTCTCCGGTTTCCTTTGGCAGCCATGTTGAAAGTGGCGCAGTCGGGCCGCGCCATCGTTATTGTGCTTGCCAGTAGATAGCCGAGCGCTGCAAGGCGCTTTGTCGAGGGCGACCTCGGTATACCTGATTCGACCGGTGCAGCAGGTTACAGCCGGAGCAGCCCCAACGGCCTGTCAGGCCGCACGCTCAAGCACATCCAGCAAATCGATGAATTCCAGGGCCAGTTTATGCCGCGGCGCCAAATGCACCAATGGCACCGAGGCATGGTGCGATTCACGCATCTTGATCGAACTGCTCAGGTACACCGGCAGCACCGGCATGCCTTCGTTGCGCAGCTGCTCGACCAGGGTCTGGTGCAGCGCGGTGCGGCCGGCGAACTGATTGACCACCACACCTTCCACCTGCAGCGCGGGGTTGTGGTCCTGGCGCAGTTCTTCGACCTCGGCCATGACACTGTGCAGGGCCTGGCGCGAGAAACTGTCGCAGTCGAACGGAATCAACAGACGCTCGGCCGCCACCAGCGCGCTGAAGGTGTAGAAGTTCAGCGCGGGTGGGGTGTCGATGTAGATTCGCTCATAGTCCTCGCCCAGCGTCACCAGCAACTTGCGCAGCTTGTTGATCTTGAACTTGCTCTCCAGCTTGCTTTGCAGGTCGCTGAGGTCTGGGCTGGCGGTGACCAGGTGCAGGTTGCGGTAGCGGGTTTCGGTGATTGCCACACGGTGCTTCTTGCCGGCGGCGGTAACCGGCGACAAGGTCTGGCGGAAGAAGTCGGCGATGCCGGGTGGAATGGTGTCGTTGACCAGCCCGGTGAGGTAGAAGGTGGCATTGGCCTGCGGGTCGAGGTCGACCAGCAAGGTTCGGTAGCCCTCGGCGGCGCTGGCAGCGGCGAGGTTGCAGGCGATGCTGGATTTGCCGACGCCACCTTTCTGATTGAAAACCACACGACGCATGAGACGCTCATCCATGAAGTAAAAATGTCAGGTCGGGGTCAATCCTATGACTGAAACGCTGCAGTTTTATGACAGGAATTGTTACAAGCCACCGAATCATCGTTGCCTGTACCGGCATTTTCACGGGTAAGCCCGCCCGATGGGTACAACACAAGACGTTCAGGCAAAAGCGACCCGGTTGCGCCCCTCTTGCTTGGCCCGGTAAAGCGCCCGGTCAGCCTCGCCCAATGCATTCATGGGCTCGCCGTGAGTCTCGCCATCCCAGTGCGTCACCCCCAGCGAAATCGTCACGGCGCCCACCGATTCCACTGGCATCTCCTGTACGGTCACCCGCAACCGTTCGGCCACCGCGGCCGCCACGTTCAGGGTGGCCCCAGGCAGCAGTATCAGGAACTCCTCGCCGCCGGTGCGACACAACAGGTCACCCTCGCGGCAACAACGGCGCATGAGCTCCGCCAGTTGGCGCAGTACCTGGTCGCCCACTTCGTGTCCATGGCTGTCATTTATCCGTTTGAAATGGTCGATATCCAGCGCAATGGCTGCAAACTCCCGGTTTTCAGCCTCCAGTAACGACAGGCTGATTTCCAGGCTGCGGCGGTTGCCCAGGCCGGTCAGCGGATCGGTCTGGGCGTCCCGATTGAGCCGGCCGATACGCTCTTGCAGCAAGTTCAGGCTGAACAGCAACGCGCGCTTGAGCTCTGCCGCCTCGAAGTACCAGGCTCGCACCTGATGCAAGTGCTCGGTGGTACCGGCGCGGTCCATCGTGCGGGCACCGGCGGCGAGTTTCCACAGCGGGCGGGCGATGGTACGGGCCAGCCACCACAGCAGCAGGCTGCCAACCAGCGCCAAGGGCGCCGAACTGGCGATCACGTTCAGCACCAGATGGTGCAGCGGTGCCACCGTCTGCGCCAATGGCTGCTGCGCTACCACGCCCCAGCCGGCGCTCGGGACCGTGGCGAAGCCGGCGAGCATTTCCACGCCCAGGCTATTGGTCAACTGCCGGGTACCGCTGTCCAGTGTCGCCAACTGGTCGACCAGCGCATTGCCCTCCACCACTGTGCCTACCCGCTCGCTATTGGGGTGGTACAGCAGGCGTCGGTTGCGGTCGACCACATATAGGTACGAACCGTCCTTGTAGAAATGCTCGCCCAGCAGGCTGTTGAGGATGTTGCGTTCACGCAGGTACAGGCTGCCACCCACATACCCCAGGTAGCGGCCGTTGCGGTCGAAAATGGGTTGCGACAGCGCCACCACCAGGTTGTCCGCCGCCGACAGGTAGGGCGTGGAAACCAGTGGACGGCGTTCGTGCAGGGCTTCCAGAGCGCCGGGTGACTGCACGTGGGTGCCGACAAGGTGGCGTAGCGGGGCGGGGGATACTGCCAGCAGTACACCGTTGGCGTCGATCACGAAGGTGGAGTTGAAGGCCATGCTCTGGCCCAGTACGCGGTCGCTTTCCACCTGCAGCGCTGCGGGATCGCTCAACTGCCGGCTTTGCACGCTGGCGCTGAACATCAGTTGCTGCAAGGCGTTGCCAATGAAGGTTTCGGTGATGCTGGCCAGCTTGGTCGCATACACCCGGTTGGCTTCCAGGGCATTGTCGATCAGTAGCTGGCGCTGCACCCGGTAGCTGGCGAAATAGCTGGCGCACAGCATGACCACTGCGGTAAGGGCGCAGAGCACCAGAATGAGTGTACGTAGATCCAGGCGCAATCCATGCTTGGTGTGTGGCAATCCTGACCTCGGGTGATCGTAAAGGGCGGCTGAACGGAAGTTACCTTGGCGGGCAGCGCTCAAGAGCCTGCCTTGTCCAGCGCATCAAGCTCATCTTCCACCTGTTGCATGCGCTGCTCGACCACGGCCTGTACGTTCACATCGCGGGCGGTTTCGCGCATCAGGGCGGTGAGTTTTTCGCTCAAGCGTTTGCCGGCTTCGGTGTCTTCCAGGGCGCGAGCTTTGGCAGGGTCCTGGGTGGCGGCGACGATGGTGGCGAATTCGGCGTCGCTGAAGTTCTTTTCGCTGTACAGGCGGAACAGGTCCCGGCGCTGGTCCTCGACGGTGAGGTGCTTGCGCAGTACGGCCTGGATGGTCGCTTGCGACAACTGCGGATGACTGCGGCCCAACAGCGCGGACATGCGCTCGATGTTGTGCTTATAGGCGTCCTGCAGCGGCAGCTGGCTGAGGATCTGATCTTCACGGGAGGGTTTCTGATCGCAGGCGGTGAGTGCAGCAGCCAGCAACAGGGGTAACAGCAACTTCGGGAGGCGAGGCATGGTGTGGCCTGGTCGGGCAGTGAAGACTGATGATTATACCGATGTCCGCCTTGCCACGACGAGCCCTGTGATTTGCCTTGAGCGGCACGCTACGGTAGAACCGTGCGCTCCCAACCACACTGGCAATAGCCCGATGCCGAACTGGACCCTGCAACCTGTAGCGCGTGAAACCATTGCCGAAGTGCTGGCGTTTGTCGACAGCGCCCGGCGCGCGCTTTTCCCGATGCTCGCCAACGCACCCTTGCCGCATGACCTGGCGCATTTCGCCGACACTTACCTGGACGGTGCCGGCTGCTTTCTGGAAGCCCGTGAGGGTGGGCGGCTTGTTGCGGTGATCGGTTACTTGCCCTATGACCATCGCTTTGCCCAGCTTGATTACTGCGCAGAGCGAGTAGTCGAGGTGGTGCGGCTGTTCGTGTTGCCGGCCTACCGCAGGCATGGCCTGGCTGCTGCCTTGTTTGGTGCCTTGCGCGAACGGGCGATGCAGGCAGGCTTCGACTGCCTTTACTTGCATACTCATCCGTTTCTGCCGGGTGCCATTGCCTTCTGGGAGCGGCAAGGGTTCACGGTGGTGGATGTGGAGCAAGATCCGGTGTGGCAGACCACGCACATGCAGTTGCGATTACGCTGAGCTGTGGGAACGTGCCTGTTGGCGATGACGCAAGAGCATGGGCAGGCTACCAGGTTCAGGGGGCGCGAAAGCGCAGGATCCGCGCGCCGTCGAAAGGGTCGATGAGGTAGTGGGCGTGGACGCCGAAGGTGCTCAGCAGGCGCTCTGGGGTAAGCACTTCGAAGGGTTTGCCGAGGGCGACCAGACGGCCCTTGTCGAGAACCGCGACACGGTCGCAGGTCAGCGCCTGGTTGAGGTCATGCAGCGCCACCAGGGTGGTGACCGGCAGCGCCTGCACTTGTTGCAGCAGGCTTAGCTGATGCTGAATGTCCAGGTGGTTGGTCGGTTCGTCCAGCAGCAGCACCTGCGGCCGTTGGGCCAGCGCGCGGGCGATGTGCACACGCTGGCGCTCGCCACCGGACAGCGACCCCCACTGGCGCGTGCGCAGGTGCAGGGCGTCGAGGTCGGCCAGGGCTTGCTCGACGATGGCGCAGTCTTGCCGGGAGAACGGTGCCAGGGCCGAGAGCCACGGCGTACGGCCCAAGGCAACCGCGTCGAACACACTGATCGCATCGAGGGTGTCGGCCTGCTGCTCGACCAGCGCCAGCGCCTGGGCAACACGTCGGCGGGGCATCTGTGCCAATGGCTCACCCAGGAGCTGCACGCTGCCGCAGGCGGGTGTGCGCAGCCCTGCCAGCAACTTCAACAGCGAGGATTTCCCCGAGCCGTTGGGGCCGACGATGCCCAGGGTTTCACCGGCGACAACGCGAAGGTCGATATCGCTGAGCACGGTATTGCCGGCCAGTTGCAGCCCCAGCCCATGGCAGGTCAGCGGAGAGATGCGAACAGTTGCCATGGCTGTCATGGGCGCCCCCGACGGCTGACCAGAATCAGCGCGAATACGGGGGCACCGATCAGCGCCGTAACCACGCCCACCGGGATCACCTGGCCGGTGATCAGCGTGCGCGAAAGAATGTCTGCCGCAATCAGGAACAGCGCACCACCCAGTGCGCTGGCGGGCAACAGACGGCTGTGCCCGGGGCCGAGCAGAAGGCGCAGGGCATGGGGTATAACCAGCCCGACAAAACCGATGGCGCCGACAATGGACACCATCACAGCCGTCACCAGCGCTGCACAACTGATCAGCAGCAACTGGGTGCGCCGCACCGGGATGCCCAGCGAGGCGGCCGAATCGGCCCCGAAGGTAAAGGCATCCAGCGCACGGCGATGCCACAGGCACACCAGCAAGCCGAAAACCGCCACCGGTACGGCCAGCCACACCGAAGGCCAGCGCACGCCGCTCAGGTTGCCCAGCAGCCAGAACAGGATGCCGCGCGCCTGTTCGGCGGTGGCCGACTTGGTGATCAGGAAGGCTGTCAGTGCATTGAACAGCTGCGAGCCGGCGATACCGGCAAGGATGACCTGTGCATTGTTGCTGCTGGGGCCGGCCGCGCGGGCCAGCACCAGCACCAGGGCGAATGCGGCACCGGCACCGATGAAAGCCCCTGCGGACATGCTTAATGCCAGGCTACCCAGGCCCAGCAGGCCGACGAGCACCGCGCCGGTCGAGGCACCGGCAGACAGCCCTAGCAGGTAGGGCTCGGCCAGTGGGTTGCGCAACATCGCCTGCAGGATGACACCGCAGGTGGCCAGCCCGGCGCCGCAAGCGGCCGCGACCAGGGTGCGGGTCAGGCGGTAGTTCCAGACGATGCCGGCGTCGATCGGGTCCACCGGGTAGGCGGCTTGCCACAGGTGGTTGGCCAGCACCTGGCCAACCACGCTGGGCGACAGGTTGGTTTCGCCAATGGCGGTACCGGCCAGCAGGGCGGCCAGGGCAACCGCGATGCAGGGTAAAAGGCGGATCATCACAGGGCTGCTTTACCGCTGGCGAAGGCCGTGGACAGCGTCTGCACGCCGCGGAACAGGCGGATGCCGGCCTGCATGGCGTCGGCGTCGAGGATAATGATGCGGTCGTGCTTTACCGCGTCCATGTTGCGGGTTACCGGGTCACTGCGCAGGAATTCGAGTTTTTTCTGGTAGTCGTCGGCGGGGAAACGGCGGCGGTCCATGCGCGCGATGATCAGCCAGGTCGGATTGGCCTTGGCCAGGGTTTCCCAGCCTACGCTTGGCCATTCTTCGCTGGACTCGACCACGTTGCGCACACCGAGGGTGCGCAACATGAAGTCGGCGACACCCTGGCGGCCGGCCACATAGGGGTCGATGTCCAGGTCGGCGCTGGAGAACCAGAACAGCGCCGAAGTTGCCGACAGGTCCTTGCCGGCCAGTTGTGCCCTGGCGCTGTCGAGGCGCCCTTGCAACTCGGCGTTCAGTGCCGCGCCGCGGTCCTGAACGTCGAAGATCTCGGCCAGTTGGCTGACGCTCTTGTAGATGCTGTCTACCTGGAACGCTTGCAGGCGGGTGCCGTCTGCACCGACCAGGTTGTCCTTGCCCTCGCAGTCCGATGGCAGCACGTAGGTGGGGATCTTCAGCTCATCGAACTGCTCACGGGTGGCGACCACGCCCTGGGCACCGACCATCCATTCGAACTGCGCCGCGACCAGCTGCGGGCGCTTGCCGACCACCGCCTCGAAGCTGGGGTCGTTGTCGGCCAGGCGCGGCACCTTGGCGTTCACCGCCTGGTATTCCGGCAATACGTTGTTGAACCACAGCGAGGTGCCCGCCAGCTTGTCACCCAGCCCCAGGGCATAGAGCAGCTCGGTACCGGCCTGGCCGATGGTGACGGCGCGCTGCGGCGCCTGGGCAAAAACCTGCGGCTTGCCGCAGTTGTCGACCGTCAGCGGATAGTGGGTGGCAGCGGCCTGGGCCAGGCCAGTGAAGCCTAGGCCAGCGAGCAGGGTGGCGAAACGGGGCAGCATGCTGGGCGATCTCCTATCGGACAGTTCTGGTGAGGAACGCACGGACAGGCATCGCCGAGCCCCAGCGGGTGGCTGGGGCAACACGGATGGCCAATCCCGGACACCCCGCCGGTTGGTGAATGTAGGCCGGCAGGTCTCCTGACTGGTGCGTCACGGCCCGGCTCCGGCCTTCCCGGGCGGTAGGCCCAGTGGCATCGATGGAGCAGGCTCGGCACCTACAGTTGCGGGGGCAGTTCCGTTTGGCCCGTATTGGCAGGCCTGGGATTCCCTGTTAGTTCCGTGGTGGAAACCGGCGGCCCGCATGGTAGACCATCGCGTCACCAGGTGAAAACGCTTTTCAGAAGTACTTCAGCCAACGGATGTCACGGCGACGCTGCTTCAGGCGGGCGAACCCGCGCACCGGCAGGTACAGCGAAACCGCCAGCAGTACTGCGCCCAGCCATATCGCTGCAACACCGTCGAAACCGAAGTAGTCGCCATGGTTGAGCCCGAACAGCGCCACGCAGGCCAGGTACAGCAGCTTCAGCACATACAGGTGCAGCAGATAGAAGAACATCGGTGCCGCACCGAACACCGCCAGGGCAGTGATCCAGCGCACCTGGCCGGCCCGCTCGAAAGCGCGTAACAGCAGCAGGCCGCAGCCCAGGGTCAGGGTCAGGAACAGCAGCGACGGTGGGTATTTGGTGATGTTGAAGAAGCTCATCAGGGTTTGCGTGAAGGTTGGGTAACCGCTCCAGGGTGCCCCACCGTAACCGTTGAACATGCGCAGCAGGACAAAGCCAAGCAGCGCGAGCAAACCAGCCACCAGCAGGTGTTGCTGGCGCTGGCCGGCATCGCTGCCGCGGGCGAACCAGGGCCCCAGGCCGTAACCCAAGGCAATGACGCCGATCCACGGCAGTACCGGGTAAGACGTGCGCAAGTGCAGGTTTTCGGAAAACGCCAGCCAGCCGCGATCATGCAGGATTGCCCACGGCACATGCAGGGCTGAATCCACGCCAAAGTGCAGGCCGTCGAGTAGGTTGTGGCCGGCGACGATGCTGGCGCCAAGGGCGAGCAGCGCGGCTCGCGGCAGCCACACCAGCAGCGACAGGGCGATCATGCTGACGCCGATGGCCCAGATCACTTGCAGATAGATCACGCTCGGGGGCAACTGGAAAGTCCAGGCGAAGTTGACCAGGGTGAACTCCAGCACCACCAGGAACAGCCCGCGTTTGAACAGGAACGCCGAGACGTCGCCACGGCCCTGATGCTTCTCGCCATACAGCCAGGCCGAAAGACCGGTCAGCAGGACGAACACAGGCGCACACAGGTGGGCGAGGGTGCGGCTGAAGAAAAGCGCCGGTTCCGTGGTGTCTATGGCCATGGGGTCGCTGACCTGGCGGTGCAGGAGGAAAGTCTCGCGGACATGGTCCAGGAGCATGAACAGGATCACCAGGCCGCGCAGGGCATCGATGCTCTGCAGGCGCTGGGTGATCAGCGTGGGCGTGGCGCTGGCACTTGTCATGGGGTATCTAATAGGAATTGATGTCATGTGAAACGTTATCGTATAACAAGGCGGTGAAAGAGGGGTAGGGGTTTTTGTGTGGCCAGTGCCGGGCTCTCGCGGCACAAGCCACCCAGATCAGAAGCTGTAATCCACCGTCGCGAAGTACGACCGTGGTATCCCCATCAACCACTGCTGCCCGCTGAACGCCGACTGCACATACTCGCGATCGAATAGGTTGTTCAACTGCAACCCCAATTTCACATCCGGCAACACCTGCCAGGCGATGTTGGCATCGACCACGGTGTACCCGGGGGCGCTCTGGGTATTGGCGGTATCGGCATAACGCTCATCCACATAGCGCGCCCCAATGCCGGCCTCGACCTGCTGGCCGAAGCCTTTACTCAACCAGAGGTTGGCGGTACGCCGTGGCACGTTGGCCGGCCGGTTGCCTGCGCGGTCCTGCGGCAGGCCGCCGACCATTTCGTCGAAGTCGTCGTACTTGGCGCGTACCAGCGATGCGTTGGCCGACACCTGCCACTGATGGGCCAGGGCCAGCTCCAGCGTCGCTTCCAGGCCATCGGAGGTCTGCTGCCCGGCTTGTTGCTTCTCGTGGGTGATCGGGTCGTCCACCAGCAGCTTTTTCTTGACGATGTGGTAGGCGGCAAGCGTCCATTCGCCACGTCCCTCCCAAAAGCGCTGCTTGAGACCTGCCTCGGTCTGCTTCGCCTCGGTCAGGTCATAGTTCATCTGCGCGGGGCTGAGGCTGATGAGGTTGTTGACCCCGTCCTCACTGGTCGAGTACTGGCCGTACAACGACAGGTCGTCGTTGAGTGCGTACACCAGCCCGACGCGCCAGTTGCCCCCTTGCAGGCTGCGATCGCTGCGGCTGTCGTTGGTCAAGTTGTTGCGGTCGATGTGGTTCTGGTCGCGACGCACGCCGGTAACCAAAGACAGGCGATCGCTCAATTGCAGGCGGTTCTCGGCAAACAGGGCAAAGGTATGGGTGGTCGAGAGCGTTTGCGGCCGCAACGGCGAGTCGCTATGGAACCCGCCGGGCTGCGGCTGCCACGGGTCGAGGTAGTCGCCGCCCACATCGTTGTAGGGTGAATTGCTGTCGACGTTGAATCGCACCTTGTTGTACTCGGCACCGAGCACGGTCTTGCTGGCCAGGCCGAACAGGGTGTGGTCGAAGGTGAAGGTTTGACGGTCGCCGAACTGTTCCTGGTTGTGCTTGATTTCCAGGTAGCTGCCGCGCAGCAACTGCTGACGCCCGGCGTCCCAGCTGAAGTCCTCGGCGTTGCGCCAGTGGCGGCGGCTTTTGATGTAGTACAGCTGGTTGCTGGCGCTGAGCTGGTCGTTCAACGCCCAGTCGGTCGTGAGCCGGGTCCATTCATCAACGTA
Organism: Pseudomonas sp. 2,4-D; assembly: GCF_030418155.1. Lineage (NCBI taxonomy): Bacteria > Pseudomonadati > Pseudomonadota > Gammaproteobacteria > Pseudomonadales > Pseudomonadaceae > Pseudomonas > Pseudomonas sp. 2,4-D. The sequence continues at coordinate 209,622 of NZ_JAUHUI010000002.1, forward strand.
CTGCTGCACGTCATTCTGCACGTTGTAGTTCTTTTTGCGCAGGCTGCTGTGGTAGTGGCCGTCGATCAGCGGGGTACCGTAGTAGTTGGCAGGTTGTGCATCGCCGCGGTCATGGGCCAGCGTGAAGCTGAGGTCATCACTGGCGTCAAAACGCAGCGCGGCGCTCAGGACCAGGCTACGTGAAGCGGTGCGGTCGACCCAGCCATTGCCGGCCTGTTGGTTCAGCGTCAGGCGGTAGCTCAGGCGCTCGCTGAGGCTGCCGCCGCTGTCCAGGCCGAGCTGCTGGCGGTCCCACGAGCCGTAACCCAGGCGCAGGTGGTTGCGCACCTCGCCGGCAAAAGGTTTTTTCGGGATCACGTCGATCACTGCGCCGGTGGCGCCTTCGCCATGCACTACCGAGGCCGGGCCGCGAATCACCTCGATGCGTTCGACCATCCACGGGTCGACCGGGAAGGTCTGTGTGCCGGCACCGGTGTACAGGCGCGCGCCGTCGAACAGGGTCATCACTGAGCTGTGGCCGGCAAAGCCGCGGGCAGACAGGCCTGTACCGCCGTCCCCCGGGGAGCCGACGAAGGTGATGCCCGGCGAGCGGGTCACTGCATCCTGCACCGTGATGTTGTTGCGCTGCTGAATCTGCCGTTCGCTGATACTGCTGGTGCTGGCCGGTGTTTCCATGGCGCTGAGGCCAAGGCGCGAGCCGGCCCGGGTCGGCGTGGCCAGGTCGATGGTGCGGCTGTCCAGGGTGTCGGTGATGGCCGTGGAAGGCAGGGCCAGAGGCTGCGGGTCGCGGTCATCAGCCAGCGCCGGCAGGGCAACGGCCAGGCAGGCCGCCAGGGGGTGAAGCTTGAACATACGGGACATGTCGTTCCACTGCTGCAGGAATGAATGGATCCCGGTGGAAAACACGCAAAGGCGAACCATGCAGGCAGGCGCGCGCACGGATTCCGGCCTGCGCCCGCCCACCGCGGGTTGCCAAGTGAAGCTCCAGGCCGGTCTCCGGGCTTGCGAGGGGCATGAAACCTTCACCTTCCCATGCTTGAGCACAGTGGTATCTCGAAGGGTTCACTCGCTTACCGTTGCGGGGGCAGCACCGGACTTGTCGTGGGCAACACGACGCACCGGTTTCCCGTTTCACCCTGCGCGCGGCGGCGCAGGGCACCTGAAACTGACGCGCATCTGACCATTGAAAGGCTGGGGCGTCAAATGTTGGTGTGCTGTGAATGCTGAGAAAAAACAACAGGTTGTGCGTTCTTTCGGCGCCGGAGCCCCATTCGGCAAGAACATCAGGCCCCAGCGTGATGAGTTGGCTGGGGAGGCAGGCTTGCCTGAAAAGCTAGCGCCCGCGGCGCCGCGATACCCGTGCCTCGATGTTCTTGCGCCCGATCAGCAGCGGCGGCTTCTCCACCACCGGCTCATCCGCCAGCCATTTGTACATCACCAGGCAGTCCACCAGCCCCAGGCGGGCATGACGGTAGGCCTTGGGCAAACGGCCGACTGTTTCAAAGCCCAGCTTGTGCCATAGCGCCACGGCCACTGCGTTGGTGGCTACCACCGAGTTGAACTGCAATGCCAGAAAGCCTTCCTGGCGCGCCAGCTTTTGCGAGTGCTCGCACATCAAGCGCGCCACGCCCCGGCCGCGCGCCTGTTCGCAGACCATGTAGCCGCAATTGCCCACATGCGCACCAGGCCCGGCAGCATTGGGCTTGAGGTAATACGACCCCAGTAGCTCGCCATCTTCTTCGGCCAACAGCGTGTGCAAGGGCAGCTCCAGCCACAGCTGGCGGGCCTGCTCGAAGCTCAGCGCCGGGTCGAAAGCGTAGGTTTCACGGGCTTGGACAATGGCCTGGAAGGTGGGCCAGAAACGATCGAAATCTTCCGGCGTCATGGGGCGAATGTGGATCATGCGGGTTCCTGCGCGGGGTGAGCCGCCCAGTGTGGGTGGCGCGGCGCCGTCGCGCAAGGGCGCCGACGCCGTTTGTGCTCAACCGTTGGCCTTGCCCACCGCGTCCATTGCGCGGGCCGAGTACACCAGCGCGGCACCGGCGTTCATGGCCACGGCCACGCCGAGGGCCTCGGCAATTTCCTCGCGGCTGGCACCCGCTTTGACGGCCTGTTGCGAATGCACGGCGATACAGCCGTCGCAGCGGGTGGTCACAGCCACGGCCAAGGAGATCAGCTCGCGGGTCTTGGCATCCAGGTGGTTGGTCTTGGCGCCTGCACCGCTGGCGGTCATGTAGCCGGCTACGGTGTCGGGGGAGAGTTGCTTGAGATCGCCGATGCCGGCCATCAACTGCTTACGGTAGGCGTCCCAGTCCATCATGCTCATCGTCTTCACCTTGGAGGGTTGCGAGTGGAGCTTTCAGGCTAGTCGAAGCGTGGCACGTGCGAGGCGGTACTTTGGTGGGTAAACGCAGGCCACTCGTACAGTGGCCTGCGTTGAGCCTTCAGATGTAGATGAACACCAGCACCAACGCCGCGACCACTGCCCATTTTTCCAGGTAGTAGCGCATGCGGTTGCGCTTTTTCAGCGCCTTGCCACGTTCGCGGATCTTGTAGATGCGGGTGAACAGGCGGTTGATGCCACCGGTCTTGTCGCTGGCATCGTTGGGCGCTGCGGCAGCGGCCATCACGTTGCGGCTGAACCAGCGGTTGAACGCAGTTGCCCAGCGGTACTTGAGCGGGCGCTCGACGTCGCAGAACAGGATGATGCGGTTGTGCTCGGTGGTGTTGGCCGCATAGTGGATGTAGGTTTCATCGAAGATCACCCCCTCACCATCGCGCCACGCGTATTTCTCGCCGTCCACGTCGATGTAGCAGCCGTCGTCATTCGGCGTGTCCAGGCCCAGATGGTAGCGGTACGAGCCGGCATACGGGTCACGGTGGCGCACCAGCTTGGCTCCCGGAGGCAGGGTAGCGAACATGGCGGCCTTGACCGTGCCGATGCCTTGCAACAGCTCGGTCGTGCGCGGGCAAAGGGCCATTGCCGACGGGTGGCTTTCGCCATACCACTTCAGGTAAAAACGTTTCCAGCCGGTCTTGAAGAACGAGTTGAAACCGACATCATCGTAATTGTCGGATTTCTTGATTTCGCCTACGTGCAGCAACTGGCGGCCTTCCTCACGGATCTCCTGCCAGTGGTCCTGCAGCGGTTTCAGTTCTGGGAAGGCCTCGACCGGCAGGTAGGGCTTGGCCGGGTGTTTGGAGAACAGGTACAGGAAGGTGTTGATCGGGGCCAGGAAGCTGGAGTGGTCGCCCAGCTGGCGAGTCAGCTTGTGGCGAACCCGACCGCGCAGGTGAACATAGGCGATCGAGAAGACGAAGATAAGTACGAGTGCAATTTTCATGGACGTTTACTTGTCGAAAAATGGCCATGCTCCGAGGCATGAGCCCGCCAGCATAAACAATCATGGGGGTAGTTTGTACTTATTGTTATGAAACTGCGGGGCGACATTGGTGTAATACCCTACCGCCTTGCGCAAACGTTTCATGTCAGGGAGTTTGTATGGTTCAGGATATACGTCCCAGCGGTAGCCCGTTCAAGCGGCTGTTCTTCGCCTTGCCGGTCAGCGACGCGCAGCGCCGTGACCTGGCCCAGTGGCGGCGCGGGCTGAACCTGCGCAGCGGCAAACCGGTGCCGGCGGCCAACTTCCACGTCACGCTGTTGTTCCTCGGCGATGTAGATACCGCCCAGGTGCCTTCGATCTGTGCGGCAGTCGATCAACTGGCGCTGCCGGCCATGGCACCGCGGCTTCTGCTTGACCGCTTGCAGGTGTGGCAGCGGGCCGGCGCGCTGGTGCTGGAGCCACAGCAGACACCGCCAGCCCTGTTGCAACTGGTGTACGGCTTGCAGCAGGCACTGCTGCCGTTGGGGGGGGAGGCGGCCAACCGTGAGTATCGGCCACACTTGACCCTGTCCAGGGATTACCGCGGGCAACCACCCGAGGCCAGCAGCGCGCCGGAGTTCTACCTCAGCGCGCGCCACTTCACGCTTTACGAGTCGCGCAAGGGCGCTTACCGGCCCTTGGCGCAGTGGCCGCTGGCAGGCTGACCCGGGGTCAGAGTTGCGGGGTGTATTTCACCGTCAGCATGAAGTTGCGTGGCTCGCCATAGTTGTTGCTGCCATTGAGCTGGTTGAAGCCTGCAACCCAGTACTTCTTGTCGAACAGGTTGTTGGCGTTGACGGCAAGGTTCACTTCGGGGGTTAGCTGGTACGCCAGGCGTGCGCTCCACACGGTATAGCCAGGCACGGTGTAGGTACGCTCGTAGCCGAGGGTGTGGCTCTGGGTGGTGAAGCCCAGGCCGGTGCTCCAGCGCTGGCCGTCCAGTGGCAGGGTGTAATCGGTCCATGCACGCAGCATGTGCTTGGGTGTCCACTGGCTGAAGGTGCGGCCTTTCTCGTCAGGGTCATCGAGGAACTTGGTGGTGTTGTAGGTGTAGCCTGCGAACAGCTGCAGGCCACTCAGCACTTCGCCGCTGATTTCGGCTTCAACGCCTTGGCTGCGCACCTTGCCCGCTGCGGTGGAGCAGTACCAGTCATCGCAGGCGAAGCCCGAGGCTACGTCGGTGACGGCGCGGTTTTCCTGGTCGTAGCGAAACAGTGCGATCGAGGCGTTGACCCGGCCTTCGAGCAGTTCGCCCTTCAAACCCGTTTCGTAGTTGCTGCCGATCACCGGTTTGAGCGGCGCATTGCCCACGGCGCGTTCGGTTTGCGGTACGAACACGTCGGTGTAGCTAGCGTACCAGGCCCATTCGCGGGTCAGGCCATAGACAAAGCCGGCATAAGGGGTGACTTGGCCCGTTTCGGTCATGCGGCTGGTGGGGTAGCGGGTACCGGTGTCGGTCAGGCTCTCGAAGTCGATCGAATCCCAGCTGTAGTCGAACCAGCTGACACGCGTGCCGAGGATCAAGGTCAGATCCTGGGTAGGCTTGATGCGCCAGGCGCCATACAGGCCCTTCTGGCGGATGTCGTAGCTGGCCCTGTTGGAGCGTGCAGCGTCGCCATCGAATACGCTGTCGCGGCTGGGCTCCGGGCGGTCATGGTCGATGTCGAAGATGTTGCCGCCGGCGTCGAAGTTGCGCCAATAGGCGTCATCCGACGTCAGTTTGGAATAGTTGCCTCCCACGGTGATTTCGTGGGCCAGGGGACCGGTGTTGAAGTGGCCTACCACGTTCATGTCCAGGCCCAGCTTGGTCGAGTGAAAATCGGTGAGCCAGTCGGCGTAGGTGATGCCGCTGCCGTCAGGCGCAACGCCCTGGCGGGTGCTTTGCACGCGCTGGTGGGTGGATGTGTTGGTTTCATCCATGCGTACGGCTGCGGCCTTGAAGGTCCAGTCATCGTTGAAGCGGTGTTCAAGGTCCAGGTAGTACGTGGTGACGTCGGTTTCTGCGCGGCTCCAGCGGGCGCCGGTGTAAGTCGAACGCGGCAGGTCGACCGGTTTGCCACTGGCGTAGCGTGGGAGGCCGCGTAGCATCGGCCGGGACTGCTGACGGTTGTAGCTTATGCCGCCGCCCACTGTCGTCGCATCGGTCAGGTCGATGTCCAGCGAGCCGTACAGCGAATGGTTTTTGCTCCAGACATAATCGATGAAGCTGTCGCTTTGGTCCTCGTCAGCGACAAGTCGCCCGCGCACACGGCCGTCGGTCGTCAGCGGGCCGCCGGCATCCAGCTGCAGGCCATAGTGGTCCCAGGAGCCAGCTTTGCCTGTCAGCGTAACGGCCGGCGCCGTTTGGCCACGCTTGCGCACCAGGTTGATTGCGCCACCTGGGCTGCCGGTGCCTTGCAACAGGCCCGAAGCACCGCGCAGCACTTCCACCCGGTCGAAGAACACCAGGTCCTGGGTTGCCCAGTTGCCCAGCGAATAGTTGTTTCGCGTAATTGGCACACCGTCGTATTGCCAGTCATCAATCTGAAAGCCACGCGAGGTCACGACCACGCCAGGGCCAATGCCCTGCGCGCCGACAATGCCCGTGGTGTGGTTAAGCGCGTCCTGCAAGTCGGTGATGCCCTGGTCATCCAGTTGCTTGCGCGTGATGACGGTGACTGACTGGGGAATCTCCTTGAGGGTGTGCGTGCCTTTGCCCAGGGTCACCGCGCGGGCGGCATACGACCCGGTGCCTTCGCTGGTTGCACCCACATAGTTGTCGGTGATGCTGGTGCTGCCCAGTTCCATGACGTCGCTGCCCAGATTGCCAGCCGCCACACTGAAATGGCCCTCGGCGGAAACCCACAACTGCAAGCCGCTACCGGCCAGCGCAGCTTGCATGGCCTGCTCGGCACTCATGTGGCCGACCACGGCAGGTGCCTGCTTGCCGCGCACCAGTGCTGGCTCCAGCGCGATGATGTGGCCGCTCTGGCTGGCGATGCGGTTGAGCGTGTGAGCCAGGCTGGCGGGTGGCAGGTCGAACACTTGGGTCTGCGCCTGGGCAAGCACGTTGAAGCTGGCCAGGGCAGCGACCAGAGGCAGGGCGCGGGGCAAGGGGTTGTACACGGATTACTCCCGAATGAAGTGGCTGTCAGGAGGTATGTGGGATGAGCAAAGAAAACTTGCCACGATTGCGAATGATTTTGATAAATATTTTTATCAGGCGGATTTCAGGTCGATCAACATCAGCCATTGGCCATAGCGCTGCACGCTGATTGGAAGGGCCTCGGCCAACGCCTTGAACGCTTGCTGTGGCTGGTCCAGATGAAATACGCCCTGCACCCGCAGATCGCGTGCCGCGGGGGCGAGCCGGATGTAGCCGCGCTGGTAGGGGCGCAGCGCGTCGATCACCACATGCAGAGGCTGGTCGAGGACCTCCAGGCGGCCCTCCAGCCATGCAGCACGTTGCTGTTGCTCGCCTGTCAGGCGTTCTATGGTGTTGTTCCGTAGCAGGGCAGCCTGCCCTTGCTGCAGCTCCGCCCACTGTCCATTGGCCAGACTGGCGCGGACGCTGTGCTGCAGTACCACAACACGTGTGGCGTCCTGCTCCTGGCTGACCAGAAACCGCGTCCCCAACGCCTGCACTTGCCCTTGCGCGGTGCGCACGCGCAAGGGGCGCAACGGATCGCGCGCAACCTGGATCAGCAACTCGCCGTGACGCAGCACCAGAAGGCGCTGTCCGGCATCGAACTGCACGTCGACCGCACTGGCGCTGTTCAGGCTCAGGCGGCTGCCGTCTGCCAAGGTAAAGTTGCGCCGCTCGCCAAGGCCCGTGTGCAAATCGGCCAGCCATCCTTGGGTGGTGTCGCTGCGCCATCCACCCCACAGCGCCGCGCCGAACAGCCCCAGACTGGCCATGACGCCAACTACGTCACGCCGTGAGCGAGTAGGCTGCATCAGCAATCGGCGTGCCTCTGCTGCTTGGCCAGGGGACCGCTGATCCAGGGCGAGCAACGCCGCGAACGGATGGCCAAGGCGTTGCTCCAGGCGGTTCCAGGCCTGTTGGTGAGCGGGGTCTTGCTGCAGCCACAGCCTGACCCGTTGCAGCAGCGCCGGGTCAGGCGTAGCGGCCCTGAGCTCGACCATCCAGTCGATGGCCTGCTCGCTGACCCGGTCCAAGGCAGGCCTGCTCATGCCTGCACCTCGCACAGGTAACATTGGCGCAGCGCCTGTTTCATGTAGCGGCTGACAGAGCGTTCACTGATCTGCAGCTTTGCCGCGATGTCGGCGTAGTGCATGCCGTCGAGCTGGCTGTATAGGAAGGTGGCTTTGACGACTGCCGGCAAGCCGTCCAGTGCCTGATCGATGCTCACCAGGGACTCGATCAGCAGCAGTTGCTCCTCGGCTGATGGCGCTACGGCCTCAGGCAGCAGAGCCAGGTGCTCCAGGTAGGCCTGCTCGAGCTGGCGACGGCGATGGCGATCGAAGATCAGCCGACGGGCGATGACGGTGAGGTAGGCGCGAGGCTGCTGAATGCTGTCTGGGTCGACACGTGCGCTGAGCATCTGGCAGAACGTTTCGGCGGCGGTGTCCTCGGCGTCGGTGTGGTTGCGCAGGCGTTTCTGGATGTGCTGGAGCAACCAGCGATGGTGGTCGCTGAAGAAAAAGCCCAGTTTACGGGTCGATGTGCTGTCCAACGCCTGGCTTCCGGCTGTGAGTGTGAATCGTTCTCAATGGTAGCCGGGTCGTCTGATTTCCTGCAATGGGTGGCTTGCAGAACCGAGGCTGCCGCTACTTGAGTAGCGGCACTGCGCCGGTTCAGGCTGCGGCCTGGCAATCTGCAAACAGTTTTTTGCCCAAAGCGTGTGCGTGGTGCAAGTGGGGAAGCTGGTCAGACCCTTCGCTGTCATCCAGCAATGTGGAACTGAGTACTTCTGCGCCGCAATAGTCGAAGATGCCGTGCTCGATCTGCACGCGCATCGCCTCGCCATAGCCATGCCGCTCGAAGGTGCCTGTATCGGCACCTGCAATGCCGACCAGGTGAACCTTCATGCCGCGCAATTTCTTGACCGTGGTGCCCCCTTCATAGTCGAACGCCCAGCCGTTGCTGAATACCCGCTCGACCCAGCCCTTGAGCAAGGCCGGCAGCGACCACCAGTAGATCGGATAGACCAGCACCAGGGCATCGGCGCGCTCGATGCGTACCTGCTCGTTGAGTACATCGGCCGGCGGTGCTGCCAGCCGGCGGTGCACGGCATGGTCTGCCAGGCTGAAGCGGGGGTCGAAGCCTTCGCTGGCCAAGTCGGCGATTTCGCTGCTGTGGCCGACGCTGGCCAGGCCGTCGGCAACCTGCCGGGCCAGCGCGTGGGTGAGGGATTGCGGGTCATGGTGACCGACGACGATAAGAGCGTGCATGGTGGCTCTCCATTCAAGGATGCAGGGTGGCCTGAAGCGTTATATACTCCAGGTAAGTTACGATTAGTAAGTTACTTTTGGTAGGTAATCGATGTCAAGCGATGATCAAGCACGTTCCCGCAAGCGCCTGAGCCGCGACGACCGACGCAGGCAGTTGGTGGATATGGCCTGGCAATTGGTGCGGGAGGAGGGTACCGATGCCTTGAGCCTGGGCCGCCTGGCCGAACAGGCGGGGGTGACCAAGCCGGTGGTCTACGACCATTTCGAGACCCGCAACGGGCTGCTGGTGGCGCTGTATCAGGAATACGATGCGCGTCAGTCGCAGATGCTGGCGCGAGCGTTGGCCAGCTGTGAAGCCAGCCTGGCCAGCCGCGCCCGGGTGATCGCCGAGGCCTACGTGGACTGCGTAATGAGCCAGGGCCGGGAGATACCTGGGGTGTCGGCAGCGCTGGCCGGGTCGCCGGAAATGGAGGCGCTGAAGCGGGCGTACGAGCAGCCGTTCCTGGACAAGTGCCGTGAAGCCTTGGCCGGGTTTTCGCCCAGCGGCAATGTAGGGGTTGCCGGCATGCGCCTGCTGGTGGGGGCAGCGGATGCACTGTCCCAGGCGGCTGCAGCAGGGGAACTGGAGGCCGGGCAGGCCAAGGCTGAGCTCAAGGCCGCAATTATCGCCATGGTCGAACGGCAAACATGAAGCGCCGACCACTGTGTGGGCATGCTTGATAAACTGGCTTCGCTACACAGGCAAGCTCAGATAGGGCTGTTCATCCCCCGGGCTGCGCTCGAACTGGCGCTTGTACTCGCGACTGAACTGCGAGGTGCTCTGATAGCCCACCCGGTGCGCTGCCTGCGCTACTCCCAGGCCTTCGCCGATCAGCATCTGCTGCGCCTTGAGTAGCCGCAAGCGCTTGAGGTACTGCATCGGTGCCATGTCGGTGCAGCGCTTGAAGTGTTCATGGAAGGTCGAAACGCTCATGTTGGCCCGCGCGGCCAGTGCCTCCACGCTCAGAGGCTCGGCGTAGTGCTCGCGCAGGTGGGCGAGGGCGGCGCCGATGCGGGCGAAGTGCCCCTGTTGCTCCACCAGTGCTCGCAACACACCGGCCTGCGGGCCGCGCAGCGCGGTATACAGCACCTCGCGTACGCGCGCCGGGCCCAGTACCTTGGCGTCAAGCGGGTCCTGCAGGCAGTGCAGCAGCCGTTCCACACTTTCGCGCATTGGCGCATCCAGTGCTGCGGAGGTCATCGATTGCGGTGTTTGCGCCTGTACTGCAGCGTCCGGCACCAGGCCCATGCTCTGCACCAGTTCACCTAGCACGCCACGGTCGATGTCCACCGCCACGCCCAGCAATGGCGCGTCAGGGGTGGCGAAGGTTTCGCACATGAACGGCACCGACAACGCCTGCACCAGGTAATGCCCGGCGCCGTACTCCAGGGTGCGCGGCCCCAGGCGCGCCAGCTTGCTGCCTTGGGCCAGGATCATCAGGCTTGGTTCGTAGATCTGCGGGCTGCTGGCCACATAGTGGTCCCAGCTCAGCACCTGTACCTGGGGCAGGTGCGTGGGCACAAAGCCTGGGCGCGTGGCGAGGCTGCGGATCAGTGCGCAAAGCGGCGCATTGGCGTCGACGTGACGGGTCAGTTGCATGGTGGACCAAGGGCAGAGAATCAGACAGTTTGATCATCGCAGATTGAGGGCGTGGCGCCAGGTGTTAGATGACTCCTTCGGAGAATCAGGCATGCATGCCGGAGAATCAGCCGTGGGCGAGGCGGCGAACGACGCGCAGAATGCGTCGCCTGAATCGTTTCACTTCACTGCGAGGCCCTGCATGTATACCGCCATCGGTTACGCCGCTCAAACCCCCACCAGCCCCCTGGCCCCCATGACGTTCCAACGCCGCAGCCCGCGCCCGGATGACGTCGCCATCGACATCCTGTACTGCGGCGTGTGCCACTCCGACATCCACCAGGCGCGCAACGAATGGGGCATTGCAGTGTACCCGCTGATGCCGGGCCACGAGATCATCGGCCGGGTCACGGCGGTGGGCGACAAGGTCACCGCGCACAAGGTCGGTGACCTGGTAGGCGTCGGCTGCATGGTCGACTCGTGCCGTACCTGTGAAGCCTGCGCCAAGGACCTGGAGCAGTATTGCCTCGAGGGCCCGACCATGACCTACGCCACCCCGGACCGGGTCGACGGCAGCAACACCATGGGGGGGTACTCCAGCAGCATCGTGGTCAGCGAGCACTTCGTGGTGCGCATACCGGCCGGCATGGACCTGCCCAGCGCTGCACCTATCCTGTGTGCCGGCATCACCACCTATTCGCCGCTCAAGCACCACGGCGTTGGCCCGGGTCACAAGATCGGCATCCTCGGCATGGGCGGCCTGGGCCACATGGGCATCAAACTGGCCAAGGCCCTTGGGGCGGAAGTGACCCTGTTCACGCGCTCTCAGGCCAAGGCCGAGGAAGCGCGCCGCCAGGGGGCCGACCATGTGATCGTCTCCACCGATGCCGAGCAGATGCGCGCCGCTGCTGGCCGTTTCGATTTCCTGCTCGACACCATTCCGGTGCAGCACGACCTCAACCCGTACCTGGAAACGCTGAAGTTCGACGGTGTGCACATCCTGGTCGGCCTGATCGAACCGATCGACCCGGCATTGCATGCGGCCAACCTGGTGATGAAGCGCCGGGTGCTGGCGGGGTCGTTGATCGGGGGCATTGCCGAGACTCAGGAAGTACTGAACTTCTGCGCCGAGCACGACATCCGTTGCGATATCGAAATGCTGGATATCCGCAACATCAACCAGGCCTACGAGCGGATGATTGCCGGTGATGTGAAGTACCGGTTCGTGATCGACATGGCCACGTTACAGGGCTGATGGATCGGTTGCCTGCACGGGCCTCTTCGTGGGCAAGCCCGCTCCTACGCCGCCCTGTGTAGGAGCGGGCTTGCCCGCGAAGGGGCCCGTGCAGGCAGCACCGATGCAGCCGTTTTACCAGGCCATCGGCTTGTCCCAGCCCTTCCAGAACAACCATCGCCGCACCTCGCCGTGCGCCCCGGTACCGATCTGCCACTCGGGCCGCCCGCTATCCAGCGCAATCACCGAAATAACCCCCGCATGGCTCGCCGCCACCAGCGTTTGTCCGTCGGCGCTGATATCCATCGCACTGATGGTCGATCCCAGGTAATGCTGCCAATGCTCCGTACCCTCTTCGCCAAACGCCCGCAGGTAGCCATAGGCATCCCCTACGATGTACTCGCCATCGCGCGCAACCCCCGCATACACCCTTGCACCATCCTGCACCAGCGGGGTACGCGGGTCCTGGCTGTAGTAATCGGTATCCAGCCCGTGCAGGTCTGCCACCCTCACGGCCAGCGTGGCACCGCTGTAGAAATGGCAGGCATTGACGATCAACTGGTCACCGGCGCGGTTGAACAAGGCAAAGTGCGGGTATTCACTGCCCGGGCCGATGTGCGCCAGCGGCTTGAGTCGTTCGTCCAGAACAAGGTGTCGGCTGCCTTGCTCACCCACGACGATCAGCCGGCCATCCGCCGACACCGCACCATGCTCCATGCTCAGCCCCAGGCTGATGTCGTCCGGGTCGGTGCCCTCGGCCAGCTCATCGAGCACGCGTGCCTGCTGTGGCAGCAGGCGAGTCGCACCTTGAGTGGCCAGCACGAAGATACCTTCGGCACTCACCAGCAGCACTCGCTGGCCATCGGGGAAGGGGATCAGCGCGGTCGGTGTGGGCGGCAGGTCGAACGGCTCGAACGGGTAACCTGGCGGCAACCCCTCCAGCCCCGTAGGCCAGGCCAGGCGCTGCACTTGCGGGCCGCCCCAGCCATCGGTCACACGCACGCCCTCGGCATTGGCCAGGGCGAAATAGCGCCGCGCCGGGCAACGGCCAAAGTGTTCGATGCCGATGACCGGGGTTACCCCATGGTGATCGATACGCACCACCTGGCCCTTGTCGTAAGGCATACCGATGCGGGCCAGCAGGCTGCCATCTTCCAGCAGCAGGACATGGCTGATGCCTTGGCCGTGGTCTTCGAGCATAGGTATCAAGGGGTGGTGTGCGGGTGGCCAGGCCTCGCGAAATGCCTGACGCTGCGGTTCGTCCATGCCAGGGCGGTTGGCTGCCTGCAGGGCTGCCAGCCAAGCGTCGAGCAGGTGTTCGGTGGCGGGTGCCTGCGGCTCTTCGAGGTTGTCCCAGCCGTGCGCACGGCCCTGCGCGACGTAGTCGTTGACGGCCTGGGCATAGGCGATGACTGCCTGCTGCCACTGCTGCTGGGGGTGCTGCTTGTCCATGAGCGGATCGGGCTCCTTGTTGCACGCGCGTTTCACACAAAGCGCGCATGGTACTCCTTCTGCCTGCCCTGCGGTTGTGAGGCCCCAGCTTGACGCGTACCATGCCGGGCATTCCTATCCATAACAAAACGTACGTTGGCACCCCTGCAAGCGGGTGGCTGGCGTGCGACCTGTTGCTTTGTCTGCGGAGAAGCGGTTTCCACCCATGAACGGACCCATACCCTCACACCTGCCGCCCACAACGGGCAGCGGCAGCTGGCTGAGCGTCATCGCCCTGGCCTTGGCGGCCTTCATTTTCAACACCACCGAGTTCGTCCCGGTGGCGCTGCTCAGTGACATTGGCCGCAGCTTCGACATGAGCACTGCCCAGGTCGGCCTGATGCTGACCATCTATGCCTGGATCGTGGCGCTGGCCTCGTTGCCCATGATGTTGCTGACCCGCAACATCGAACGGCGGCGTCTGCTGCTGTTCGTGTTCCTGGTGTTCATTGTCAGCCACTTGCTGTCGTGGCTTTCGCAGAGCTTCGCCATGCTGCTGGTCAGCCGTATCGGCATTGCCCTGGCGCATGCGGTGTTCTGGTCCATCACCGCCTCGCTGGCGGTGCGTGTGGCGCCGCCGGGTCAGCAGGCCAAGGCGCTGGGCCTGCTGGCCACCGGCACTACCCTGGCCATGGTCCTGGGCATCCCGCTGGGCCGAGTGGTGGGCGAGGCACTGGGCTGGCGCATCACGTTCCTGAGCATTGCCGGGGTAGCGCTAGCCACCATGCTGTGCCTGATGAAATCGCTGCCGCTGCTGCCCAGCCAGAACTCCGGTTCGTTGCGCAGCCTGCCGGTCCTGTTCAAGCGCCCGGCACTGGTCATTACCTACTTGTTGGTGACGCTGGTCATTACCGCGCAGTTCACGGCTTACAGCTATATCGAGCCGTTCGCCCTGCACGTAGCGCAGATCGGCGGCGACCGCACCACACTGTTGCTGCTGTTGTTCGGCGGTGCCGGGGTTTTTGGTTCGTTGTTGTTCAGCCGTTACAGCGACCGCTTCCCGCATGGCTTCCTGGTGGGTTCGATCGGGGTACTCGCCGCGTGCCTGTTGCTGATGTTGCCGCTGTCGGGCAACTTCTATGTGTTCGCAGTGCTGAGCATGTTCTGGGGCGTGGCCATTCTCAGCTTCAGCCTGGCGTTGCAGTCCAAGACCCTGAAGCTGGCGTCCGACGCCACCGATGTGGCCATGGCGCTGTTCTCGGGTATCTACAACATCGGTATTGGCGGTGGTGCGCTGCTGGGCAGTATCGTCAGCAGCCAGATGAATGTGGCGGATATCGGCCTGGTGGGTGGCAGCGTGGCAGTGGTCGGGCTGGTACTGGCCGTTGCCAGTACCCGGCGCTTTCGCGAGGCGTTGGCACGCTGAGCCGGGGCCGCTCAGGCCCCTTGCCAGTCAAGTAGAGACTCAGGCCAATACTGCAGCCCATGCCGATATCAACAAAACCCCCGCCAACACTTGGTTGAACACCCGCAACCGCCCCGGTGCCTGCAGCCACCGGGTGCTCCCCACCCCCAACACCGCCCACGCGGCCATGCTCGGCAGAGCGATCAGCAAGAACACCAGCGCCAGCTGCCACACTGGCAACGATGGCGCGGCAAATACCCCGACCACCGCCACGGCCATCAACCACACCTTGGGGTTCACCACCTGCAACGAGGCAGCGCTGAGCGCACTGAAGCCTGGCGCCGTGGTCGTGTGGAGCGGGGCGGCGGCACTGCGTAGCATCTTCCACGCCAGCCTGCTCAGCCACAGCACCCCGGCCCAGCTCATCAGCTGTTGCGCCAGGGGGTGGCGCAGCAGCAGTTCGCCCAGCCCCAGCCCGACGAGCAGCACAATGGCTGCAGCCGCGCCACACGCCGCCACGATCGGCACCAGGCTTGCGCGCAGGCCCCGGCGGGCGCCATGGGCGAGGATCAACAGGTTGGTCGGCCCCGGGCTGATGCTGGACACCAGGGCAAACAGAATGAAGGGCAACAGCGACTGCGACATGGTTCAGGGCTCCGTAACATCGAAGCACCATGTTCGCTGCCCGCCGGCATTCAGTCTGGAAGGTTTGAGCAGCGCCTGCGGTAGTCGGCCGGGGTCAACTGGTAAGCGCGGCGGAACCAGCGCCCCAAGTGGCTCTGGTCGGCAAAGCCCAACGCCACAGCCACTTCGGCAGGTGTCTGGCCTTGGGCAAGCAGGCGCCGCGCGCGGGCCAGGCGCAGTTGGATCAGGTAGGCATGGGGTGCAATGCCGAACGCCGCCTTGAACGCACGCGTCAGGCGAAAGCGGTCAATGCCGCAGGCTTGGGCCAGGTCCTCCAGGCCGATGTCGCGCTCCAGATTGGCATGCAGGAAGTCCCGGGCGCGCTGTGCGGTCAGCGGCAGGCGCGGGTCGGGGTTGATGCGGCGGCGCCAGTGCAGGTGGCGGGTCAGGCAGGCCAGCAGATCGTCCATGGCCGTTTGCCTGACGATGCGCAAGTCCTGCTCATGCACGGCCCGGAAGGCCAGCGCGGTGGCCCGCGCCAGGCGTTCGTCGTGGCACAGGGTATCGGCAAAGCTGGGCAGGCTGTCCCCCGGCGCGTGCTCGTACAGCGCGCGCAGCTGTTGGTCGAGCCAGGCGGGCTCCAGGTACAGCGTCGAATAGGTGAAGCCTTCTTCGGTGGGTGCCAAGCCATCGTGGATGTCGCCAGGCTCAAGTAAAAATACCTGCCCCGGCGTACTGCGGTGGCGCACCCGGCGGCAGTTGAACTGCTGCACGCCCTGCTCGGTAACGCCGACCAGGAAGCTGTCGTGCCAGTGGGGATCATAGGCATGGCCGACAAAATGCGCACGGACCGACTCGATGCCGGTGTCGGCGTCTTGTTTGAAGTCGATCCAGTTGCTCATGGACGTGTACCGTGGGGTAAATGGCTACCTTAGCGCAATGCCCCCGGCTCAGTCTGGAACGATTGTGCAGCCGTTGGTCAGGGCCCGGGCGCGCAGGGCCTCGAAGCGTTCGCGTAGCCACAGGTGCAATTGCTTCACGGCAGGCGTGAGTTGTTTGCGATGAGGGCAGACCAAGGTCAGCGGGGTAGGCTCGCCGATCAATTCGGGCAGGACCATTTCCAGTTCACCGGCCGCGATGTTGGCGCTGACATCCAGCCACGACTTGTAGACGATACCTTCCCCCTGGATGGCCAGGCGGCGGATGACGTCGGCATCGTCACTGACCAGCGGCCCACGCACCTGCACGGTGCGGTTACCCAACTGCCACTTGTCGTACACCCGGCTGTGCTGCATATACAGCAGGCAGGCATGCTGTTGCAGCGCGTCGGGGGTGAGCGGGCGGCCGTGACGGGCCAGGTAGTCGGGCGAGGCCACCAGCACTCGGCGGTTCCACTCGGCCAGTGGCAGGGCGATGTAGTTGGCATCCTGGTTGAGGCCATAGCGGATGGCTACATCCACGGGGTCGCGGTTGAGGTCGGCCATCTGGTCGGACAGCAAGAAGCGCAGTTGCAATGCCGGGTGGTCGTGGCGGAAGGCGCTGAGCCAGGGCAACAACATGTTGCGGCCCATGTCGGAAGGGGCCGACACCTGCAGGGTGCCGCGCAGGCTATTTGGGTTGCCATGCAGATCTTCATGGCCCTGGCGCAGGCTTTCCAGCACATTCAGTGCGGTTGGCAGGTAGCGCTCGCCCTCGGCGGTCAGGCGCAGGCTGCGGGTGGTGCGGGCGAACAGGCGTACATCCAGGTCGCGCTCCAGGCGTTTGATCGCGGCCGCCACCTGGCCTGGCAGCAGGCCTGCTTCATGGGCAGCGGCAGTGAAGCTACCCAGCACGCTGCTGCGGGCAAACAGTTCGAGGTCGGTGATGCGCAGCATTTTCATTCCAGGGATGAAAGTGTTGTTACATTGTGCCGCTTTTTCTTTTTTGCTGGAAAGATAAGATGCCCGGCAAATCCACTGTTCACTCCGGAGTTGTCGCATGGATACCGTATCGCTGGCCAAGCGCCGTTACACCACCAAAGCTTACGATGCCTCACGCCGCATTCCCCAGGCCACTGTCGACGCCCTGCTCGAGCAACTGCGTCACAGCCCGTCGTCGGTCAATTCCCAGCCCTGGCATTTCATCGTCGCCGACACGGCCGAAGGCAAGGCCCGCCTGGCCAAGAGCACTGCTGAGGGTTATGCCTACAACACGCAGAAGCTTCTCGATGCCTCGCATGTGATCGTGTTCTGCACCCGTACCGAGATGACTGAAGAACACCTGAACGCCGTGCTCGATCAAGAGGCCGCCGATGGCCGTTTCCGTGATGAGCAAGCGCGCGCCGGGCAAAACCAGAGCCGCCGTCACTACGTCAACCTGCACCGCTTCGACCAGAAGGATGTGCAGCACTGGATGGAAAAGCAAACCTATTTGGCGCTGGGTACTGCCTTGCTGGGTGCGGCGGCGCATGGGCTGGATGCCACGCCGATCGAGGGCTTCGACAGCAAGGTCCTCGATGCCGAACTGGGCTTGCGTGAGCGTGGGTTCACCAGTGTGGTTATCCTGAGCCTGGGTTATCGCAGTGAGGCGGACTTCAATGCCGGGCTGAACAAGTCGCGGTTGCCGGCATCGCAAGTGTTCACCTTCCTGTGAGGTTTGCGGGGCCGCTGTGCGGCCCTGGCAATGCTGGCGGTAAATCGGCAAAGCCCTGGCGTCGACCACCCGACCAGGCAAACTGGCAATGACCCGGCATATACCGCATACTTGTCGGCAAATGCCGAAAAGGAGCCTGCCATGCTTGCCGAAGTGCTACGCGACAACGGTTACCACGAGTACCGGGCGCGCTTGCAGGCGCTGCTGGACATTCCCGAGCTTGCCAGCGACTTCGAAATCCACACCCGCATCACCGATGGTTTTGCCGCCACCTGGTTGGTAAAGCTGACTGAACGCGGTGTGCTCACGCCGGTGGAGCGCGACCAGATCATTCCGCTGCGCACCCTCAAATCCCGTATCGAGCGTGACCAACCGCTGACCGTGGATGAGAGCGACCGGCTGTTCCGCTCGGCCCACATCACCGCCATGGCCGAGGCTGTGTTCGGGGAAGTGGGCAAGGCCAAGCGCTGGCTTTCCAAGCCTAAGGAACGCTTCTCGGGGCTGACGCCGATGCAGATGCTCACCACCCAGCAAGGCACCACGCAGGTCGAAGAAATGCTGCTGCAGATTGCCGAGGGCTATGGCCTGTGATTTTGTGGCGAATCAGCGCCTATGCAGACTTGAGCGGTACGGGGGGCTTGCGTGTAAGTGGCCGCTGGCACCAGGCGGGTCGGCCAGTGGTGTATGCCGCCACCAGCCCTCCCGGGGCGATGCTGGAAGTATTGGTGCACCTGGAGATCGACCCCGAGGATTTCCCGACCACCATGCGCTTGCTTCGCATCGAACTGCCCGACACGGTTTCCCAGGCGCAGTTGCCCGCTTTGCGGCCCGGCTGGTCTGCTCAGCCTGAGTTGACCCGTACGCTGGGCAATCGCTTTCTGGATGACGGTTCGGCATTGCTGCTGCCGGTGCCAAGCGCGATCATGCCCAGCACCACCAATTACCTGTTCAACCCACGGCACCCACAGGCGCAGAGCGCGAAAATCCAGGTTGAGGATTTCACGCCGGACAGCCGCCTGTTCTAGCCTCTGTACGAAAAGTCTTGAGACGCAGGTCAGGCAAGGCGAAAACAGCCGAGGTGGTCACCACAGTGCGGCCGATGCTGTCGTCAGCACTCGGCCAAACACTTCGAGCGCCTTGTCCACGTCAGCCTCGGTGCTGAAACGGCCGATGCTCAAGCGCACACTGTTGCGAGCCTGACGCTCATCCAGCCCCAGTGCCAGCAGCACATGCGAGGCAGCGTTGCTCGCCGAGTTGCAGGCCGAGGTGGTCGACAAGGCCAGCTCGCCGGCCAGCGCCGTGCTGTTGAAGCCCTTGCTGTCGATGCACAGGTTCAAGGTATGGGGAATGCGTTGCTTGGCGCAGCCGTTCAGGGTAACGCCAGGCATGGCCAGCAGGCCTGTGCGCAGGTGTCTTGCCAGTTGCTCAAGGCGCTGGTGCTCGCTGTCGCCAGGTTGGCCGGCCAAGGCAAAGGCACTGCCCATGCCCGCTATCTGATGGGTCGCCAGGGTGCCGGAACGCAGGCCCTGCTCATGGCCGCCGCCGTGCATCTGCGCACGCATCAGCACGCGGGCGCGCGGCCCGACATACAGCGCGCCGATGCCTTTCGGCCCGTAGACCTTGTGCGCCGAAAAAGACATCAGGTCCACGGCCATCGTACGCAGGTCGATAGCCAGCTTGCCCACGGCCTGCGCGGCATCCACGTGCAGCAGGGCACCGTGGGCACGCACCTGCTCGCCGATCGCGGCAAAATCGGTGACCGTGCCCAGTTCGTTGTTGACCGCCATCAGCGATACCAGGCGGGTGTCAGCGCGCAATGCTGCCTGCACACTCGCGGGTTGAATCAGGCCAGCGGCATCCGCTGCCAGGCGCGTAACGGCCCAGCCCTGACGTTCCAGCTCGGCCACGGTGTCGAGCACGGCCTTGTGTTCCAGCTGGCTGGTGATCAGGTGCCCGGGCTGGCCGATGCCTTGGGCAATACCCTTGAGCGCCAGGTTGTTGGACTCGGTCGCGCCCGAGGTCCATACCAGGTGCTCGGCGTGCGCGCCGACGCACTCGGCGACTTGTTGGCGCGCCTGCTCCACGGCGTGACGTGCAGCCTGGCCGAAGGCGTGGCCGCTGGACGCCGGGTTGCCGAAGTTGGCCTGGTTACCCAGGTAGGCGAGCATGGTTTCGATAACCCGGTCGTCGACTGGGGTAGTGGCGGCATAATCGAAGTAGAGTGGGGCGCTAGGCATTGAGGGCGGGTCCGTGTCAGTGGCCGTGAAGTCGGCGATCATTGACGTAAGCGTACCTGCCAGCAGCGGTGTTTTTTTCGTTTCCCTCAGGTCGATTCGCGATTATTTTAGAAAAAAATTCTCTATCGAAGATCTTTCATGGGATTTTCTACTTTTCCTGGTGAGGGCCATGAAGGGTCTCTCGCCGGTACCGTCAGGTGGGCTCCAGAGCCTTCTCTTCCTCTGCAACCACGCGCTCGCACAATTCCGTGATCTGCTCGCGCATCCAGCGGTTGGCCGGGTCCTGGTCGGTGCTTTCATGCCAGTACAGGTGCGTTTCCAGTGCAGGGACCTCCACCGGCAGCGCCTGATAACGCAACTGATGGCGACGGGCGAAGCGCTCGGGAACCGTCATCGCCATGTCGGTCTGCTGCAACACCTGCGACGCCATCAGGTAGTGTTGCGAACGCAGGGCGACCTTGCGTTGAACCCCCATCTTGCCCAGCGCCAGGTCGACGTAACCCAGGCCGTTGCGGCGGCTGGAGATATGGATGTGGGTCATGCCCAGGTAGCTGTCGAGGGTCAGCTTGCTGTCAGCCAGCGGGTGGCCCTGGCGCAGGGCGCAGACATAGCGGTCTTGCATCAGTTTGATGTGGCGCACCTGCGGGTCGGTGTTCAGTGGCGCGTCGATGGCAAAGTCCAGGCGGCCGGCCGCGAGTTCCTTGGTGGTCTCGCGGCGCTTGCACAGGAAGCTCTCGATCATTACCGCCGGCGCCAGGCGGCGCAGGCGCTGGAACAGCGGCGGCAAGATGACCGCCTCGGTCAGGTCGGTCATGCTGATGCGGAAGGTCTTGTTGGCCTGCTGCGGGTTGAACGTGCGGCTTTCCTGCACCGAGGTCCGCAGCAGCGCCAGGGCGTTGCGCACCGGGCCGATGATGTTCTGCGCCATGGGTGTGGGCACCATGCCTTGCGCGGTGCGCACGAACAGCGGGTCATTGAAGGTTTCGCGCAGGCGCGACAGGGCATTGGACACTGCCGGCTGGGTAATGCCGACGATCTGCCCGGCGCGGGTCAGGTTGGCTTCGGTGTAGATCGCATCGAACACGATGAACAGGTTGAGGTCGACCTTGCTAAGGTTCATGGGCGCCGCTCTTTGTTGGAATTATCGGCCGATCATATATCGGTTATGAATGTTTATACACGCGGAAAATAGACTAGGTGGATGGAGCAATGCTGCTCTAGGCTCTGGCCCAAGTATTCCGAACTGTGAAGGTAGCCCAGATGGATTTCGCCTATTCGCCCAAGGTCCAGGCACTGCGCGAGCGTGTCACTGCGTTCATGGACGCTCATGTCTACCCCGCCGAAGCCGTGTTCGAGCGCCAGGTCGCCGAGGGTGACCGCTGGCAGCCCACTGCAATCATGGAGGCGCTCAAGGCCAAGGCCCGCGCCGAAGGGTTGTGGAACCTGTTCCTGCCAGAGTCGGAATACGGTGCTGGCCTGAGTAACCTGGAGTACGCACCGTTGGCAGAAATCATGGGCCGCTCGTTGCTCGGGCCGGAGCCGTTCAACTGCTCGGCACCGGACACCGGCAACATGGAAGTGCTGGTGCGCTATGGCAGCGAGGCGCAGAAACGCCAGTGGCTGGAGCCGCTGCTGCGGGGCGAGATCCGCTCGGCGTTTGCCATGACCGAACCAGACGTGGCCTCGTCGGACGCCACCAACATGGCTGCTACCGCCATACGGGACGGTGACGAGTGGGTGATCAACGGCCGCAAGTGGTGGACTTCCGGCGCCTGCGACCCGCGCTGCAAGGTCATGATCTTCATGGGCCTGTCTGACCCTGAAGGGCCACGCCACCAGCAGCATTCCATGGTGCTGGTGCCGACCGACACGCCAGGCGTGAAGATCGTCCGCCCGCTGCCGGTGTTCGGTTATGACGATGCGCCCCATGGTCATGCCGAAGTCCTTTTCGAGAATGTGCGGGTGCCGTACGAAAACGTGATCCTTGGCGAAGGCCGCGGCTTCGAAATTGCCCAGGGCCGCCTGGGCCCAGGGCGTATCCACCACTGCATGCGCTCGATCGGCATGGCCGAGCGCGCACTGGAGCTGATGTGCAAGCGCTCGGTGGAGCGTACTGCTTTTGGTCGGCCACTGGCACGCTTGGGCGGCAACGTCGACAAGATCGCTGACTCGCGCATGGAAATCGACATGGCCCGGCTGCTGACGCTCAAAGCGGCCTACATGATGGACACTGTCGGCAACAAGGTGGCCCGTAGCGAGATCGCCCAGATCAAGGTGGTGGCGCCGAACGTGGCCTTGAAAGTGATCGACCGGGCTATCCAGATATATGGTGGGGCAGGGGTAAGCGGTGATTTCCCGCTGGCCTACATGTATGCCATGCAGCGCACCTTGCGCCTGGCTGACGGGCCGGATGAAGTGCACCGGGCCGCGATTGGCAAATACGAGATTGGCAAGTATGTGCCGGTGGAGATGTTGCGCAGCGGGCGGTGAACGCGTCAGCCTGCCCCGGCCCATTCGCGGGTGAACCCGCGCCTACACGGGCAGCACTCAGCTTGCCCGCGACGTGGCCAGTGCAAGTGATTCACTCAGGCACCTAGTTGCGTGTCTTTTTCCCTCTTGGACGCGGGTTCTTGTCCAATGGCGTGCGGCTGGTGCCCATCCACAATGTCATCCTTTTTTTGCCCCCGCGTCTTGATCAACGAAATCACCACCCCACCCAGCAACAACCCGAATGTCACGCCCAACGACAGCAGCGCCGGCACCTTGCCCACCATGCCGTGGTAGAAAATCTTGCAGCCAATGAAGATCAACACCAGCGCCAGTGCGTACTTGAGATAAACGAACCGGTGCATCAGCGCCGCCAGCGCGAAATACAGCGAGCGTAAGCCGAGGATGGCGAAGATGTTGGAGGTGTAGACGATGAACGGGTCCTGGGTGATGGCGAAGATCGCCGGCACGCTGTCGACGGCAAACACCAGGTCGGCCAGTTCGATCAGTACCAGCGCCAGGAACAGCGGGGTGGCATAACGCAACGCCTTGCTGTGCCCGGCCGGGGTGTGGCGTACGAAGAAGTGCGAGCCATGGATCTGGTCGGTAACCCGCATGTGCCGCCGCACGAACTTGAGGATCGGGTTGTTGGCCAGGTCCGGGCGGCTGTCTTCCTTCGACAGCGCCATTTTCACCCCGGTAAACAGCAGGAAGGCACCGAAGATGTAAAGCACCCAGGCAAAGTTCTGTACCAGCGCCGCGCCCACGCCGATCATGATGGCCCGCAGGAACACCACGCCCAGGATGCCCCAGAACAGCACGCGGTGCTGGTAGCGGCGGGGTATGGCGAAGTAGCTGAAGATCATCGCCATGACGAACACGTTGTCCATGGACAGCGATTGCTCGACCAAAAAACCGGTGTAGAACTCCAGTGCCGACTGCGCGCCCAACTGGTACCAGACCCCCGCGCCGAACAGCACACCGACACTGAAATAGCCTGAATACAGCAGCAGGCTCTCGCGCATTTCAATTTCCCGGTCGTGGCGGTGCAGCACGCCCAGGTCGAGCACCAGCAAACCGATGACGATGGCCATGAACACCAGCCACAACCAGGCGCTGGTACCGAGGACAGGTGTTGTGAGGAATGCTTGCAGAGCTGTCATGAGCCCCTCCTTGAATGTCGACGTTGCAAGGCAACAGTGATCCGACATGGCGGCTTGGCTGCCGTCAGAGGGGCCCGGTATCACATGGGCTTGAGCCTAGACCCGTTTGCCCGTGATGCCGAATGGGGAGCTGTTACATTTCTTTGCCAGTGCAGAGCTCAGGTCCGCAATCCTTTGCTCAGCCCGTTCCCTTCTATTAAGTAACCCCGGTTATAGCCAAAACCAATCGAAAGCATGAGCTTTGCCAATGAGCCTTCAGTGGGATGATTAGTTAGGATTCTATCCATCAACTGATTCCAACCCCATGAAGGAGCGTCTCTCATGCCAATCATCAACAGCCAGGTCAAACCCTTCAACGCCACCGCCTACCACAAAGGCGAGTTCGTTCAGGTCAGCGAAGCCGATCTGAAAGGCAAGTGGTCTGTCGTGTTCTTCTACCCGGCCGACTTCACCTTCGTTTGCCCGACCGAGCTGGGTGACCTTGCTGACAACTACGCCGAGTTCCAGAAACTGGGCGTGGAAATCTACGGTGTTTCCACTGACACCCACTTCACTCACAAAGCCTGGCACGACACTTCCGACACCATCGGCAAGATCGAATACCCGCTGATCGGTGACCCGACTCACGTCATTTCGCGCAACTTCGACGTGCTGATCGAAGAAGCCGGCCTGGCCGACCGCGGTACCTTCGTGATCAACCCGGAAGGCCAGATCAAGATTGTCGAGCTGAACGACGGTGGCGTTGGCCGTGATGCTGCTGAACTGCTGCGTAAGGTCAAGGCTGCCCAGTACGTTGCCGCTCACCCAGGCGAAGTGTGCCCGGCCAAGTGGAAAGAAGGCGAAGCCACTCTGGCGCCGTCGCTGGACCTCGTAGGCAAGATCTAAGGTCATGCCCATAACGCGGGCGGTAAGCAGCCGCCAAAGCTGAAATACCTACCGCCCCGTCAAGCGCCCGGGCGACCTCGCCTGGGCGTTTTTGTATCCGAGTTTTGAAAAAGGAATCGCCCGTATGTTGGACGCCACGCTTAAATCGCAACTGAAAACCTACCTGGAGCGGGTCACCCAGCCGATCGAGATCGTTGCCTCCCTCGACGACGGCGCGAAGTCCCGCGAATTGCACGACCTGCTGGTGGAGATTGCCGGCCTGTCGAACCTCATTACCTTCAGCGCGGACGGTACCGATGCCCGTCGTCCTTCGTTCTCGCTGAACCGCCCGGGTGCCGATATCAGCCTGCGCTTCGCCGGCATCCCCATGGGCCACGAGTTCACCTCGCTGGTGCTGGCACTGCTGCAAGTCGGCGGCCACCCGTCCAAGGCCAGTGCCGAAGTGATCGAGCAGATCCAGGCCCTGGAAGGTGAATTCAACTTCGAAACCTACTTCTCGCTGTCGTGCCAGAACTGCCCGGACGTCGTCCAGGCACTGAACCTGATGGCGGTACTCAACCCCAACGTGCGCCATGTTGCCATCGACGGTGCGCTGTTCCAGGACGAAGTGGAATCGCGCAAGATCATGGCGGTACCGAGTATCTACCTCAACGGTGAAGTGTTTGGTCAGGGCCGTATGGGCCTGGAAGAAATCATTGGCAAGATCGACACCAACGCTGGCGCCCGCCAGGCCGAGAAGATCAACGCCAAGGAAGCCTTTGACGTGCTGGTTGTCGGCGGTGGCCCCGCTGGCGCCGCTGCTGCTATCTACGCTGCCCGCAAGGGCATCCGCACCGGTGTTGCCGCCGAGCGCTTCGGCGGCCAGGTGCTGGACACTCTGGCCATCGAGAACTTCATCTCGGTGCAGGAAACCGAAGGGCCGAAGCTGGCCACGGCGCTGGAAGAGCACGTCAAACAGTACGACGTCGACATCATGAACCTGCAGCGCGGTGAAGCGCTGATTCCGGCCGCCGAGGGCGGTCTGCACGAAGTGCGCCTGGCGGGGGGCGCTTCGCTGAAAGCCAAGACCGTGATCCTGGCCACTGGCGCCCGCTGGCGCGAAATGAACGTGCCGGGTGAGCAAGAGTACCGTGGCCGCGGCGTGGCCTACTGCCCGCACTGTGACGGCCCGCTGTTCAAGGGCAAACGCGTGGCGGTGATTGGCGGCGGCAACTCGGGTGTGGAAGCGGCCATCGACCTGGCCGGTATCGTCGCCCAGGTGACGCTGATCGAGTTCGACAGCCAGTTGCGTGCCGATGCGGTGTTGCAACGCAAGCTGCGCAGCCTGCCGAACGTCAACGTGATCACCAGCGCCCTGACCACCGAGGTGCTGGGCAATGGCGAGAAGGTGACCGGCCTGCGCTACAAGGACCGCACCACGGATGAACAGCACGAAGTGGCACTGGAAGGTATCTTCGTACAGATTGGCCTGCTGCCTAACACTGACTGGCTGAAGGGCACCGTCGAGCTGTCGCCGCGTGGCGAAATCATTGTCGACGCCAAGGGCCAGACCAGTATCCCGGGTGTGTTTGCCGCAGGTGACGTGACTACCGTGCCGTACAAGCAGATCGTCATTGCGGTGGGTGAGGGGGCCAAGGCGTCGCTCGCGGCCTTTGACCACCTGATTCGGACTTCGGCACCGGCGTAAGCCTGTACGGCCCTTTCGCGGTTGAAGCCGCTCTCACAGGACTGCGCAGTTGTTGAAACTGTGAAGATCCCCGTAGGGGCGGGTTCACCCGCGAAGAGGCCGGGCCTGCTGGCCAATCTCCACCAGTCGTTCACCGTTGCTGCCGCTACCGTATTCGCGGGTAAACCCGCTCCTACGCAGATCGGTGGTAGACACACATCGGAGGCTGGACACAGGCCGCCGTAGGGGCGGGTTCACCCGCGAAGAGGCCGGGCCTGCTGGCCAATCTCCACCAGTCGTTCACCGTTGCTGCCGCTACCGTATTCGCGGGTAAACCCGCTCCTGCACAGATCGGTGGTAGACACACATCGGAGGCTGGACACAGGCCGCCGTAGGAGCGGGTTTACCCGCGAAAGGGCCGGTGCAAGCAAAGCAGGACCTGAAGGTGTCTATGCTTACTGCAGACCTCTCAGGAATCACACCCATGACCCTGATCAGCCGCGAACCCTGGTGGCTAGTCCCCCCAAAGCCCGGGCAGCAAGAGCAGGACCTGCACTGGGGCTACCTGGAAATCTACGCCGACGGTCGCGCTGTGTTCG
The DNA here is from genome assembly GCF_030418155.1 of Pseudomonas sp. 2,4-D. Lineage (NCBI taxonomy): Bacteria > Pseudomonadati > Pseudomonadota > Gammaproteobacteria > Pseudomonadales > Pseudomonadaceae > Pseudomonas > Pseudomonas sp. 2,4-D. Next base: position 236,379 of record NZ_JAUHUI010000002.1, read on the forward strand.
TCGACCAGCGCCCCACTGACCGGGAGCTGGCCGAGCGCAAGAGCTGCCGCAATTTCCCTGACCCCGAGCCGTGACGGCTCAGCCTTCCAGCTCGGCCAGGCGTGCTTCCAGCGCCGTAATGCGGGCTTCGAGGGCCTCGATGCGTTCTTCTGACACACTGCCGCCACTGGTGCGCACGCCGCCTTCCTGCTGCCGTGCAGCGAGAATCGCCTCGATTTCCGCCGGGTCGCCCAAGGCATGGGTGTAGCGGTCTTCACGCTGGCCGGCCTGGCGTGGCAGGTGCAAGGCCAGGTCCCGCGTGATCAGGCGCTCCAGCTGATGCTGGATCTGCTCGGTGTCGTCAAAGTCGTGCAGGCGGTTGCTACGGGTCAACAGTTCGTTGAGGGTTTGCGGGCCTCGCAGGAACATCAGGCCCATCAGCACCAACTGCGCTGGCACCAGCTCCAGTGCCTTGTCTACCCGATGTTCCCAGCGGTCGGCACGGCTGCCCATCTGCAGGCGGGTCATGCCCTGACCTTCGAGGGCGCGCAAGGCTTGGCCGACCTGGCCTTGGGTGAGGTTCATCACCGGCTCGCGGCTGGTCTTCTGGTTGCAGGCCAGGACCAGGGCATTGAGGGTCAGCGGGTAGCTTTCCGGGCTGGTGGCCTGCTTTTCGATCAGCGAGCCGAGAACGCGGATCTCGATGCTGTTGAAGCGGCCTTCACCTGCGGTTTCGTGTTCTGACATGGCCCTGTCTCGTGGCTGGGGAAAGGCCACTAGGGTAGGTAATGCCATCGCGTAAGGCAATTGGGGCCGCAAAGCGGCCCCGGCCCTCTTAGCCGTGGCGCTGCTCTTGAGCCTGACATGCCGCGGCAGTGAACAGCACATCGGTCGAAGAATTCAGCGCCGTTTCGGCCGAATCCTGCAACACGCCGATGATGAAGCCCACCGCAACCACCTGCATGGCAATTTCGCTTGGGATGCCAAACAGGCTGCATGCCAGCGGAATCAGCAGCAGCGAACCCCCGGCCACGCCCGAGGCGCCGCAGGCGCACACTGCCGCCACCACGCTGAGCAGCACGGCAGTCGGCAGGTCCACCTGGATACCCAGGGTATGCACTGCGGCCAGGGTCAGCACGGTAATGGTGATCGCCGCACCGGCCATGTTGATGGTCGCGCCCAGCGGGATCGACACCGAGTAGGTGTCTTCATGCAGGCCAAGGCGTTCCGACAACGCCAGGTTCACCGGGATGTTGGCGGCCGAGCTGCGGGTGAAGAACGCAGTAATGCCGCTTTCGCGCAGGCACAGCAGCGTCAGCGGGTAGGGGTTGCGGCGAATCTTCCAGAACACGATCAGTGGGTTCATCACCAGCGCCACGAACAGCATGCAGCCGATCAGTACCGCCAGCAGGTGCAGGTAGCCAAGCAGCGCGTCCAGGCCCGACTGGGCCAGGGTGGAACTGACCAGGCCAAAGATGCCCAGCGGGGCGAAGCGGATGACCACGCGCACGATCAGGGTTACACCATTGGACAGGTCTTCGACCACGGTACGGGTCGTTTCGCCGGCATGGCGCAGGGCCACGCCCAAGCCGATGGCCCATGTCAGCACGCCGATGAAGTTGGCGTTGAGCAGGGCATTGACCGGGTTGTCTACCGCGTTCAGCAACAGGTTCTGCAGCACTTCGGCGATGCCGCCTGGCGCGCTCAGCGTGGCCTCGCTGGTGCTTAGCGCCAGGTGCGAGGGGAACAGCATGCTGGCAACCACGGCCACCACTGCAGCGGCAAAGGTGCCCAGCAGGTACAGCCAGAGGATCGGGCGAATGTGGGTTTCCTGGCCGTGACGATGGTTGGCGACCGAAGCCATGACCAGGATGAACACCAGCACGGGCGCAACCGCCTTCAGGGCGCTGACAAACACCTTGCCAAGAAAGGCCAGGTCGCGGGCGATGGCAGGTGCCAGCAGGGCGAGAGCGATGCCGGCGAGCAGGCCGATGACGATCTGAGTCACCAGGCTGGTGCGGTTGAGGAAGCGGAGAAAAGGGGTCATGTGCAGCGGTATCTCGGAATCTGGAAAGGGCGGACTTTACCATAGAGCACCTATAGCGCATGTCGGGCCGTGTTCTTTGTCAATCAGGCTTTTGCGGCTACCAGTGAAACAACTCCCGCCGGGCCCCCTCGGTAATCGCCACGATCCCTGGGTGCTTGACCTTGCGCTCCACCGAAATGGCATAGAACGACTCGTGCACGGCCTCGGTCTGCCCGATCAGTTGCACGCCATACTGACGGCACACCTCCTCGGCGATTACGCTGGGCGCAACGAAAATGCCGCTGCCCGACTGCCCGAACGCTTGCATCAAGGCACTGTCATCGAACTCCCCCACGATCCGTGGCTGCACCTGCTGCTCGCCCAGCCACCGCAGCAAGCGGCTGCTTACCACGGTCTCCTGGCCGGGAACCAGCAGCGGAGCATCCTGCAGGCAAGCTGGAAAAGGACCTTCAAGCCGTTGTGCCAGCGCCGGGGTGGCGAAGAAGCTCAGCCCGCACTCGCCCAGCTTTTGGCTGTAGCACTTGATGTCCAGGTGGTTAGGCATGGGGCTGTCGGAAATCACCAGGTCCAGGCGTTGAATAGCCAGGTCTGCCAGTAACCGCTCAAGTTTGTCTTCGCGGCAGTTGATGCGCAGCACCTCCTCCAGGTCCATGGTCGGTGCCAGCAGGCGGTAGACAATGGATTTGGGCACCACGTCAGCCACCCCCACACGGAACAGGATCTGCTCTTGAGGGCCGGCACGCAGCATGGCTTCAAGCTCGCTGCCGATCTGAAACATCTGCTCTGCATACACCAGGGCCTGACGGCCGGTTTCTGTCAGTTCCAGCTGCCGGCCGGCGCGCTGGAACAGTTCCAGGCCGTAGGTTTGCTCGAACAGGGTGATCTGCCCGCTAATGGTTTGTGGTGTGAGGTTCAGCTGTTGGCTGGCGCGGGTGATGCTGCCCGTCTTGGCCACGGCCCAGAAGTAATGCAGCTGGCGATAATTAAGCACCGTCGGTCGTTCCGATTCGTAAAAACCGAAGTATATGCCATGAAAATACGAATTTTCCTGAACTATTGCCGTCTCTAGAATGCACGGCTATCAGGCGCCATGCGCCGCCGGGTTATTTCAAGCGAGGACACCATGCTGCAACTCAAATCCATTGGCACCCCATTGGTGCTGGCTTTGGCCCTGTTCACCCTGGCAGGCTGCGACCAGGCCGAGAAATCCGCCCAGCAGATGCTCGACCAGGCCGCGCAGTCGGCCAAACAAGCCATCGACGACACCAACAAGGCTGCCCAGCAGGCGCTGAGCGAAGCCATCGGCGGCGAAGGGCAGAAGCCCAAGGATGCCGAGAAGAAAGAAGAAACCCAGGAAATCTGACCCCAACCGCTGCTGCAGGATTTGAACAATGGAATATTTGCTGGAACTCGCCGCTAGCCCTACCGCCTGGGTTGCCCTGGCTACGCTGGTGGCCATGGAAGTTGTACTGGGCATCGACAACCTGATCTTCATCTCGATCCTGACCAACAAATTGCCGGTGGAGTACCGCTCCAAGGCGCGGCGTATCGGTATCAGCATGGCCTTGGTCATGCGGCTGGCCTTGCTCAGCACCGTGGCCTGGATCGTCCAGTTGACCGACCCGGTGTTCGAAGTGTTCGGCAACGCCTTCTCGTGGAAGGATGTGATCCTGATTGCCGGTGGTCTGTTCCTGCTGTGGAAGGCGACCAAGGAAATTCACGAAAACGTCGACCCGCATGGCGCCAAGGAGGAAGCCAAAGTCTCCTCCACGGTTACCCTGGGCTTTGCTGCGGCGATCTTCCAGATCCTGCTGCTGGACATCGTCTTCTCGGTCGACAGTATCATCACCGCCGTGGGCATGACCGAGCACCTGCCCATCATGATTATCGCCGTTATCACGGCTGTGATCGTGATGATGGTGGCTGCCGACCCGCTGGCCAATTTCATCAACGACAACCCGACTGTGGTCATGCTGGCGCTGGGCTTCCTCATCATGATCGGCATGACGCTGATCGCCGAAGGCTTTGGCGCCCATGTACCCAAGGGCTATGTATATGCGGCCATGGCGTTCTCGACGGCTATCGAGGTCCTCAACATCCTGGCCCGCCGAGCGCGTTTGAAGCGTGAGGCGGCTGAAGGTTGATGTAAAAAAGGGCGCTTCGCGCCCCTCTTGCGGACAAGCCCGCTGCACAGGTATTCGCGTGGCACTGGCAACGCGAATACCTGTGCAGCGGGCTTGTCAGTCAGTGGGCTTCGGGAAATCCTGAGGTTAGCTCACCCCGGCATGCCGCCGCGGCCGTCTTACTGGCTGTGGCTTGGCGGGTGCCTGCGGTGGCAGGTGGTGCGCATGACGCCGCACGATACGCAGTACACCCCACAGCATGGCGGCTGCGACGCTCAGCCACATACCTACCAGCATGAGAATTGCCATGGTCAGGCTCATCTGTGCCTCCATCTTTGCGGCAAGCGCTTGATTGGGCCGCGTTTACCGTCCAGACACTGCTTTAGTCTAGCCCTTCGTCTGTGACGTTCCATCGAACAATGGTCTATCTCTAGGGCCGATTCGCTCCAAGGCGCTGTCGGACTATACCCGCGCCGCTGTCGGACCTATGATCGGTGGCCAGAGCCGGGCGCTGCCTGCCTGGCGTTGGAACAAGCGAGTGTCCATGGAGCAACATTCCTTCAAGGCTGCCCCCCGGCGGCTACTGGCTGCCTGTCTGCTGGCTGCCACCCTGGCCGGCTGCGCCAGCGCACCGCCCGGCAACCTCAAAGGCCTGCCGCAGCGAGTCGAGATCAGCAGCGTGCCGTTCTACCGTGGCAACGCCAACCACAGCGGGGCCATGGCGCTGGCGGCAGTGCTGTCGCAGCAGGGGGCGCCTATTACGCCGGGCTTGCTGGATAAGCCGCTCAACCTGCCTCAGGGTGCCGAAACGCTGGATACCGCTATTCCCCGTGTGGCACGGGATTACGGTAGGGTGGTGTACCCGCTGGACAAGCAACTGGACGCGCTGCTGACCCAGGTGGCGGCGGGCAACCCGGTACTGCTGCGTTACGAGGAAGGTTCGGCCTGGTGGAGCGAGCCGCGCTATGCGGTGTTGATGGGGTATGACCGTTACAAGCAGCGGGTGCTGCTGCGCTCGGGCATGCACCGGCGACAGGTGATGGCATTCGATGAATTTGCATCGGCGTGGGAGAAGCAGGGGAGTTGGGCGGTGCTGGTGCAGCCACCTCGGCAACTGCCGGCCCAGGTTGATCGCCAGCGGTGGTTGCACGCTGCGGATGAACTGGCCAAGGCGGGGCAAGAGAGTGCGGCGAAGCAGGCGGTCAATAGCCTGAACAAATAGCGTTGCCAGTGCCGGCCCTTCGCAGGTAAGCCCGCGCCCACACGGACTGTGCAAGCAGCACAAATCCTGTGGGCGCGGGCCGCCTGAATCAGAAGCCCAGGCGATCGCGCAGGCTGTAGTACCAGGCACCGATGGCGCTGAAGGGTACGCGCAGCATCTGGCCACCCGGGAACGGGTAGTGCGGCAGGCCGGCAAAGGCGTCGAAACGCTCTGCCTGGCCACGCAGGGCCTCGGCCAGCACCTTGCCCGCCAGGTGGGTATAGGTCACGCCGTGGCCCGAGCAACCCTGCGAGTAGTAGATGTTGTCGCCGATCCGGCCAACCTGTGGCAGTCGCGACAGGGTCAGCAGGAAGTTACCGGTCCAGGCGTAGTCGATCTTCACGTTCTTCAGCTGCGGGAAGGCCTTGAGCATTTTCGGGCGGATGATCGCCTCAATGTTGGCCGGGTCACGCGCGCCGTACACCACGCCGCCACCGAAAATCAGGCGCTTGTCGCTGGTCAGGCGGTAGTAGTCGAGCAGGTAGTTGCAGTCCTCGACGCAGTAGTCCTGCGGCAGCAGGGTGCGAGCCAGTTCTTCGCCCAGTGGCTCGGTGGTGATCACCTGTGTGCCGCATGGCATGGACTTGGCGGCCAGCTCGGGTACCAGGTTGCCCAGGTAGGCGTTGCCGGCAACGATGATGAACTTGGCGCGGACCTTGCCCTGCGGGGTATGCACCACCGGGTTGGCACCACGTTCGATGCGCACGGCCGGGGTTTGCTCATAGATGATGCCACCCAGCGACTCGACCGCGGCAGCTTCGCCCAGGGCCAGGTTCAGCGGGTGGATGTGGCCGCCGCTCATGTCGAGCATGCCGCCGATGTAGCTGTCGCAGGCAACCACCTCGCGGATGCGCTTCTGGTCCATCAGCTCCAGCTGATTATGGCCAAAGCGTTCCCACAGGCGCTTTTGCGATTCCAGGTGGCCCATCTGCTTGCTGGTAAGGGCGGCGAATACGCCACCATCTTTCAGGTCGCACTGAATGTTGTACTTGGCTACGCGTTCACGAATGATGCGCCCGCCCTCGAAGGCCATGTGGCCCAGCAGCTGTGCCTGCTTGGGGCCAACGGTGCGCTCGATGACATCAATGTCGCGGCTGTAGCTGTTGACGATCTGGCCGCCGTTGCGGCCCGATGCGCCGAAGCCGACCTTGGCCGCTTCGACGATGCTCACCTTGAAGCCGTTCTCCAGAAGGAACAGGGCGCTGGACAGGCCGGTGTAGCCAGCACCGATGATGCACACATCGGTTTCCACCTCACCCTGCAGCGCCGGACGTGGCGGCACCGGGTTGGCCGAGGCGGCGTAGTAGGACTGGGGGTAGGGGGTGTTAGCCATGCTGCAGGAACCTCGTGTTTTATATTTTTAACGAATGTACCGATGCTATCAATAATAATAAACACCCGCTAGTCGTCTGGTGAAAATCCTTTACGGGGCCCCCTCAGCCAGCCTCTCTATAAAGAGTTTAAGATTCAGTAGGTTAGCGCGAAAAAAAGTGTTGACAGGGTTTTTGTAATGCGTAGAATGCGCACCACACGACAGGCACATAGCTCAGTTGGTTAGAGCACCACCTTGACATGGTGGGGGTCGTTGGTTCGAGTCCAATTGTGCCTACCAAATCGAAAGAGGGGTGATCCGAAAGGGTCACCCCTTTTTTCATTGTCCATTGCCGCGTGTGCGGGAAAACCGCGGTCTGGACGCGAAGCGCTTGCATTCGAAAGTTTTTGATTTTTCTCAAAAAAAAGCTTTACAGGTACGCATCGGACCACTAATATGCGCACCACACGACAGGCACATAGCTCAGTTGGTTAGAGCACCACCTTGACATGGTGGGGGTCGTTGGTTCGAGTCCAATTGTGCCTACCAAATCGAAAAAGGGCGATCAGAAATGATCGCCCTTTTTGCATTTGCCCCCGAAGCAGCGTGTAACGTTTGGTCGCGGTTCGGGCATACCCCGGCGTGCTAGAATCCGCCCCTTCGAATCTGGAGGTACACGCGTGCGCAAACTGGCTGTGGTAATGGCAGTGCTCGCCCTGGCGGGCTGTGAGAACGAGGTCGAAGGCGTGCACAAGCAGGTGGCCGAACACCTGCACAACCCCAAGACCGCCAAGTTCGGCAACGTGCGGATCGACACCCAGGGCACCATCTGCGGTCAGGTCCGCGGCAAGGACGATGCCGGGCAGTACGAAGCCTACCGCAGCTACGTGGCGATCAAGCGCGATGGCCAATACGACATCATCGTCGACGATACCGGCAACAACCTGCGTATCCGTGAGCTCTGCGGTGGGGCCGACCTGCAGCGCCGTGCCGAGGCGCTGGCAGACCAGCCGGCGCCACAGGGTTGGGACGTGGAAGTGGTGCAGGGCGCCAACATGGGCGCGCTCAGCGACATGACGGCGCGCCTGATCGAGAAGGGCATCCCCTCTTCGGTGGAGTACCGCGACGGCAAGCCGGTGGTGCTGCTGGGGCCGTTCCCCACCCGTGAAGAAGCGCAGGCGCGCAGGGACGAAGTGATGGCCAAGCTGGGTACCGATTCGGTGGTCATCCAGCACGGCGCAGCACGCTAAACCAGTAAAAGTGGCGCCGCAGCCAAGGCTTGTGTCAGGCGCCGTTCACACAAGTTTGGCTATGCTTGGGGTGGTAGCTGCCAAACGGGGAGGGCCTCATGTCTACACTGGAACGGGCCATTGCCGTGGCCGCCAGGGCGCATGAAGGGCAATACGATAAGGGTGGGGCGGCTTATATCCTCCACCCGTTACGCGTGATGATGCGGGTTTCCACACCTGAACAGCGGATTGTGGCGGTGCTTCACGATGTGATCGAAGACACCCCGCTGACCCTGTCCGACCTGGCGCGTGAGGGTTTCGCGCTGAAAATCCTGGCTGCGTTGCTGGCGCTTAGCCGCCGCGAAGGCGAGCCTTACCAGGATTTCGTAGTGCGCCTGGGCGACGACCCGCTGGCGCGCACCGTCAAGCTGGCCGATCTGGCCGACAACAGTGATCTCTCGCGCATCCCCTGTCCGGGCCCCGCCGACCTGGCGCGGCTGGCCCGTTACCGGGAAGCCAGCGCCTACTTACAAACGCTGGCCTGAGGATCAACCGCACGCCTTGAGGTTGACCGGCCCCACGAACGCGTTTCCCCGCCCCATCACGCAGGCTACCTGTTGGTTGCGTTGCTGCTCCCAGGCTTGCGGCGGGTAGGTCTTGTTCCAGGCCTCGAAAAGCTGGCGGTCCTGTTTGGACAGGCGCAGGTTGTACTGCTTGCTCATGTAGAAGTAGGTGCGGGCGATCATGCCGCGGATCGACGGCCGCGGCATTACCTTCTTGGCCTTGAAGTCGACCTGGGTCAGGCAGCGGCCATACTGGCCGCGTTGTTCTGGTAGCCAGCCGAAGCTGAAGTTGCTGCGGTCGCCGTTGACCTCGCCGATGCTTGGCACCAGGTTGTGCAGGTCGGCTTCGGCGCGTTGGTACACTTCGTCATGCTGCGAGCACTGCTTGCGCCCGCCGCTCTGCCAACACTGGCGCTGATGGCCGATCTGCCAGGCGGGTACGATGTGCTCCCACTCGATGCGCGACGCGCGCTGGGCATTCTTGCGTGGGGTATAGCCGCAAGATGCCAGGTCGACCTTGTTGCCTTTGTATTTACAGCCGCAATAAAATTCGGTTGATTGCGGCGCATAGAGCTTCCAGGCGACCTTCTTGGCCTCCTGGAAGGTGCGCGGGGCGTCGGCTTGAACAAGTGGAGTGGTCAGTAACAGGCAAGCTGCTGCGAAAAGCGAAACTCTCATGCGCAGTCAATCTTCTTTCGGTACGGTCCAGAAAATCTGCACACCGCCATCGTCGCGATGGGCGAGGGTGACGTTGTCGTTTTCTGCGATCTCCTGAAGCAGGGTCTCCCAGTCATCCGGGCTTTCCTGTTCCAGGCGGAAGATCAGCGCCGCACGGCTGCGCTGGGCGGTGGGGCTGTTGATGATCTTCTGGATGCGTACACCCAGCTGTTCATAGCTGCTCGGGGTGGCGGAGGCGGTGCTGGACACAGGAGTTTCCTTGTTTTGCTGTATGTGCATACAGTATTTCACTGTAAGTAAATTCGCAACAGCTTGTCAGGGGAAATCCAGCGTTGGTCTGTAAGCCATGACACCGTTCTGAAATGTAAACGATGTTCGGGTTAGAGGCAGTGCAAAGCGAAACCTCTTTTTTGTCCTGGATATGAAGGAGACAGGCGGCGACTGAGGTTGCCTGCCTTCTTTATCGCTTCAGCAGGTTGTTGCGCTGGTAACTTTCTTCGCGGCCGTACGGATGTGGGTGCCGTACAGCGTCAGGCCTGTAAAGGCCAGGCCGCCCACCAAGTTGCCCAGTACAGTAGGGATTTCGTTCCATACCAGGTAGTCCATGAGCGAGAAATCGCCGCCCATGATCATTGCGGAAGGGAACAGAAACATATTCACGACCGAGTGCTCGAAGCCCATGAAGAAAAACAGCATGATCGGCATCCACATGGCGATCACCTTGCCGCTCACAGAGGTGGAGATCATCGCGCCGACCACGCCCATCGACACCATCCAGTTGCACAGTACGCCACGCAGGAAGATCGTCAGCCAGCCTGCCAGCCCGTATTGCTCGTAACCCAAGGTGCGGGCCTCACCGATGCTGGCAATTTTCTCTCCCACGGCACCGGGGGAAGCATGGAAGCCATAGGTAAAGACGAAGGCCATCATGCAGGCGACCGTAAGGGCGCCGGCGAAGTTGCCGACGAACACCAGGCCCCAGTTGCGCAGAATTCCCCTAACGGTGACCCCGGGACGTTTGTCCAGTAATGCCAGCGGGGTGAGCATGAAGACCCCAGTGAGCAGGTCGAAGCCCATAAGGTAGAGCATTGAAAAACCAACCGGAAACAGGACTGCGCCTAGCAGGGCTGAGCCTGTCTGCACTGCGATGGTCACTGCGAAGACGGCTGCCAGGGCCAGAATTGCCCCGGCCATGTAGCTGCGGATCAGCGTGTCGCGAGTGGACATGTGGACCTTTGATGCGCCGGCATCGAGCATCTTGGTGACAAAATCGGTGGGTAGCAGATAAGACATGGCGGCTCCCTCAACTGCGGGTAATAGGCGGCACCCCCGGAGGGATGCCGAGGGTTGGATGGGTTTACCAGGAACGGTATGGCAAGAACTTGCCATTGAGGGTCAACAGAACCCGGTCGCCTTTGGGATCTTCGATTCGCTCGACATGCATGGAAAAGTCGATGGCACTCATGATGCCGTCGCCAAATTTTTCCTGGATCACGTCTTTCAGGGTCGGGCCATAGACGCCCACGACTTCGTACAGTCGATAGATCAGCGGGTCTTGAGGGATGGACTTGTCCCAGCCCTTGACTGGGAAAGCGGTTAAGGTGGTGGCGACTTGATCATCCAGCTCCAATACCTCGCAAAGATGCGTTGCCACTTCCAGCGGCGCGCTGTTCATGCCGTAGCAGACCGATGCAAGCCATACCGGGGCCTTGCCCACTGCGTTGGCAAGATCATCCCAGCTCAGGCCCTTGCGTGCTTTCGCGGCCATGATCAGGTGATGCATTTCAAGTTTGTCCATTATTTCTGCTCCCGCAGGTTGGTTTAAAGTGAACAAACCCATAGCGAGAGATGTGCCAACCTCCATTATTTTTTAACTATCTGATTTTATTAGTTTATTTTTTATTGACAGCGAATTTGGTTGACGAAATTTCGTGAATTACGAACTGTCGTAATATTGTTTACGAAATTTCGTAAAAAACGGTTGAAGGATATGCATCAGTGACAGACACCGTCGCCCTCGGACTCGCGGCCGACTCCGCCGTTGCCATGCTGTTAGTCCACCCGGTAGACGATCGGGTACTGCAAGCCAACAACGCCGCGCTTGATTTACTGGGCTGCACCGTAAATGAGCTACCCGGTCATGCCTTTAGCCATTTTCTGCGAGGGGGAATCGCACTGTGGGTGAGCTTTACGGATGAGGTACTGACTCAAGGCGAAGCGTGGTCGGACGACCTGCTGCTGGTGGATCTGCAACTGCGGCAAATAGCGGTGGAGGTTGCGGCTAGCGCGGTTGAGGGTGGGAAAATTGTACTGACGGTGCAGCGCCGGGATCTTCTGGAGCAGCGCCGTAATCGTGCTGAGGCGCGCCGGCAACACCGTTTGGGCCACGTGGGGTGGGAGCGGATCAGCCAGGTGTTCGAGCGCATCCAGCAGCAAAACCGGCTGATTCTTGGTGCAGTTGGCGAGGGCATCTATGGGCTCGATACCCGGGGCCAGACCACGTTCATCAACCCCGCCGCCGAGCGTATCTTGGGGTGGAGTGCCGTCGACATGATTGGCCAGGATGCCCACCATTTGTTCCACCACAGCCATAGCGATGGACGTGCGTTCGAGGTCAATCAGTGCCCCATCCATGCTTCGTTCAGCGATGGACAAGTTCATCGCGTGGACCACGAGGTGTTCTGGCACAAGAGCGGCGAACCAATCGCCGTCGAGTACACCAGCACTCCAATCTTCGAGATGGGAAGGCTGGTGGGGGCGGTGGTGCTTTTTCGGGACATCCGCGAACGACAACGCACTGAAGCGCGCCTGCGCGATGCGCTAAGTGAAGTAGAGCAGTTGAAGACTCGGCTGGAGATGGAAAACCAATACCTGCAGGAGGAAATCAACGCTCACGGCAATCACCACGAGATCGTCGGCGAAAGCCCAGCGGTCAAGCATCTGTTACAGCAGATCGAGCTGGTCGCAGCTACCGACGCCAACGTGTTGGTCACCGGCGAGTCAGGCACGGGTAAAGAGCTTGTGGCTCGCGCTATTCATGCCAGCAGCCCCCGGCGCGACCGCCCTCTGATTCGGGTCAATTGCGCCGCGGTGCCCCGTGAATTGTTCGAGAGCGAGTTCTTCGGCCACCTCAAAGGGGCCTTCACCGGAGCGGTCAGCAACCGAGTGGGTCGCTTTGAATTGGCAGACGGCGGAACCTTGTTTCTCGATGAGGTGGGAGAGATTCCGCTGGAGTTACAAAGCAAGTTGCTCCGTGTTCTACAGGACCGCCAGTTTGAGCCTGTAGGCGACAATCGCACCAGGGCCGTTGATGTGCGAGTTATCGCCGCAACGAACCGTGACCTGCGCGATATGGTCGCCCGAGGGGCGTTCCGGGAAGATTTATACTTCCGTTTGAATGTGTTCCCTATACGCTCGGTGCCGTTGCGGGAGCGACTTGAGGACATTCCGTTGCTCGCCAGCCATTTTCTTGAAAGGGCTAGCCTGGCGTTCAACAAACCGGGCATTCGCATGTCGCTGACCCAAGTCGCGGTGCTTCAGCAGTACGCCTGGCCAGGCAACATTCGCGAGCTTCAAAATGTGATTGAGCGACAGACCATAGTCTCCCGAGACGGTCGCGTGAGCTTTCATGAGGTTCTGGCGCCAAGCGCTCCGTCCAGTGGCCCAGTATCTTCAATTGCACAATGCGAGCCTGAACCGACTGCCGACAAAGACTGGGAGCGGCAGATGAAGCTGAATGCGATCTCTGTGCTCAAACGAACAGCGGGGAAAGTCTCCGGCGAGGGTGGTGCTGCGCAATTGCTGGGGTTGAAGCCCACAACCTTGGCGTCTCGACTCAAAAAGTGGGGCGTTGATCCGAGAGATTACAAATAAAGCCACTCGTGCAAGCCTGAGAAGAAACCCACTGATGCGAGCACCAGTTGAGTGGCGGCGGGGCGGGGTTGATCTGGAAAGGAAGAATGGCCGGTGACGTGGGGCACCGGCCATGGGTGGTTGATCAGTACTCCCAGAAGATGCGTTGCAGCTCTTTGCTGTCCTGGGTCTTGGTCATTGCCACCATCGCCAGGATCCGCGCTTTTTGCGGGTTCAGGTCGTGAGCCACGACCCAGTCATTCTTGTCATCCGGCTGTTCGGCGTTACGCAGTACGAAACCACCCTGGTTGACATGCGACGAGCGGATGATCTGCACGCCGTTCTTGCGCAGTTCTTGCAGCGCCGGGACTACCCGCGACGATACCGAACCGTTGCCGGTACCGGCATGGATCAGCGCCTTGGCGCCGTTCTGTGCCAACGCCTTGTAGGCGGTGTCCGTGACGTTGCCATAGCCATAGGCAATGTCCACCTGCGGCAGGCTGCTGATCTGCTTGATATCGAACTCGGAATTGACCGTATGGCGCTTTGCCGGCAGGCGGAACCAGTACGATTTGCCTTCCACTACCATGCCCATCGGGCCCCAGGCGCTCTTGAAGGCTTCGGTCTTGATGTTGACCGCCTTGCTCACATCGCGGCCGGACTGGATCTCGTCGTTCATGGTCACCAGCACGCCCTTGCCACGCGACTGCTTGTCGCTGGCTACGGCCACGGCGTTGTACAGGTTGAGCATGCCATCGGCGGACATGGCGGTGCCCGGGCGCATCGAGCCGACCACCACGATTGGCTTGTCGGTCTTCTCTACCAGGTTGAGGAAGTAGGCGGTTTCTTCGAGGGTGTCGGTGCCGTGGGTGATGACGATGCCGTCCACATCCTTGCTTTCGGCCAGCTCGGCGACGCGCTTGCCCAGCTTCAGCAGGTCGTCATTGCTGATGCTCTCGGAGGCGATCTGCATCACTTGCTCGCCACGTACGTTGGCGATGTCGGCCAGTTCCGGCACGCCGGCGATGAGCTTGTCGACGCCCAGCTTGGCAGCCTGGTAAGTGGCGCTGTTGGCAGCGCTAGCACCGGCGCCGGCAATGGTGCCGCCGGTGGCGAGGATGACCACATTGGCCAGCTTCTGTTGGGTTTCGGCTTCTTTGGCCGAGGCGCTGGATGGCAGGATCAGCAGCAGGGCGAGTGCGCTTGGGGCGAAGGTTTTCAGTGCGGCATTCATCGTTATTGTTCTCGCTTCCTAGTGAGTTAGTTATTGAGTCGCGCAGGGCTATAGGCATTTTTCGTACCAAGGCACCACGCGTTGCCCGGGTTGGAGCGGCCTTGCGTTGCAATGGGCTGTGTAGCAGCCCCGACAATGTGTGATGTTGCACCGAGCCGCGCCTGCCAAAGGCGGCATTGCATTCGTAATTCCGAACAAATAAAGGAAAAGGTGTTCGGTTTTTCGGAAAAGACTGCATAATCGGCCCCAGCAGCACTTTGGCCTCCGAAAGCCAAACGGATTTGACAAACAACGGTCCTGTTACCATAGTTGGTCAACGCAAACGTTTGCGATCCGACAAAAAACACAAGATTCGGAGTCATCGTTCATGAAGCTGCCGTTCGCCGGTCGTCTGCTGGCCCTCGCTGTCATTTCCTCGCTTAGCCTCGCCTTGCCATTGTCTGCCGCCCACGCTGAAGACAAGCCCAAGGTCGCCCTTGTCATGAAGTCGCTGGCCAACGAGTTCTTCCGCACCATGGAAGACGGCGCCAAGGACTACCAGAAAACCCACGCCGACGAGTTCGACCTGATCGCCAACGGCATCAAGAACGAAACCGACACTGGCGAGCAGATCCGCATTGTCGAGCAGATGGTCAATGCCGGCGCCAAAGCGCTGGTGATTGCCCCGGCTGATTCCAAGGCGCTTGTGTCGGCGGTGAAGAAGGCCATGGACCAGGGCGTGGTGGTGATCAACATCGACAACCGTCTGGACCCTGATCTGCTAAAGAGCAAAGGCATCAGCGTTCCCTTCGTCGGCCCCGACAACCGCAAGGGCGCGCGCCTGGTTGGCGATTACCTGGCCAGCCAGAAGCTCAAGGCCGGCGACCAGGTGGGCATTATCGAAGGCGTGTCGACCACCACCAATGCCCAGCAGCGCACCGCCGGCTTCAAGGACGCCATGGACGCCGCGCAGATGAAAATCGTCTCGGTACAAAGCGGCAATTGGGAGATCGACAAAGGCAACGCCGTCGCCGCTTCCATGCTCAACGAATACCCCGACCTGAAGGCCTTGCTGGCCGGCAACGACAGCATGGCCCTGGGCGCTGTGTCCGCCGTGCGTGCCGCTGGCAAGACCGGCCAGGTGCAAGTGGTGGGCTATGACAACATCAATGCGATCAAGCCAATGCTTGAAGACGGTCGGGTGCTTGCCACCCTCGACCAGGCGGCCAGCCAGCAGGCGGTGTATGGCATTCAGGCGGCGCTGAAAATGGTCAAGGGCGAAAAGCCTGATGTGAATGCCGACAACGTCATTCAGACCCCGGTCGAACTCATCACCAAGAAGCCCTGATGCTGCCAGGAGAATCGGCCATGCCTGCATCGGCCAATGAAGTGGTGCTCGCCGCCAGCGGCCTGGGCAAGACCTACGCCCAGCCCGTGCTCGGCGAGGTCAGCCTGAACCTGCGCGCCGGCGAAGTGCTGGCCCTGACCGGCGAGAACGGCGCAGGCAAGAGTACGTTGTCCAAGCTCATCAGCGGCCTGGAGGTGCCCACCACCGGGCACATGACCTACCGCGGCCAGGCCTACGCGCCCGGCAGTCGCGGCGAGGCCGAACGCCTTGGGGTGCGCATGGTCATGCAGGAGCTGAACCTGCTGCCGACGCTGACCGTGGCGGAAAACCTGTTTCTCGACAACCTGCCCAGCCGCTTCGGCTGGATCAGCCACAAGCGCTTGCGCCAGCTGGCAACGGCTGCGATGGCTCGGGTCGGGCTCGACGCCATCGACCCGGACACCCCTGTCGGCGAGCTGGGCATCGGCCATCAGCAAATGGTCGAGATTGCCCGCAACCTGATCGGTGACTGCCATGTGCTGATCCTGGACGAGCCCACTGCCATGCTCACTGCGCGTGAGGTGGCGTTGCTGTTCACCCAGATCGAGCGCCTGCGCGCCCGCGGCGTGGCCATCGTCTATATCTCGCATCGCCTGGAAGAGTTGCAGCGTGTGGCCCAACGCATCGTTGTACTGCGCGATGGCAAGCTGGTGTGCGACGAGCCGATCCAACGCTACAGCAGCGCCGAGCTGGTCAACCTGATGGTCGGCCGCGAGCTGGGCGAGCATATCGACCTGGGCCGACGGCAGTTGGGTGCACCGCTGCTCAAGGTCGACAAGTTGTGCCGCGGCGACAAGGTGCGCGAGGTGTCGTTCGAAGTCAGGGCAGGGGAGATTTTTGGCATTTCCGGCCTGATCGGCGCCGGCCGTACCGAGCTGCTGCGCCTGATCTACGGTGCCGATCGCGCCGACAGCGGCGGTATCGCGCTGGGCCAGCCGCCGCAGGCGGTAAACATCGACTCGCCCAAGGCTGCAGTGCGGGCCGGTATCGCGCTGATAACCGAAGACCGCAAAGGCGAGGGCCTGCTGTTGACGCAGTCGATCAGCGCCAACATTGCGTTGGGCAACCTGGGCGCGGTATCGCGCGCCGGTGTGCTCGATGGCGAAGCGGAAAAGGCCTTGGCCGAACGCCAGATCCAGGCCATGCGCATTCGCAGTGCTGGCGCGCAGCAAGTGGTGGGTGAGCTGTCTGGCGGTAACCAGCAGAAGGTGGTGATTGGCCGCTGGCTGGAGCGCGATTGCCAGGTGCTGCTGTTCGACGAACCCACGCGTGGCATCGACGTGGGCGCCAAGTTCGACATTTATGGCCTGCTGGCCGAGCTGGCGCGTCAAGGCAAAGCCTTGGTAGTGGTGTCCAGTGACCTGCGCGAACTGATGCTGATTTGCGACCGCATCGCCGTGCTGTCCGCCGGCCGCCTGATCGACACCTTCGCGCGTGATCATTGGAGCCAGGACCAGTTGCTTGCCGCCGCCTTCGCTGGTTATCAGAAACGTGACGCGCTGCTGCATGATGCAGCCCCCAGGATGGATGCATGAAAACCACCCCGCTCAACAATCAGGAAGCCGCCCCCGTGCGCCGCAGCGGTACGTACTTTGGCCTGGGCACCTACCTGGGCCTGGCTGGCGCCTTGCTGGCGATGATCGTGCTGTTCTCGTTCCTCAGCAGCCACTTCTGGTCGTATGGCACCTTCAGCACGCTGGCCAACCAGATCCCGGACCTGATGGTGCTGGCGGTGGGCATGACCTTCGTGCTGATCATCGGCGGCATCGACCTGTCGGTGGGCTCGGTCCTGGCGCTGGCCGCCTCGACGGTGAGCGTGGCGATACTCGGCTGGGGCTGGGGCGTGCTGCCCTCGGCGCTGCTGGGCATGGCTGTGGCCGCACTGGCCGGCAGCATTACCGGTGGCGTCACCGTGGCCTGGCGTATCCCGTCGTTCATCGTTTCGCTTGGTGTGCTGGAGATGGCCCGTGGCCTGGCCTACCAGTTCACCGACTCGCGCACCGCCTATATCGGCGACGCCTATGCCTGGTTCTCCAACCCGGTCGCCTTTGGTGTTTCGCCAGCGTTCATCATCGCCTTGCTGGTGATCGTGCTCGCCCAGTTGGTCCTGACGCGCACGGTGTTCGGTCGTTACCTGATCGGTATCGGCACCAACGAAGAGGCCGTGCGCCTGGCCGGTATCGATCCGCGCCCCTACAAAGTGCTGGTGTTCGCCCTGATGGGCCTGCTCGCCGGCCTGGCCGCGCTGTTCCAGATCTCGCGGCTGGAAGCGGCCGACCCCAATGCCGGCGCTGGCCTGGAGCTGCAGGTCATTGCCGCCGTCGTGATCGGCGGCACCAGCCTGATGGGTGGGCGTGGCTCGGTCATCAGCACCTTCTTTGGCGTACTGATCATTTCCGTATTGGCCGCCGGGCTGGCGCAGATCGGTGCCAGCGAGCCGACCAAACGCATCATCACCGGGGCGGTGATCGTCATCGCCGTGGTGCTCGACACTTACCGTAGCCGGCGCGCAGGCCGGCGGAACTGACAACATGGCAACCATCAAAGACGTCGCGGCACTGGCGGGTATTTCCTACACCACCGTGTCCCATGTACTCAACAAGACCCGTCCGGTCAGCGAGCAGGTGCGGCTGAAAGTGGAAGCCGCCATCATCGAACTGGATTACGTGCCCAGTGCGGTGGCGCGCTCGCTGAAAGCGCGCAGCACGGCCACCATCGGCCTGTTGGTGCCCAACAGCGTCAACCCGTACTTCGCCGAGCTGGCGCGGGGTATCGAAGATGCCTGCGAGCGCAACGGCTATTGCGTAATCCTGTGCAACTCCGACGACAACCCGCAGAAGCAGCGCAGCTACCTGCGCGTGCTGCTGGAAAAGCGCATCGACGGCCTGGTAGTGGCCTCGGTGGGCCAGGACGACGACCTGCTGCAAAGCCTGGCCAGTGTGCGCACGCCAATGGTCATCGTCGACCGTGAACTGGAAGGCGTCGATGCCGACCTGGTGCGCATTGACCACGAGCAGGGGGCGTACCTGGCCACCCGGCATCTGCTGGAACTTGGCCATCGCGACGTCGCCTATATCGGCGGCCCCGCCGAAACCGGGGTTACCCAGCTGCGCCTGAGCGGCTTCCGCCGTGCCATGGCCGAAGCCGGTGCGCCCGTACCGGGCAGCCGTGTACTGCACTGCGACTTCACCAGCCCGGGTGGCCATGCAGCGGCGGCGCAGGTGCTGGAAGGCAAGCGGCCCTCGGCGATTTTTGCCGGCAACGACATGATCGGCTTTGGTGTGCTGCGCGCTGCAGCCGAACGCAATATCAGCGTACCCGGCGAGCTGTCGGTGATCGGCTTCGACGACATCGAACTGAGCCGCTACGTGTACCCACCACTGACCACCGTGGGCCAGTCGATCCGCGAACTGGGCGAGAGCGCTGCCTCGTTGCTGCTGACGCGTATCGCTACGCCCCGGCAAGGCGCGGCGGAGCAGCGCATTGTCGCCCCGCGTATCGTCTTGCGTGAGTCCACCGGGCCGCGCCCGGACCTGTTCAATGAATACCGCTAACGCTAAGGAAACGTCATGAATGCCAAGGTTGTGGTGGTCGGCAGCCTCAACATGGACCTGGTGGTCCGCGCCCAGCGCCTGCCACGGGCCGGCGAAACCCTCCCCGGCGATAGCTTTTTCACGGTGCCGGGCGGCAAGGGTGCCAACCAGGCGGTGGCGGTAGCGCGGCTGGGGGGCAGCGTGGCGATGATCGGTAATGTGGGGGATGATGATTACGGTCGGCAGCTGCACCGGGCATTGTATGTCGAGGGTATCGACTGTCAGGGTGTCAGCACCTGCCCGGGCACGTCCAGTGGTGTGGCGCTGATCACGGTGGATGCTGCCAGCCAGAACTGTATTGTCATCATTCCCGGCGCCAACGGCCTACTTACGCCGCAGTCGGTGCTGCACTTCGATGCACTGCTGCAGGCCGCCGAGGTGGTCATCTGCCAACTGGAAGTGCCCACTGAGACTGTGGCTTGCACACTGGCCAGGGCGCGTGAGCTGGGCAAGCAGGTCATCCTGAACCCGGCACCCGCTACCGGCCCCTTGCCAGCGGACTGGTTTGCGCATATCGATTACCTTACCCCTAACGAAAGTGAGGCCGAAGCCTTGACCGGTGTGGCGGTGACCGACCAGGACAGTGCCCGGCGCGCAGGCGAGCGCTTGCTGCAGCTGGGGGCAGGCAAAGTGATCATCACCTTGGGTGCGCAAGGTGCCTTGCTGGTTACTGCCCAAGGTCATCAGCACTATCCGGCGCCGCACGTGCAACCGCTGGACACCACCGCTGCCGGCGATACCTTCATCGGTGGCTTTGCTGCCGGCCTGGTGCGTGGGCTGGAGGAGGGGGAGGCGATCGCCTTTGGCCAGCGTGCCGCAGCATTGTCGGTTACCCGTGCCGGTGCCCAACCGTCGATTCCCTATCTGGCGGAGCTGACGCCATGAAGAAAACCCCGCTGTTGAACGTTGCCCTGTCGCGGGTCATTGCCGGTATGGGGCATGGCGATATCCTGGTGATTGGCGATGCCGGGCTGCCGGTGCCGCCGGGTGTGGAACTGATCGACCTGGCCATTACGCCTGGCCTGCCGGACTTCGCCAGCGTGCTGCGGGTGGTGCTGAGCGAACTGCAGGTTGAGCGGCATGTGCTGGCAGAAGAAATGCAGAAAGTGGTGCCACCCGCGCTGGTCGAAATCGAGCGACTGAAGGGCAAGCTGGGCAAGCGCGAATGGCTGACCCATGAGGATTTCAAAGTGCTGTCGCGCAGTGCCCGTGCGGTGGTGCGCACAGGCGAGTGCCAGCCCTACAGCAATATCGCCCTCATCTCCGGTGTCACCTTCTAGCCGCTTCCACAAAGGACGCCGGGCTGTGTAAACGCATGATTCATAGGCAACAGGAGTGCCACCCATGCTCAAGTCCCTGCTACAAGGAGTCGTCTTCATGGCCACAGCCTCCACCCTCCAGGCCGCACCCATCGATCTGATCATCGACACCGATCCCGGCGCCGACGATGTGGTGGCGCTGTTTCTGGCCATGGCTTCGCCCAACGAACTCAGTATCCGCGCCATCACCACCGTGGCCGGCAACGTTCGCCTGGACAAGACCTCGCGCAATGCCCGCCTGGCCCGAGAATGGGCGGGGCGTGAAGACATCCCGGTGTACGCTGGTGCCGGCCGCCCATTGGTGCGCACGCCGATCTACGCCGCCGACGTTCATGGCGAAGAAGGCCTCACCGGCGTACAGGTGCACGAGCCGAAAGCGCCCCTGGCCCAGGGCAATGCCGTGCAATACCTGGTCGATACCCTCGGCGCAGCCAAACCGCACAGCATCACCGTCGCCATGCTCGGCCCGCAGACCAACCTGGCCCTGGCGCTGATCCAGCGCCCGAGCATCGCCAAAGGCATCAAGGAGGTGGTGGTCATGGGGGGAGCGCATTTCAACGGCGGCAACATCACCCCGGTGGCGGAGTTCAACCTCTACGCCGACCCGCACGCCGCCGAAGTGGTGCTGGCCAGCGGCGTGCAGCTGACCTACCTGCCGCTGGATGTCACGCACAAGCTGCTGACCAGTAACGCCCGCCTGAAGCAACTGGCAGCCGTGAACAACCAGGCCAGCAAGCGCGTGGTGGATATCCTCAATGCCTACATCACCCACGATATGGACGTGTATGGCATACCTGGCGGCCCCGTTCACGACGCCAGCGTCGTCGCCTACCTGTTAAAGCCCGAACTGTTCAGTGGCCGGCGTATCCACATGAGCATCGACAGCCGCGAAGGGCCCACTTTCGGCCAGACAATCGCAGACTGGTACGGTGTACTCAAGCGGCCGGCAAATGTGCTGTGGGTGGAGCAGGGTGATGCCCAGGGGCTGTTCGACCTGCTCAGTGACCGTCTGGCGCGATTGGAATAGCCGCGTGCGGCGCGTAGCGCTCGAACACCTGGTCGATGAAGCTGCGTGCCGCCTCGGCACCGTTGTCGCGCACCAACAGGTCGATGGCGATCAACAGCAACTCTTCCGGTGTGCCAGGGCTGTACGCGCTCTGGCCCTCGGCCCATTTGACCTTGATATCGGCATCGATGCTGTGGGTGCTCATGAAAAGCTCTCGCTAGGGGCCCGGAACGAAGGAGGAACACCTGACCCTGGTGTTCGATGGAGGCGGGATGCGCTCCACTTCTTGCAGCAAATCATGGCTTTGCGCCGGTGACCGTGCGAGCTAAGCATATGGCAAACGCAGCGTGTTGTGCAAAATTCGGTCACGATTGCTTTTCGCCTCGCCGCTGCAGTTCAGGCAGACTTGACCGGTTTTGCAACAAATGATGAGCGGAGCTGTCGGATCAGGCAGTTCCCGGACCGATTTAGGAGGCTTCATGTTCCGTACCCGTGCTTACCTGGCAACTCTGGCTGTGGCTGCTGTCCTGGCGGGTTGCAGCACTGGTGGCAATGCTGATGGTGGTGCTGCGCCGGCCGCGCCAGTGGGCAACGATGGCCGCTGCGAAGCCAGTGGTGCCGACTTTGCCATGGGCAAGCAGGCCAGCGCTGAATTGCTGGAGCAGGCACGCAAGGCCAGCGGCTCGCAGATGGCGCGCATTCTCAAGCCGCACGACGTGGTCACCCTGGAGTACCGCTCCGAGCGCCTGAATCTGAACGTGGACGAGCAGGGCAGGGTAACCCGCGTCAACTGCGGTTGATGCACGCGCGGGCAACTGCCTTGCGCAAAATGTGAAAAGCCTGCGCGGTCGCCTGTAGGAGCGGGTTCGCCCGCGAACCCGGGCAAAGCCCGTGCCATTCACCCTACAATCTGTTTCACAGGCAATCCCGCCCCACTCAGATGATGCATCACCCATAAAAAAACCCGCCACAAGGGCGGGTTTTTTTACAGCTATCCGAATTACTCCGGACGAACCTGTGCAGCCTGCATGCCCTTCTGGCCGCGCTCGGCGACGAAGGAAACAGTCTGGCCTTCTTTCAGGCTCTTGAAGCCGTCAGATTCGATGGCTTTGAAATGTACGAACAGGTCGTCGCCGCCGCCTGCTGGGGTGATGAAGCCGTAGCCTTTCTCATCATTGAACCATTTGACGGTGCCTTGTTGGCGATTGGACATGGGTGAATCTCCAGAACATTTAGTTTTTTCAGTGGTGCAATGCGGCCGAGGCTACGGAGCACGAGATACATCATAGTCTAATTCTGCGCATCTAGCGCCTTTTACCTTCGCAGGATATTGATCCAGCTCAAAGAATGGCTGGCCATCACCGGCTTTAAGGTTTCAGCTCTTCGGTGCGCAGGCCTGTTTCACCACCGACTGCGCCTTCTGCATCAGCTTGGCGTCAACGCCGTCCTTGCTGTCGAGGTCGGCAATCTCGGCGTCGGTGAAGTTCTTTTTGATGGCTTGCGCGCCGCAGTCGCAGTGTTTTTTCGCGGTGGCAGCGTCAACGCCCTGGCCGCTGGCCACTTGCGTGCACTGGGTCATGTAGGCGGCCTCCTTCCCGGCTGGGAAGTTGCCGGCGTTCGCGGCCACGGGCAGCAGCAGGGCGCCAGCGGCCGCCAGGGCCAGAAGAGACGGAACTCGCATCACCAGTTACTCCTTGGGTTTAGGTCTCATCAAGAGTAGGTTGCTTCCCAAAGTCTGAGCGGTATTTTTCCGCGTTAGTTCACCGCTGCGGTGCAATTTCCAAATATTTCTGCCTGGGGTGCAACCCGCGTGCTAGCATGCTCGGCTTGCGGTCGCGCTGTTGCCGGCTGCAGCTATCTTTTTCTTTCCAGTCACTCTGGTTCGTCCCTGACAAGCCGAAAGGCTTCTGCCACTGTGGGGCAGGCTTCCTTTTACCGGAAGGCAGGTCGGATCTTGTACTGGCTCATCCCAACCCACGTGACCTTTGGTAGGGGTCACCACTAGGAGAGGAGGCGCCATGCCCGTTATTACTCTTCCCGATGGCAGTCAACGTTCGTTCGATCACGCCGTATCCGTAGCCGAAGTAGCCGCTTCCATCGGCGCTGGCCTGGCCAAGGCCACCGTTGCCGGCAAGGTCGACGGCAAGCTGGTCGATGCGTGTGACCTGATCAGCAACGACGCCACCCTGCAGATCATCACCCCTAAAGATGAAGAGGGACTGGAGATCATTCGTCACTCGTGCGCCCACTTGGTTGGCCACGCCGTGAAGCAGCTGTACCCGACCGCCAAGATGGTGATCGGCCCGGTCATTGACGAAGGCTTCTATTACGACATCGCCTACGAACGCCCCTTCACCCCAGAAGACATGGCCGCCATCGAAAAGCGCATGATGGAGCTGATCGAAAAAGACTACGACGTGGTCAAGAAAATGACCCCGCGCGCCGAAGTCATCGATGTGTTCAAGGCCCGTGGCGAAGACTACAAACTGCGTCTGGTCGAAGATATGCCGGATGAACAGGCCATGGGCCTGTACTACCACGAAGAATACGTCGACATGTGCCGCGGCCCGCACGTGCCGAACACCCGCTTCCTCAAGGCATTCAAGCTGACCAAGCTGTCCGGCGCCTACTGGCGTGGCGATGCCAAGAACGAGCAACTGCAGCGTGTGTACGGCACGGCCTGGGCTGACAAGAAGCAGCTGGCTGCGTACATCCAGCGCATCGAAGAAGCCGAAAAACGCGACCACCGCAAGATCGGCAAGCAGCTCGACCTGTTCCACCTGCAGGAAGAAGCCCCGGGCATGGTGTTCTGGCACGCCAATGGCTGGACCGTCTACCAGGTACTCGAGCAGTACATGCGTGGCGTGCAGCGCGAAAACGGCTACCAGGAAATCAAGACCCCGCAGGTTGTCGACCGCATCCTGTGGGAGCGTTCCGGCCACTGGTCCAACTATGCCGAAAACATGTTCACCACTTCGTCGGAAAGCCGTGACTACGCGGTAAAACCGATGAACTGCCCGTGCCACGTGCAGGTGTTCAACCAGGGCCTGAAAAGCTACCGCGACCTGCCACTGCGTCTGGCTGAGTTCGGTGCCTGCCACCGTAACGAGCCGTCCGGCGCACTGCACGGCATTATGCGCGTGCGTGGCTTCGTACAGGACGATGCGCACATTTTCTGCACCGAAGATCAGGTGAAGAAAGAAGCCGCCGACTTCATCAAGCTGACCTTGGACGTGTACAAGGACTTCGGTTTCAGCGACATCGCCATGAAACTGTCCACTCGTCCGGCCAAGCGTGTCGGTTCCGAAGAGTTGTGGGACCGTGCTGAAACAGCACTGGCCGACGCCCTGAACGAATCCGGCCTTGAGTGGGAATACCAGCCGGGCGAGGGGGCCTTCTACGGCCCGAAAATCGAGTTTACCCTGCGCGACTGCCTCGGCCGTAACTGGCAGTGCGGTACCCTGCAGTACGACCCGAACCTGCCAGAGCGTCTGGATGCCAGCTATATCGCCGAAGATAACAGCCGAGTTCGCCCGGTCATGCTGCACCGCGCTATCCTCGGTTCGTTCGAGCGCTTCATCGGCATGCTGATCGAGCACTACGCTGGCGTATTCCCGGCGTGGCTGGCGCCGACCCAGGCGGTGATCATGAATATCACCGACAAGCAGGCCGATTTCGCCCTTGAGGTTGAGAAATCTCTGAACGGAAGCGGTTTCCGTGCCAAGTCGGACTTGAGAAATGAGAAGATCGGCTTTAAAATCCGCGAGCATACTTTGCTCAAGGTCCCGTACCTTTTGGTTATAGGGGACCGCGAAGTCGAAACGCAAACCGTCGCTGTGCGTACTCGCGAAGGCGCAGACCTGGGCTCCATGCCCGTCGCCCAATTCGTTGAGCTGCTGACACAAGCGGTTTCCCGGCGTGGTCGCCAAGAATCGGAGTAATGACTATTAAGCGTGAAATGAGAAACGATAAGCGTGCTGTACCGAAGGCCCCGATCAACGAGAATATCTCGGCCCGCGAGGTTCGGTTAATTGGCGCAGACGGCGAGCAGGTTGGCATCGTCTCGATTGATGAAGCGCTGCGTATCGCTGATGAAGCGAAGCTGGACCTGGTAGAAATCTCTGCAGACGCGGTACCACCCGTTTGCAAGGTCATGGACTACGGCAAGCACCTCTTCGAGAAGAAGAAGCAGGCTAACGAAGCCAAGAAAAACCAGAAGCAGATCCAGATCAAAGAAATCAAGTTTCGTCCAGGGACGGAGGATGGGGATTACCAGGTAAAACTACGCAACCTGGTACGTTTCCTTACCGATGGGGACAAGGCCAAGATCTCTCTGAGATTCCGTGGTCGTGAGATGGCCCACCAGGAGCTGGGCATGGAGCTGTTGAAGCGGGTCGAAGCCGACCTCGCCGAATACGGCACCGTTGAGCAGCATCCGAAGATGGAAGGACGCCAGCTTATGATGGTCATCGCCCCCAAGAAAAAGAAGTAATCTCCCGGGCACGGCAGGCCTGATGATTATGTGTAATTTTATCGAATGCGGAGTTCCAACATGCCAAAAATGAAAACCAAGAGCGGTGCTGCGAAGCGCTTCCTGAAGACAGCTTCGGGCTTCAAGCACAAGCACGCTTTCAAGAGCCACATCCTGACCAAAATGTCGACCAAGCGTAAGCGTCAACTGCGCGGTGCCAGCTTGCTGCACCCGTCCGACGTCGCAAAAGTCGAGCGCATGCTGCGCGTTCGTTAATTCTGGTTAAGATAGAGGAAGTTACTCATGGCTCGTGTTAAGCGCGGCGTTATCGCTCGTAAGCGTCACAAAAAAATTCTGAAACTGGCTAAAGGTTACTACGGTGCACGTTCGCGCGTATTCCGTGTAGCCAAGCAAGCGGTCATCAAGGCAGGCCAATACGCCTACCGCGACCGTCGCCAGAAGAAGCGTCAGTTCCGCGCACTGTGGATCGCTCGTATCAACGCCGGTGCCCGCACCAACGGTCTGTCCTACAGCCGTCTGATTGCTGGCCTGAAAAAGGCTTCGATCGAAATCGACCGTAAGGTTCTGGCTGATCTGGCAGTGAACGAAAAAGCGGCGTTTGCTGCGATTGTCGAGAAAGCTAAAGCCGTTCTGGCTTAAGTACCCGCGACAATCACCCGGCGGTGCTAGCGCTGCCGGGCATTGAACGTCATCGATAGGGGAAGAGCCTTCAAAGCTCTTCCCCTATTTTCGTATCTGGAGTCTGTACATGGAAAACCTGGATGCGCTGGTCTCCCAAGCCCTAGAGGCCGTGGAACGCGCTGAAGACATCAACGCCCTGGAACAGATCCGGGTTAATTATCTCGGCAAGAAGGGCGAACTGACCCAGGTGATGAAGACCCTGG
The DNA here is from genome assembly GCF_030418155.1 of Pseudomonas sp. 2,4-D. Taxonomy (NCBI): domain Bacteria; kingdom Pseudomonadati; phylum Pseudomonadota; class Gammaproteobacteria; order Pseudomonadales; family Pseudomonadaceae; genus Pseudomonas; species Pseudomonas sp. 2,4-D. The sequence goes on from NZ_JAUHUI010000002.1 coordinate 263,317, forward strand.
GCAACCTGCCAGCCGAAGAGCGGCCGAAAGTCGGCGCGCTGATCAACGACGCCAAAGAGCGCGTCACCGTTGTGCTCAATGCCCGCAAGGCTGCCTTTGAAGAGGCTGAGCTCAGCGCTCGCCTGGCTGCCGAATGCATTGACGTCACCCTGCCAGGCCGCGGCCAGGCCACCGGTGGCCTGCACCCGATCACCCGTACACTCGAGCGCATCGAGCAGTTCTTCACCCACATTGGTTACGGCATTGCCGAAGGCCCAGAGGTGGAAGACGACTACCACAACTTCGAAGCGCTCAACATCCCTGGCCACCACCCGGCGCGGGCGATGCACGACACCTTCTACTTCAATGCCAACATGCTGCTGCGTACCCACACCTCGCCGGTGCAGGTGCGGACCATGGAGTCCACCCAGCCGCCCATCCGCATTGTGTGCCCGGGCCGCGTATACCGCTGCGACTCGGATATCACCCACTCGCCGATGTTCCACCAGGTCGAAGGCCTGCTGATCGATCGCGATATCAACTTCGCCGACCTCAAGGGCACCATCGAAGAATTCCTGCGCGTATTCTTCGAGAAAGAACTGGCGGTCCGTTTCCGCCCATCGTTCTTCCCCTTCACCGAGCCGTCTGCAGAAGTCGACATCCAGTGCGTGATGTGTTCCGGCAACGGCTGCCGTGTGTGCAAACAAACCGGCTGGCTGGAAGTGATGGGCTGCGGCATGGTGCACCCGAATGTGTTGCGCATGTCCGGCATCGACCCAGAAGAGTTCCAGGGCTTCGCCTTCGGCATGGGTGCCGAGCGCCTGGCCATGCTGCGCTATGGCGTCAACGATTTGCGTCTGTTCTTCGACAACGACCTGCGGTTCCTAGCCCAATTCCGCTAGGCCCAATCGACGCAACTTTCAGGAGAACAGCATGAAATTCAGTGAACAGTGGCTGCGCGGTTGGGTCAACCCGCAAGTCTCCCGTGACGAACTGGTCGCCCGCCTGTCCATGGCCGGCCTCGAAGTTGACAGCGTTACCCCCGCTGCCGGCCAGTTCAGCGGCATCGTCGTGGGCGAAATTCTCGCCACCGAGCAACACCCGGACGCCGACAAGCTGCGCGTTTGCCAGGTAAGTAGCGGCCAGGAAACCTTCCAGGTTGTGTGCGGCGCCCCTAACGCCCGCCCAGGCATCAAGATCCCGTTCGCCATGATCGGTGCCGAACTGCCAGGCGACTTCAAGATCAAGAAGGCCAAGCTGCGCGGTGTCGAGTCCTTCGGCATGCTGTGCTCGGCTGCCGAACTGCAGATCAGCGAAGAAAACGACGGCCTGCTGGAACTGGCTGCCGACGCTCCGGTTGGCGAAGACATTCGCACGTACCTGAGCCTGGATGATTCCAGCATCGAAATCGGCCTGACCCCGAACCGCGGCGACTGCCTGTCCATCGCCGGCCTGGCCCGCGACGTCAGCGCCCTGTACGACACCCCGGTCACCCGCCCGGTGGTGCCAGCCGTAGCGGCCGCCCATGACGAAGTGCGCCCGGTCGAAGTCAGCGCCCCGGCTGCCTGCCCGCGCTACCTGGGCCGCGTTATCCGTAACGTCGACCTGAGCAAGCCAACCCCACTGTGGATGGTTGAACGCCTGCGCCGCAGCGACGTTCGCAGCATCGACGCCGCCGTCGACATCACCAACTACGTGATGCTCGAACTCGGCCAGCCGATGCATGCCTTCGACCTGGCAGAAATCAACGGTGGCATCCGCGTGCGCATGGCCGAAGAGGGCGAAAAGCTCGTCCTGCTCGACGGCCAGGAAGTTGCCCTGCGTGCCGACACCCTGGTCATTGCCGACCACACCCGCGCCTTGGCCATCGCCGGCGTCATGGGTGGCGAGCACAGCGGTGTGAACACCGAAAAAACCCGCGACCTGTTCCTGGAAAGCGCCTTCTTCGAGCCGATTTCCGTCGCCGGTAAAGCCCGTTCCTACGGCCTGCACACCGATGCCTCGCACCGCTACGAGCGCGGCGTCGACTCGCAACTGGCCCGCGAAGCCATGGAGCGCGCCACCCAGTTGCTGCTGGACATCGTTGGCGGCGAAGCCGGCCCTGTGGTCGAAGCGGTCAGCGAACAGCACCTGCCACAAGTAGCCCCGGTCACCCTGCGTGCCGAACGCATCACCCAGATGCTTGGCATGGAAATGGAGCCGGCCCAGGTCGAGCAGCTGCTCAACGCCCTCGAGCTGACCACGACCAAGAGCGGGGAAGGGCAGTGGACCGTCCGCGTGCCAAGCCACCGCTTCGACATCAGCCTGGAAGTGGACCTGATCGAAGAGCTGGCCCGTCTGTACGGCTACAACAACCTGCCGGTTCGTTACCCGCAAGCCCGCCTGGCCCCACAGGGCAAGCCGGAAACCCGCGGTGACCTGCCGACCCTGCGCCGCCTGCTGGTTGCCCGCGGCTACCAGGAAGCCATCACCTACAGCTTCATCGATCCGAAACTGTTCGAACTGTTCAGCCCGGGCGTAGAGCCGCTGCTGCTGGCCAACCCCATCTCCAGCGACATGGCCGCCATGCGCGCCTCGCTGTGGCCGGGCCTGGTCAAGGCACTGCAGCACAACCTGAACCGCCAGCAAGACCGCGTGCGCCTGTTCGAAAGCGGCCTGCGCTTTGTCGGCCAACTGGGTGACCTGCAGCAGCAGCCAATGATTGCCGGCGTAATCACCGGCAGCCGCCTGCCAGAAGGCTGGGCCAACGGCCGCGACGGCGTCGACTTCTTCGACGTCAAAGCCGACGTGGAGGCCCTGCTGGGTTACTCCGGCGCCCTGAGCGACTTCACCTTCAGCGCCGGCAAACACCCAGCCCTGCACCCAGGCCAGACCGCTGCCATCGAGCGTGACGGCAAACTGGTCGGCTACCTCGGCGCCATCCACCCAGAGCTGGCCAAGGCCTTGGGCCTGGACCGCCCGGTGTTCCTGTTCGAGCTGGTGCTGGGCGACGTGGTCGAAGGCCGCCTGCCGAAATTCAGCGAACTGTCCAAGTTCCCGGAAACCCGTCGCGACCTGGCTTTGATCGCAGGACGTGAGGTGGCTTCTAGCGCGGTGCTTGAATTAATTCGTGACAATGCAGGCGAATGGCTCACAGACCTCAGGCTGTTTGATGTGTACCAAGGTAAAGGCATTGATCCTGATAGAAAAAGCCTTGCCGTCGGCTTGACCTGGCAGCATCCATCGCGCACTCTTAACGACGATGAGGTGAACACTACCCTGCAAAACATCCTCACCTCGCTCGAACAAAGGTTGAACACCACGTTAAGGAAATAACGGCATGGGTGCTCTGACGAAAGCTGAGATGGCCGAAAGGCTGTACGAGGAGCTGGGGCTTAACAAGCGTGAGGCCAAGGAGCTGGTCGAGCTGTTTTTCGAAGAAATTCGGCACGCACTTGAAGAGAACGAGCAGGTCAAGCTGTCCGGTTTCGGCAACTTCGACCTTCGCGACAAACGCCAGCGGCCGGGCCGCAACCCCAAGACAGGGGAAGAGATCCCGATCACCGCACGGCGCGTCGTCACCTTTCGTCCAGGGCAGAAATTGAAGGCCCGGGTTGAGGCCTATGCTGGAACCAAGCCATAACGACGAACTGCCCCCCATACCGGGCAAGCGCTACTTCACCATTGGTGAAGTGAGCGAGTTGTGTGCCGTAAAGCCACACGTGCTGCGGTATTGGGAGCAGGAGTTCGACCAACTGAACCCTGTGAAGCGGCGGGGGAACCGGCGGTATTACCAGCGCCAGGATGTGCTGATGATCCGCCAGATTCGTGCGCTGCTGTATGATCAGGGGTTCACCATTGGCGGGGCGCGGTTGAGGCTCTCCAGTGATGAGGTTAAAGATGAATCCAGCCAGTACAAGCAGCTGATTCGGCAGATGATTGTTGAATTGGAGGATGTGTTGGTGGTTTTGAAGAAGTAAGCCGGGTTTCTGATGAGTGGAAAATTTTTTGAGAAAAAGCTTTCATTTATCAGGAGGTTAGGGTACATTCTTCAACGTTCTCGGCAAGATTGAGAACATGCTTCAAAGCCCAGTCGGGGCGTAGCGCAGCCCGGTAGCGCACTTGCATGGGGTGCAAGGGGTCGAGTGTTCGAATCACTCCGTCCCGACCATATATTTCAACGACTTAGCCACCTTCGGGTGGCTTTTTCGTTTTTGCATGTGGGGAGTTTTTCGGGACTTCATCCGATTTTTCTTCTTCAAGATCGTCAACACCGGCCCGCGAGAGTCAGTTGTTGATACCATGTTCGCAGCCTCAATCAGCTTGCCCAGCTCAGCGCCGGAGTAGTGGCTGGTGATGCTGCCGTTCTTGTGCCCGAGCAGTGACTTCCGATCCTCTTCAGTAACGCCTGCTGCCCGCAGTCGTCGACCGAAGGTGTGCTTCAAGTCGTGAATCCTGATCGAGGCATATCTAGGGTGAGCGGGGCGAAGGTTTTCCTCCTGCCAGAGTTTCGCCGCTCTCACCCGTGCCTTCTTCCATGCCGAGTCGTTCATCCGGTGCATCGCGGTGCCGTTGTATGGAAATACCCATTCCTTGCTGATCCCACGCTGCCATTCAATAATCGACTTGGCTACGTTGTTCAGCACCACCAGGCGCTCGTCGCCATTCTTTACGCCCGACCGGGCGTGTCTCCCGCCGAAGTCAGCAGGGATCAGGAAAACACTGGTTCCCAGTTCCGGCACCGATATCTCCCAATCCCACCTCAGCTTGCACACCTCTTGCTCCCGACAGCCCGTGTTTACCTTGAACAGGGCCATCGTTTGTAGGTGGCCCGGTAACTCGTTGAAGAGGATCGACTGCTCTTCCCATGACATTGGGTAGGGCTTACGGCTCGACTTCTTCTCTTCGAGCTTCCTCAGCATGGGCACACTGTCCAGCCATGGCCGGCGATCGTCGTCTCGCCACTTCCTGGCGCATAGCGTCAAAACCCGGACCGCGCGCTCAATTGCGATGTTAATCGTCCGGTTGCTTACGGCCTTTTCAATGGTCCCATCCGGCAGAACCTTTTCTGTCTGCCGGTCCCTGATAAACGGCTCCAGCGCCTGGTCATCGATGTGCGTCAGCGGCAGATGGCCCAGGTATGGATGAAGCTGCTTCATGCACAAGGCAGTCAGGTGGATGGATGGCTGATCCTTGACCTCAAGGAGGTAGCGCATGCCGCCTCCTCCCAGGTATGCACCTGCCGAACGCCATACACCTTCCTTTGACGCAGTTGCTCGAGCTTGTGGATCAGGTACTGCTCTGCTTCTTCCCGGTCACCAGTTCCAGTACTTTCTCGAATTCGCTCCCCTTTGTAGACTTTATCGATTTGCCAGACACCGCCCTTCTCGTAGAGGCCAGTGATCGTTTTTCGCGCCATGTATCATCTCCTCGGCGCTCGCTGCGGGGCCGATTGTTGTCCTGTCCGGTGGCTTTTTCAATCGCCTTGGCTTCGATGTAGGCGTCCGCCCACTCATCAAGCTCCTGGCGGTCAAAGGCCACGCCCTGTTTTCCGATAGGGAATTCCCGCACGTTCGGCCTGACCGTCTTGTTGAACTCATCCCGGCACATGCCGAGATATCCAGGTGCATCGCCGAACCGGATGAACCGCGGCTGAATGCTTGTGGGCTTTGCTGCTGTGGCATTCGCCATGTGTGTCTCCACACCGCCGGTGGCGGTAGGTTGGTGGTCAGGCTGCTGGCGCAGGCTCGACGCGGTAGTACTCGGTTGCCCTGCAGCGCGGGCAGACCATGGTGCTGAGGCCTTCCGCCCATTTGCATGGGGCTGGAATCCGCTCGCTCTCCTTGTGCTTGTTGCGGCAACGGCAGCACTTCACGGTGATATCGGACATAGGTCATCCTCGCCCGCGCAGGTCGGCGGGCTTGAGTAGTGGAGGGAGGGTTAGGCGAATTCGGCGGCGAACGCGTCGACCAGCGCCTGACTGGTGAAGTTGATCGGGAGAGCGTCGGTGCTCTTTCCGTCGCTGATCAGCACCCACCCGTTCTTGTAGAGGGTGCAGGTGTTCCTGCCCTGGCAAACGCGGGCGATCGGCAGGCCGCCGAACGGCAGCCAGCGGTTGATGCGATAGACCAGCCTCCTCATGGCATCAGCTCCTTCGGCACCTGGACGGTATCGCCGAACTCAGTTGCGACCACTGCCTGACACGCCGCAATCAGGGCCGTGCCACAATAGTCCGTGCCGTAGTGCTCGCCGGCCTTGTAGTAAACACTGGCCGGCCAGCGCTCCGACATCTCAGTGCCCTCGGGCCCTTCATGGGCTTCTGGGATGAGCGAGACCTGATATTTCACAGCCAGGGGCCCGCCCAGCGCCCAGTCTTCCCACGGGTTGTAGCGTTTGGTGTGCTCGATGGCCTGGCCCTGGTACCGGGCGAACACGCGCCAGGGCACCCCGTTGTATCCGGGCGGCTCAAGGAAAAGGGGCGAGACCTTGCGATGGCTGATACCTCTCATCAGTCCAGCGCCCAGGCGCCAGTGCGGGTGTAGGTTCGGGTTGTGTTTCGTGCGGGGAGAGCTGGCGCTCGTTGCCGGCCTGCAGCTGGCTGTCGGGGATCCAACTGATGCCGCCCTTGTAGTAGTGGCCGCTGTAGACCCAGCAGGTGACGGCGCGCTTGTCGTCGTGGATGACCTCGACATTGGGGGTGAACTGTTCTGCGCTGGCGCCGGTGGCCAGCAACAGGAGGCAGAGGGCGAGGCGGGTCATCAGCAGTCCACCCAGTTGAGTTCTCTGATGTAATCGCCGCCGGCGCACAGGTGCTCGTCGTTGATCGCTTCCAGATCCTTGATGTCTGCCAGGGCGGCCTTGGCCCGCTCTAGAGCCAGCTCGGCATGGCTTAGCTGTTGGCGTTTTCTGGCCTTGTAACTGCTCAGCGCCTCCTCTTTGCGGGGGTAGGCGAACCGGCGCCAGGAGTTTTTCGATACTCGTTTGGCGTTGCCCCAAACTTTCCCGGTGGCTTCCTGGCGCGCCATGGCATAACCCTCGCTGCCTCTCGCGGACCACCACGTAGCGCCGGCACGCGATCGTGACGCCTTCGGGGGCCGATGGAATCGATGTAGCGGAAGTGGTCCGGCCAAGCCGGTTTCTTTTCTACGGGCATGACTTCGTCCTTGACCGCCATATCGCGGCAGTAAGTTGTACAACATTCTGTTTTTGTACAAGAAAATCGGCCGGTGGTCCGATTCAGTTCTCAATCTTGGGAACCGCGATTGCGTCTCGCCTCGCTTTCGCTAAGGTGAAGGTTCGCCATCACATACAACCAAAGTCGTAGGAGGTCGACATGAGAATTCGCGGTGATGTTTTTTGGTCTTGGGCTGACCCGACGCTTCACCATAGGACTCATGACGAAACGCTCGTTGATGGAACACTTATAGATGTACAGGTGCGACTGTCTCGGACAGGTAACACGCAGATGTTCATTGGGGTATATGCCGCAAGCGGTATGGCTCTGCATGAAGAGGCGTTCGACTCCCGCCCCGGTGAATCCATGACCAGGGCTTTGGCCTGGGGTGTTGGTCGGGCTCGCCGGATCGCCACTGATCCCCAACCAAAATTTGACCAGGTCGCCTGCTCGAACTAGTGGGAAGAGAGGTCAATGCCTGGCGGAGTACAAATGTGCTCCGCCGAGCATTCAGCGCGCATGAAAGCTGCCATGTGGCCCATCTGCTCAATGCGCTTGAGAACCACAGGAAGAGTTGCGTCCGCTTTGTCCCCATCCGTTGCCAGAGGGGTTGGCCAGCCGCACAGGTACGCTTGCCGCGGAAGCTGGTCCACTCGGTCCGTTCCATTCCGCTGAGCTGTCTTTCCCGGCGTGTCCTTCCGTCCCTGGTGGTCGGGGTGACCCAGCCGGCCAGCGCTGCGATCTGATTCAGCGGTCGCCCGGTATCCCACGGTCGAGCGTCCTTTGCCCCGCGATTTGCGTCCATAGCTGTTGGCGTGGGCCACCCAGTACGTGCGGTCTCGGATATGCGGAGCACTGACGCCCGCAGGCGTAGGACCAAACGCCGACGCCGGCGAAGAGGTGGCATTGGGTGTAGGGCTTGAGGTCATCTGGGTGAACATCCTCGATCGATCGTCAACGTCACCTGGCGCGATGTGGCCCGCTGCGATCAGATTTCGGAGCCACTGCGCAGCGTATTGGTCGATTTCGTTGTAATACGCAGACATGGGTGGTCCTCGCCAAAGCGGCGTGAAGTTTTAAATGGAAAGGGTTATTCGCAGAGGCCGTAGGCCGATGAGCATCTGTTCTGGCTGTCAGTCCGAGCGATTAGATCAACCATGTCAAACTGGCGGCCGCCGCGCGCGGTGTTGGCCCAGTCGACCATGCGGTCGATGCCGTGGGTGGTGGCGCTAACCTTGTCATCAGGCCTGACGGTGGGATCGGTCAGCTCAGCCCGCGACACTGGAATGCGCTGGTGGCGAAGTACAGCACGCACAAGGGGCGCAAGATCGATTCAATTGGACGGCTCATTGCCATCGTGCCAACCCCGGCGCCTAAGCGCTTCACTCAGCAGGCCGTGCTGGTCTGGGCGGTTCCGCAGCAAACGAAGGGGATTCAGCGCAAGGTGCCTCAGTTCAAGGCGCCCGAACCACGCGAGAACGAGGAGGAAGGGCAGTGGGACTGGCGCAACAAGGCTGCCGCCGCCGCCGTTGAGCGCGCCAACAAGCACGCCCGTGCCGTGGCCGAGGTGAAGCCGGGGGAGATGATCGTCCTGGCCGAGTCGAATTACGACATGACTAACTGGGATTCCCAGGGCCTGACCGAGCGCACCTATCAGCGTTGGAATCGGGCCATCAAGGGCGCTCTGGAGTCTCTGGTAAACGAGGCGCTGGCCGAGGCTCAGCACATGCTTGAAGCGATTGGCGTGCTATTCGACGAGGCCGCGTGAAAGGGCCTCAAAAGGGCTTGCAATATCATGTCGCCATGTCGTAATTTTGCTTCATCCTGTCATTCATGCGCGTGTTGAGGAGTGACACACAGAACCCGGCCACCGCGCCGGGTTTTTTATTGCCCGAAATAGGCCCTCAAAATTTCCATAATTGCGCCGGTCTTTTTAATTACCCCGGTGGTCTGGTATTCCACCTTATGGCAACCTTAGGGCGCATACTCGCTTTAGCTCAGAATTTCTGAGTTAATGAGAGGTACTTATGTCTAGTGACATTTCCAAGCCAGATGGATCTCCGGGACTTGAATTGGAAGTCGGGTCAGGTACAGAAAAGCGTGAGGGGTTGGAAAAATCTAGCCCAGAGGATAGAGACGACTATATCGATCCCGACGCTACGCCTGAACTAGAACCTGAGTTTTATGAGCGTCCAAAAGCTTCAAATTCGGAAAAGTTCAGTAGTCAGCAGGCCGGCTGGACTTATCCTGGGCGCCGTTGGTAGAAGCGCCCAACCAAGTACGGCTCTTTCGCCACATACGCTCCTCGAAGCTGATGATCCACTGGGCTACACCCAGATGATGACGAGCTAGGCCTTGAAAAAGGTCCGGAGAGTGACCGTAGGCAGATGCGTACAAATGATGGATCACTCGCTGAGTAATTCATTTATCTGAGCTCGGATAATCGGGCTCATCAGAGGTTTATATGACAGATAAAACATCGCGCCAGGGGGAAAGAAGTTCTGGTGCAAATACATCTTCCCAAGGCTCAAGGGCGGAGGGAAGTAAGGGTGCCAACACCGAGCGGGCTTCAAAGGCAGAGCTCTACAGTCGGCACGACAAGGTTGCTGACAAAGATCTTAAAAGTGATCCGCGAAAGTCATGAAATAGAACATTTGAGCTGATTGACGCGCCCGATTGATTGGGATAGCGCTAATAATCACTAGCTAGCCGCCTTCGGGCGGTTTTTTGTTCAGGTGAATTAGCTCCCCATCAGATCAACGGATGTACGCTTACCATCCTAAGCTTCGGAACTTCCGGGGCTTTTCGTTATGTGCTGCTCCGCACGTTTGCCCGGTCCCTGAATAGGGCCTCGCCGGGCCTTTTCTTCTAGGATCCACACATGGCCGAACCAGCAAGCACGACTGCCGGCGTCCTGCTGGTAAGTACGGCGTGATCATTGGCGGCTTCGCAGGAGCGATCCTCTCGCTGACCTTTCTGCGAGGCCTCACCCGGGGCCAGGCGGTCGCCGCCTTCTTCACCGGTTTCGCTTCGGCAGTCTTCTGCACCCCGCTCGCCATCAGCTATTTCAGCCTTGGCGCGAGCGGAGAAACCCAATACGGCGTGGCCTTTCTGATAGGCCTTCTGGCAATGAACATCATCCCGGTGCTGAAGTCGCTCGTGGGGTCGTTCGGAGCCAAAGGAGCTACCTGATGAGCTCGACCCTGATTTCAGTTCTGATCGGCGCGAATGCTTTTCTGAGCGTGCTGGTGGTGATCGCTGCGTGCGACTACCTGCGCCGGATCAGACCAACGGATGCGCCGCTACTGGCCGTCGCGTTCTACCTAGTGGCCATTGGAGCGTTCGGCTCGTTCGTCCTGGCCATGAACGGCCATGTTCCCACCCTGTACGGCGTGATCCTCAAGCTGGGGATCGTCCTGTACGCGGTTGCCCGGCGCGGCCATGTGTTCCAGCCGGGGTAGGGGCGCCACCAATTCGAGATGCGCCGTTTCGTGGCGCGGGAGTGAACATGAGTAACGTAACCCGCATACGCCATGAGCTGCCGGCCAGCATGGATATCGTCCATGCGGTAGCCGAATTCGATACGGCCATCGTGAAGGCTATCGACGCAGCCAAAGAAGCTGGCCTTCCCCAAGGTCTGTTGGTCGGCCTGCTGCACGGTCATGCCCATGCCGAGACGCACAGGATGGTCGCCAGGTAAAACAGGTTACGAGATTTTTGCGCTAGTGCTTGCGAGGAGTCGATAGCGTGCGAAGGGCGTACCGTCGATATCAACGTCTCCGTCGTGAACAAAACCTAGACGAAGTACACCTTTGATACGAGTTCTGGTGGGTGGGAGCAGTATGGTAATCGAGTCCAGGCCCAACTCTTGGAAAGCGCGCCGCACTATCTCATCGAAAATTACTCTGCCCAGCCCCCAGTAATCTGGGTGAAGCACTAAAGCAAGATCAGCGTCACCGTCTTCCTGCTGCAGGCCACCCCAGCCGGCGAATTTATCTTCCACGAAAAAAGCCCAGGGACCGTATCCATCAAGAGCCCATTGGGCCTCTTTTTGAGCGACCCATGCCTTGCACTTGCTTTCGTCAAAGTCGGGACGCCCCAAGGGCATTTGGCGTAAGACATCTGGGTTGTTGTTGAGCGCGATGATGTCTTCGGTGGAAACGTCGCTGAGATGCCTGAAGCGAAGCTGCATGATTGGCCTTTCGGGAGAGCTGATCTCAACCAATACCTTCAACGCGCTACCATTTCAAGTATCAGGATCTATCCATGACCACCAAGCAACCCGACTGGGAGGCGATGGAACGAGCCTACCGTGCCGGGTCGCCCCTTGCTGCATGAGCGTGCTCACGCTCAGACCAGCATCATATTCATGATTAACGCTCCAATACAGTGGATTGATCTGTTGGCACCCGCTACCTTGAGGCTTCACGCGAGGAGTCCGGACATGGCAGATAAATATGTTGGAAGAATAGTTGGGCTTGGCACGGATAATGTGGAGTACGTCATCTACATCTACCAAGACGAGACCGTTGAGCGCTCTTCGAGCGGAATGGTTCGACATGAAGGCTTGAAGCATTTCGAAATGCAAATGGGTGGTGCCGTGAACAAGATTTCCGAAACTGAGTACGAGATCGTGGCTACGGGAGTGAGGGTCACTGTGCATGATGATAAGAGTTAATCGGGTCGGCCTCTCGTGCGAGCGCTTGAAGTGGAATGCCGCATGGCAGGCAGATGGGGCAATCACCATGCATAGCTTGCGTTGAGCCAATCGCCTTTTGGCTTAGTACTCCCTCCTGCACTGAATAGACTGCTGCCGTCCCGGCACCGCAACATCATTTCAAGCACAAGGTGACCTATGGATAGGCCGTATCCTCCATCGTCACTGCTTGAACTGTCCGAGCTATCCGACTTCAGTATCCGCTTGGCTCCTGCCCCTGAAATATGGGCTTGGCTTAAGGCCGAGATTCTTGCCGACACCGGCAGCATCCATAACCCTGAAAGCCTATGGCAGCCCTCAGCAACGACGTGAAGGCCTTTATTGTTCAGGCCTTGGCGTGCTTCGACAGCCTTCACAGGTGGTAGAGGCCGTCCAGAAAGAATTCAGCATCGCAGTGACCCGCCAGCAGGTGGAGACGCACGATCCCACGAAGTACTCCGGCAAGGGCCTAGCCAAGCGCTGGGTGGCCTTGTTCGAGGACACACGCAAGCGGTTCCGCGAGGAAACAGCCGAGATTCCCATCGCGAACAGAGCTTTCCGGCTTCGCGGCCTAGGGCGAATGGCTGAGAAGGCCGAGAACATGCGCAACCTAGCGCTGACTGCCCAGCTGTACGAGCAGGCGGCCAAGGAATGCGGCGACATGTACGTCAACCGCAAGATCGAACCCGACAAGCCCCTGGGCTCCCAGGCGGACCAGCAGCACGCCGTTGCTGAGTACAAGCTGGAGCCAGATGAAGGTGTCCCGACTACCCCGTACCTTTGACCCACCGGTGAAGTTGACGCCGAAACAGGCGAACATTTACGTCTGGGGCTTCCAGCCTGAGGCGCGCTTCCGTGATGCGGTGTGCGGGCGACGATTCGGCAAAACCTTCCTCGGCAAGGCAGAAATGCGCCGCGCGGCCCGGCTGGCTGCTGAGTGGGGCGTGAGTGTCGAGGATGAGATCTGGTATGGCGCTCCGACGTTCAAGCAGGCCAAGCGGGTCTTCTGGCGCCGGCTAAAGCAGGCCATCCCCGAGGCATGGCGCGCCGCCCGACCGAACGAGACGGAGTGTTCGATCACTCTAAAGTCTGGCCACATCATGCGTGTGGTCGGCCTGGACAACTACGACAACCTGCGGGGCTCCGGCCTGTTCTTCGTCCTGGTGGATGAATGGGCAGACTGCTCGTGGGCAGCCTGGGAAGAAGTGCTCAGGCCGATGCTCTCGACCTGCCAATACACGATTCCCCAGACCGGGGAGTCGCGTAAAGGCGGGCATGCGCTGCGCATCGGCACGCCGAAAGGGTTCAACCACTGCTACGACACCTACCGCGACGGGCAGCCGGGCGGAGAGCCTGACCACAAGAGCTGGCAATACACCTCACTGCAGGGCGGCAACGTTCCGGCCGTTGAGCTGGACGCCGCTCGGCGCAAGATGGACCCGCGCACGTTCCGCCAGGAGTATGAGGCCGGGTTCGAGAACTATGCCGGGGTCGTCTACTCCACCTTCGACCGGGCTGAGTGCCACACCAGCGAGCGCATCAAGCCGGGTGAGGCCATACACATCGGTATGGACTTCAACGTCATGAAGATGGCCGCGGTTGTATACGTGGTCCGTGACGGCTTGCCGCTGGCGCTGGACGAGTTCCACTCGGTGCGCGACACGCCTGAGATGATCGAGAAGATAAAGGTGCGTTTCTCAGGGCACAGCGTCTCCGTGTACCCAGACGCCAGCGGACAGAACACCAGCAGCAAGAACGCCAGCGAGTCGGACCTGTCGCTGCTCAAGAAGGCTGGTTTCACCGTTGTGGTCGACTCAAAGAACCCCGGTGTGAAGGATCGCATCAACGCGGTGAACGCCATGTTCCTTAATACCTAGGGGTTCATGGTCATGCGCTTTCTAGCCTGAATTGATCCTGGCCAGCTGTGGCAAGCCCGGGGTTGAGTTCAACACGCTGGCCAGCGAGTAGTCCGGCGATCTGTGCGGTTAGATCCAGCTCAACCTTCAGTGCCTTCCGGGCTTTGCCGATCTCCTGACCTGCCAGGTACTGCTCTATTAATGCCTGGTCCTGCGCCTCAACAGCGACTAGGTTGCGACCATCCGAGCAATGGGTGAGGGCTGGATCTTCCTCTCCGCGAGGTAGCAGCTCATGGAGCTTGCCTTGAACCGCCGACACCCAGGCGAGAGCGAAATGATCACCGGCGGTCTCGGCCGAGTAGTCGCTGCGGCGCTTGCCTGAACGGACAAGTGCCACGTACTCACGGCGTGCTAAGGTCAGCTTTACCAGCAGAGCCTCGTAGGCATACATCGCCATCTGCGGGGCTGGTGAAACCCCAACAAACAGCGCCCGATCAACTCTGCGGCCGTACGTTTCGCACCAGTGCCGGTACGACAGAGGCCTGACCCCAAACACTTGGGCCACTATGCTGCTCAGGTGCCGGTCCCAGGCCGGCGGTTCGCTCTGGACTTCTCCGACTGGACCTCATCCACATCGCTCAGGCGCACATCCAGCTCGGTCAGACGATACTCGCGCATCAGCGCTTGGGCCTGGTGCATAGCAGTGGCGGCCTCGTTTTCGTTCGAGCTTTTGGATAGGGCCAGGCAGCGCTTGATCTTGCGGATGACCCGCTCGAGCTTGCTTTCGTCGTGCTGTTGTTCGGTCACGGGGTGATCCTCATTTTCAGAAACGCCTTTTTGGAGCCTACCGAAGCTATCCTGATGTTAACGCATGCCTTTATTTATTGGAAAACTAGTCGAAAGCGTTTTAGAAAGCATTTGGATGTTGGTTACTATAAAGGTGAGTACTTCCTGAGTGATTGGATCTATAACTATTACACTGATGATGGGAAAGCAAAGAGTGTTTAGAAGGCATTGGACCGCTGGCTAGGAACGCTTGTCTGCCTTCTATTTACTAAGGTCAGTTACCCTAACCGCTGAAGCTGGAAGTTCGAATTTATAGTTTCGTACAGGCTGGTGGATGTGATTGCTGATTTGCTGTGGCTTGTTTGCTCGCGGCGCCGGCCTCCATCGCATCCACAAACCGCATTGCTGTGCGGTAGCTGAAGGCGAAGGGCTGCAATCGGCCAATAGGGGACGGTCAGCAGCAAATAAATCTGTCCCCTTTTCCATGTCCCCTTTTCCGGTGGTTGACGCGTATATGCGAAGCAACTACAGCTAGGCCGTTGGCACTGTCCCGCCGTCAATTACAAACTCGCTCCCCGTAATGGATGCCGCACGAGGCGATGCCAGGAAGGCAATCAGGTCAGCAACTTCTGACGGCGTGGAAGGGCGGCCGAGTGGAATACCACCGAGTGCATCCATGATAATGCGTTTGCCGCCTGCGTAGTCCGTACCGGCTTCCTGCGCCAGCCGCTCGGCCAAGGCGACCGACGCTTGGGTCTCGATCCAGCCCGGCGACACCCGTACAACACGCACGCCTTGTGGCGAGACTTCTTTCGACAGGCTTTTGCTGTAGGTCGACAGCGCCGCCTTGGCCGCTGCGTAAGCCGTAGTGGCTTCGGGCAAGGGCAGGCAGTTCTGAATCGAGGTTACATGGATGATCACGCCGCTCTTGCGCTGCAGCATCGATGGGAGCAGGGCGCGATCCAGGCGCACGGCCGGCATCAGGTTCAGGTCGAGCTCGCGTTGCCACTGCGCGTCATCCAACACCGCGAAGCCGCCGCTCGGTGCCGACGAACCACCCAGGACGTGGACGATGATGTCCATGCTGCCCAGCCGTTGCTTAGCTGCGGTTACCAGTGTTTCGCAGCCTTCTGGGGTCGCGAGGTCAGCCTGCACGAACAGCTCAGCCGGCAGATCGCTGGTTGCCTGCCGAGCCGAGGTCAGCACCTTGGCGCCCTCTGCGAGGAACAGCTCGACGACCGCGCGGCCGACGCCTTTGGTGCCGCCGGTGACCAGCACTTGCTTGCCGCCAAGATCAAGGTTCATGGCGCAATCTCCAGTGAGCGGATCTGGCCGTCGTGCAGCAGGAATAGATGATTCAGCTGCAGCGGGCTGCCAGGGAAGTTACCGACCAGACGCGCCGTTACGCTCAGCGAATCGTCATTCTGCGTCGCCGCCAGCGGCTCGACGCTGTAGGTGAATGCCTGGCGGGCCTCCTGTTGCCAGGCTTCGATGGCTGCAATGCCCTGGTGCGTGCGGTTTTCGTCGGTCACCCTGGCGTCCGCGCAGAAGCAGGCGGCAAGGAGCGAGATGTCGCCGCCATTGCTGACATCGAAGTAGGTTTGTACGGCGTCAGGCAGTTGCAGGTTCATGGCCTGATCTCCTCTCACAGTGGTTGGGGTTTACGACTGTGATCTTGCCGCTCAGTTGATAGTTTGCTCAACTGGGATAGACATTAACGACCTATCCCGAATATGAGGACAATTACGTGGCAGATTCGCGCCTTGGTCTCAATGAGCTGGAAGCTGTACTGGCCGTGGCGCGGAGGGCGTCGTTTCGACAGGCAGCCATTGATCTGGATGTTTCGACCACGGCATTGAGCAACACCATTGCCAAGCTGGAGGCGAGCCTCGAAACGCGGCTGTTCAATCGCACCACCCGCAGCGTGTCTCTGACCGCGGCGGGGGCTATGTACCTGGAGCAGGTCGGTCCGGCTCTGCAGGAAGTGCGAGCGGCGCTGGAAGCGGTGCGTTCGCACAATGCCGGGCCGTCAGGCGTGTTGCGCATCAATGCCTTCGCCAGTGCCGCCCGCGCCGCGTTGCTGCCGCTGGTGCTGGAGTTTCTGCAGCGTTACCCGAAGGTGCATATCGATTTGGTGACCGAAGGTCGCCTGGTGGACATAGTCGCGGACGGTTTCGATCTGGGCGTACGTTCTGCGAATCTTGTGCCCAGCGATATGATCGTTATTCAGCTCGGCCAGCCGCAATGCTATGCCGTGGTCGGCTCCCCTGCCTACTTCGCCAAGCACGGCCGGCCGCGTAGCCCGGCGGACCTGCTCCAGCATCAGTGCATGCGCATCCGCCTACCCAATGGGGCGATCTACCCCTGGCATTTTGAACGCGCGGGGGAGGTGACCCGGCTTGATGTGACTGGCCAGCTCACCCTGGACGAGCCTAGTGTCGCCAAGGCGGTGGTGCAGGCAGGCGTGGGGCTGGGCTTTTTTATGCAGCAGGACGTTCAGGCTGAACTGGACGCCGGACAGTTCGAGCGGGTGCTGGAAGAGTGGACGCCGCCCAGAGACAACCTGTGCCTGTACTACCCGAACCGGCGCAACCCCTCCGCTGCGCTCAAGGCATTCACTGCCATGGCCCGCGACAATCTGCCGAGCAAAGACCAGCAATGATAATTCACCGACTGCCCCCAAGCGCCTGCTTTCAGGCGATCAAGCCCAGGGTCAGCCCCTTCAAGGTGGCGGCCGCGCGGGTGGAGCAACCCAGCTTGCGGAAAATGCTTTCCATGTGGGTGCGTACGGTACTCGGGCTGATCTCCAGTCGCCGCGCTACTTCCTTGTTGCTGGCGCCACGGCTGATCTCCATGAGGATGGAGCACTCGCGGGTGGTGAGCAGCGTGCTTTTCGGCTGAGGCAGTCGGCGTTCGCCACGTGCGGCAGCGATTACCGCTGTGCAGATTTCAGCGTCAAACAGGCCGCGGCTGGCGTCCTGTTTGAGCAGCCGCGCCGCCTCCGATTCGCTATGCGCGGGTCGCCAGGGCCTGGCGCTTCTTAACGCTACCCAGGCGACAGCGCTGGCGAGCAAGCGATAGGCGGCGCACTGGGCATCGGCCGATGCACCGCGAAAGTAGCCGCTGCCGTCGAGCCGTTCGTAGGCATGGGCGGCAATTTCGCCAGGGATGGTCAGCTCAGTGATCTGCCGTGATGCCTTGTGCGTCCAGTAAGGGACGAGGTGGATACGTTCTGTGGCGCCGTAGGGTAGCGGCCCCGCGGTGTTCCACAATTGATTGGAGACGGCTGCCCGCCCCAGGCCATGGATCAGCGCGGCTTTGCCAATCTCCGTCTGGTCGGGCTCTGGCAGTCCCCACAAGCGGGCGGCCTCGACGGCAATCTGCGCCACCTGCCGGGAGTAACCTGCCAGCCAGGGCAACTTCAGATCGATCACATCACCCACCAGCGTCAGTGACACGGGACGTTCGAGCCGGGTGTCGTCCAGCCCACCGGGCGTTGTTTCCAGTTCCGCTAACCATACCTTGGCATTGCGCACCAGCAAGGCGGCGAGGGCGGCGGGGTAGCGGCGGTCGGCCTGTTCGTTGATCCAGCTCAGCGCCGTGTCCAGGCCATGGGCGCGGCTGAGGATGTCCAGGTCTCCGGCCAGTACCACTTGGTAGGCCGCGTCCGGAATGTGCACATGGCTCACACCAAACGGCCTGCCGGTTCCGTCAAAGGTTTCGAATATCCGGCACAAGCCGGCTTCGACCGCTGCGCCAAGTTCGAGCGTTTTCGCGATCTGGCCAGACACCTCGCAGTGCACCACGGCGAGCGGTGCCGCTTGATGCACGGCGTTCATCTGTTCGGCGCCCAGGGTCTGGTCGAGCATCGCGCGGCGGCCATCGACATCATTGCCCAGCAGATGGGCGAAGCCATCGGCGTTGGCGGTGCAGCCGGACCAGCGCAGCAAGGCGACCTGCTGCGCTGTCATCAGATGCTCGCCTTCGCCGTGCATGGCGCGGGCTAGCAGCTGCGCCAGGCGGGCAACACGTTGGGAGTGGCCAAGGGGCTGGCCCATGCTGAGGTCGCCGACCTGGGAGATAGCCCCCAGTGCGCCGCTCAATGAGATGTCGAATCGTAGCGCGCTATCCATGAAAAAAGCCTCAGGGTCGGATAAATGACCGATACCCGCCAAGCATGTGGGTCCGCAGAATTTGAACTCCCAACACAGGAGTTCAGCCCATGAAAGCATTCAAGTCGCAACTCGTCACCGCCGCCTTCGCCCTGACCAGCACCCTTATGGTGAGTGTCAGCCAGGCTGCCGAGGCAACGCCTTCGGTGGTCATCGTACACGGAGCCTTCGCCGACGGCTCTGACTGGGCCAAGGTAGTGCCGTATTTGCAGGCTGAAGGGGTGGCGGTGACGGTGGTGCAAAACCCGCTGACCTCGCTGGCCGACGACGTTGCCGCCACGCAGCGCGTGCTCAACAACCAGTCAGGCAACGTGGTGCTGGTCGGCCACTCCTGGGGCGGCACCGTGATCAGCGAAGCCGGCGCCCATGAGAAAGTCAGCGCCCTGGTGTACGTCGCCGCCTTCGCACCTGATGCAGGCCAGTTCAGTGGCGAACAGGGCAAGGGCGCGCCTACCCCGCCTGGCATCAGCCAGATCAAGGCAGACGGCAACGGTTTCCTATACCTGACAGCAGAAGGCATGGCCAAGGACTTCGCCCAGGATCTCCCGGCGGCACAAACCGCAGTGATGACCGCTACCCAAGGCCCGATCAAGGCATCGGCCTTCGATGATCGGACCACGGTCGCTGCCTGGAAGACCAAGCCGTCCTGGTACCTGCTCGCCACTGACGATCGCATGATCCACCCCGACATCCAGCGCTCCAGTGCCAAGCGTATCGGCGCCACCCTGACCGAACTGCGCGCCAGCCATGTGCCGCAGCAGTCACAGCCTGGCGAAGTGGCCAAGGTGATTCTCAAGGCGGTAAGCAGTGTTGGCGAGCAGTGATCGCTGCTCACGACACGCCTGAGCGTTCTTGAGTTTCACTCTGCATCGATACGGCATCGACGCATGGATCATCTGTGTGATCGGAACTTCGATTTCATAGTCTGTGGTGTCGGCACGACGGGGTGCGTGGTTGCAGCCCGCCTGGCCGACAAACAAAAAGCTCGGGTGTTGCTCATTCGAGTTGGCAGCGATGGGTCGAAAGCGGACTGTGAGAGCAGGGGGTAAGTGACGATGGAGGACGGATCGTGGTTGGCAGAACGCCTAGGTGGGAGGCTGAAACTGTCTAAAACTGCTCGAAAGCTTCTCGGTTTTACTGGGCCAAAATCGTTGAAACTGGCAGAGCTGTATTAGACAGGGGCGATGGACAGGCCGCTTGTGGCGCGGCCTGAGGTTCGAATCTCACACTACTGCTGCATTATTGGACGGTGAACCTACAGATCCAGTCTGATCAGGCTTGATAGGGTCGAACATTCCGTTTGCAAATAATTCCTTTTTGTCGATAGATGCGGTTCAGCACTGACCGCTTTCGACCCGATATAGCAGACTTTCATCGCTCTATTGTTCTTCAGATTGCCTCCTCGGGCAGCTTCACAGTTGCCGATTTTAAGTATCGACCTGATGCTGAACATGACACTGCGGTGCCGCGCTTGAGTTCCCAGCCATTGACGCTATTGTTGCACATATCCTTCACGCATCACTGCCGAAGCCTGATCCTTGTCTAGGCCGACCGTGGCCAAGCCCTTGAGATAGCCAAAAAATAACGTTGTGCAGCGACATACCTTTGTGAACTACACATGGCGCAACATTGGCAATGTCTGCGAGTAGACCAATTATTTGCCAGCGGCGCCTTCCAGATTTGATGTTTATTAGATTCCAGTGCGCACTGACCAACGGGCGTACCGGCTGGCGGTGTAACTGCCGCAGGCCAATACTTATTAGCTTTTTGGGCGCACTCTGTAACTGGAAAAAATAATTCTGAAATCTCCGGAGGCGTGCCATGTCACTCATGAAGGCGGCTATCTTCGTCGAGAATAACCGCATCGTGCTCGACGACAAACCTATACCTGAGATAGGTCCACTGGATGCTCTAGTGAAGATCACCACTACCACAATTTGTGGCACCGATGTGCACATCCTGCGTGGCGAATACCCCGTTGCGAAGGGGCTTACCGTCGGTCACGAGCCCGTAGGGGTTATCGAGAAGCTGGGCTCGCAAGTCATGGGTTTTGAGGAAGGGCAGCGTGTCATTGCCGGTGCCATCACGCCCAGCGGCCACAGCAATGCTTGCCTGTGCGGCTGTGGCTCACAGGACGGCACCGGTACAGTCCATGGTTTCAAGGCTGTCGGGGGCTGGAAGCTCGGCAATATCATCGATGGTTGCCAAGCTGAATACGTTCGGGTGCCAGACGCCATGGCCAACCTCTCCCACATCCCTGACAAGCTCAGCGACGAGCAGGTGCTGATGTGTCCAGATATCATGTCCACGGGCTTTTCCGGCGCGGAACGTGGTGGCGTAGCAATCGGTGACACGGTCGCCGTATTCGCCCTGGGCCCAATCGGACTTTGCGCCGTCGCCGGCGCCAGGATGCTTGGGGCCACCGCCATTATTGGGGTCGACACCGTTGCTGCCCGCATCAGCGTGGCACGCAAAATGGGGGCTTCGTACGTAGTCGACTTCAAGCAAGGCGACGTGGTAAAGCAGATCATGGCACTGACCGAAGGCCGCGGCGTGGACGTGGCCATCGAAGCGCTCGGCACCCAAGCCACCTTCGAATGGGCGCTGCGCGTCCTGCGTCCAGGTGGAACATTGTCCAGCCTGGGCGTTTACAGCGCCGATCTGCGCATCCCGCTGGACGCCTTCGCTGCCGGGCTGGGCGACTACCGCATCGTGAGTACGCTTTGCCCGGGCGGAAAAGAACGGATGCGCCGGCTGATGGAAGTCGTCGCCAGCGGTCGAATTGACGTCTCAACCCTGGTCACCCACCGATTCCGCCTTGATGACATTGAGACTGCCTATGATTTGTTTGCAAATCAGCGCGACGGCGTGATGAAAGTGGCGATCACGCCCTGAGCTTCGCCGCAATTGCGGGCTGGGACGCCATCACGCTGCTAACTCAAAAGCGGCACCTTGCTCATGCATGCTCGGAAGACTCCGATGAACGTCTACGTAGTGAGCAACATCGAACAGAATCGCTGGCGGGTCCACATGGACCAGTGGCGGGTCAGCTTCTACACGTCCTGTGAAGCTGATCGGTTTGCCGAGCGTTTGAATTCGCGGCTCAACGCACCTCACTCGCTGGACGTGATCACGGGCTATAGCGCAGAGCACGGTCGGGTGGCGGGCAATAAACACCCACCAGCGAAGGAGGCTTGATATGTCGGGCCTCACCGACGTCCAGCGGCTAATTCAGCCTGCAAACATGTGCGGGCTGTCGCTACTTCATTCAAACCCATTTACCTTCCTGTGCAATGAATGCCGGATCAACGGCTTTTGCTTACCAATAGGTTTGCCGCACCATGGTAGTTGCCTGAGTGGGCTAATCTCACCGCGTATTCGCATCAGGAAAGGCGCAGCATTGTTCAACGCCAACGTGCCGTTAACGTCCCTCTATGCCTTACATTCCGGAAGTTTCAAGACCAACCTCAATAATGACGAGGGCAAGGGCGTGGTCATCAATTTCTGGATGCCGGGTGATGTACTGGGGCTTGATGCCATCGCCACAGAACACCATGTCTGCGACGCAATCGCCTTGGAAGACAGCTTTGTCTGCCCTATTCCATACCACTCGCTGCAGACCTTGGCACGCGTTTTTCCTATTCTGCAACAGAGCTTGAATCGCCTGATGAGCCGGGAAATCATCCGCGAACATGAGCGCGTCCTGATGCTATGCAACTTTTCAGCCGAGCAGCGGCTGGCCAGTTTTCTGCTGGGGTTGTCCGTGCGCTTCGTCAGCCGTGGCTACTCCTCCCATAGGTTTACTCTACGCATGTCGCGTGACGATATGGCGTCCCACCTTGGGCTGCGCCTGGAAACTATATGCCGATCGGTCGCTCGCTTGCGCGCGCTGCACATCGTCACCTTGCACGGCCGACAGGTGGAAATACTCGACATGCCAGCGCTGATTGCGCTCGAGCTGGGCTCCTCGCGCAGGTATGGAATCGCCCCAGTGCCAGTATGATATTCCACTTGGTGAGCTTGGCTCATGGCCCAGTGGCACTGGGGCATCGGCATGCTGTCGGGAATTGAACGAGAACGGCAGAAGGTCCGCAGTGAGGGCGCCGTTGCAGCGGGTTGAGAATTTTCGCCATCACCGCCCTGCAGGGGTATGTCAGCCAGGTATTGGCTGACCCGATCCTGGTCTGGGTTGCATTGGTTTGCTTTGCTCCTACATGCATTGTTTACCACCACCAACCATCTTTCCGGTACTTGTTTTAGAATTGCTGCCTCAATCTGCGCTTTGCGTCGATTGGCCGATTGGGTCGATAGCGGCCACTCGCGGTAGGCAGGTACCGGCCAGAAGCGGACCCCTTATATGTAGAATTGAAGCTGTCCCAGAGAGGAACGGCGAGGCTTTGGATCCCTCTGCGTGCCGACGCTGGATGAGATGAGCACCATCCGGGCACAGCCCTTGGCCAATATAGTGTCGACATCAAGCTGTCAGGGTGCGCTAACGCACTGACGGCCGCCCCCATTGCTGACAAAGTACCTACTCTGGCCGCTACGAGTACGGTGTGTACCGGCTCCACCATCCAGCGGCCTTTCCCTCGCGCTGCCGTTGGAGCGTGCCCCATGAACAAAGATCAAGTGAAAGGCAAAGTCAAACAGGTTTCCGGCCAAATCAAGGAAAGCACTGGAAAGGTGCTCGGAAACAGGTCACTGGAGAACAAAGGCAAGGTGCAAAAGGCGATCGGAGAGTTCCAGGAAAGTGCTGGCGACATCAAGGAGGATATCAAGAAGGGAGGCTAGCCATGGCTGTATGGCAGGAACAGGCCAGTAGTTGGCGAGGCTGGATCTCCTGAGGTAACGAAAAGTTCCGACCCGTGTCCCATGATCGCTACGGGGCGGCGGACGTCAAACACTCTATCGGGAGCTTGACGATGCACAGCAGTGCCACATCCGAGCGAAGAGGAAACCTATCCATGATCACTCACTTCAAAGTTGACGGCCGCTTGGCCTGCGGCCGCCATGGCAGCAACCTCTTTTCCACTGGCGAGCCCGGCCGCGTGAAGTGCCGAAGCTGCAGAAACACCGAGGTTTTCCAGAGCGCCCGCAAGGAAATGCGAAACGCGGCGCGCAGAGCCTCCCGGAAGTTGCTGAAAGTCCATGTGAAACAAGGCTGGCGTGCATCCTGGCAGGAAAGACTTGCTAAAATGCCCGGCCTGCAGCGCCTCCCAAGAGGCTTCAGTGGCCAGCCGTACATCTAGCCCCTGAACAAGAGCGCAGCCAGGCATGGCTGCGCTATACTGGCCTACTTTGCTTTACACGTCGGCTCAGCCCGCAATCCCCGCTCCTGATAACCATGGCCTTGGTGGCAAGTCATGACGAAGCGCCACACTACTCAGCGCTAGATTCTTGATATCTTGGTTCCCTCGATGCTGACTCCTGCCATAAGCCCCTGCTGGTCGTCATGAGTGACCTGCGCTTGCAGGACATGCCTGGGTGAGCGAGCCGATGCCCATCGCGGCGTTTCGATCATGATGTGGTGAGTACGGCAATTCTCCCGCGGACGGTGTTTCAGCCGGTTTGCCGCCGGCTGCCTTTTTGTCATCACGGAAGGAATAACGCTCAGCAGCCGATTCATATCGCTGCGCGAGAGGAGTACGTGCCCCCGCCGACGGCTCCTCAAGGGCGACTTCGGTACGCTTGCGCATGATGATCTCCTGGTACTGTTTAGGGGCTCTAATAGCAAAATGATGGACGATAAGCGTAGCCGCGTCGGTGCGTAGGCGCACAGACCAGGTCCACCAGCGGCTGTAGGATGAAGCATGTTCATAGTAAAAGGCCGCACCCAGGCACGGCGCCATGCTCAAGCACTACTCTGTACCTGTGGGAGTGGCCTTGCCGGAGCGCCGGTCCGGTCGAAAAGGGCTGCAGTTGGTAGGCAACGCGGTGCCAGGACGACGGGTGAACTCCTGCCGAAACCGGTGGTAAATGTTCGATAGCGTACCGACCAACGATGCTGATGCTGCAAATATTGACTCCCCCGCTGTCTCTCAATGGAGAGGGGTCAAGAGGGCTAACGCGTCCCTCCGTAGAGGCCAAGCGGGCGTGTCCCACTTTCGGCCGTACACAGGAGTCAAAGGCAATGGTGACATTCCAAGATGCGAAACGACGGCTGATATCCGCGTTCGCGCCGCTTACCTGTACTCCTTACAAGAGCAGGGACGGGTCGTTGAGCCTGCTTTTCCGGAAACCGGGTACGGGGGCCGTCGAAACCTTCGTCACCGCCATCGGACCTGAGCAATGGCAGAGCGAAGTTGCCATTACAAAACTCATAGACGAGGTGCGCCTAGAGGCGAGCACTTGGAGTTACATTCATTTGTTTGCCAACGACCTAGCACGCGTACCGGGCAACCGGTCCGCTGAACATTCAATGGAGTCAGCATGAGTACCTTTACCGTAGAAGGCTGGTGCAAGACCGGCAACGAATCGAAAAACATCGCGCTGGAAGATATCCACTTCTGCCTCAATGGCAACGACCACCTGTTGCTGGAACAAGCGCAGGAACGCCTGCAACGAACCCATGAACCAGACGTTATGGTAGACGTCAATCTGTCCACCCTGGAACTGCGTCTACCACCAGGTTATGGCCCGCTGTCCGACTGTCGAATGCGCGTCTACCTGGATTCGACCCTGCGTGGCCACTTCCATCTGATCGGTCACCGGGCCAACGACGGTAGCCTCATCTATAGCAACGCGGTACTGATCGATCAGCTGATCTAACGATAGGCTTTGGCACCTGATGGTCTGAAGCGCGATGTGACCTTTGTACAGTCAAACGGCAGGGTACGGGAGCGACAGGTATGGCAGCAGCCGTTCAGTCTCTTTCTTCACCACGGCGTAGCATTCGCAGCTGAGCTGCTCCAAGCGGACTCTGTCGAGTACCTTGATGTTGCCCCGGCTGTATTCGATCACACCGAGACGCTGCAGTTTGCCCGCCGCCTCAGTTACCCCTTCACGACGTACGCCCAACATGTTGGCGATCAGTTCAAACAGCGGTGTGCAACCGCTGTTGGACGGTTCAGTTCGTAGGCAAGAGGCAGCGTTGGCACTGGGCGATTACCTGATGTAGCTTTCCATCATCCTTCACTTGCAGCGTGGCATGGACAAGCAACTGGCCATCCGGGCTGAGGGTCGGTTCGGGGCTGGCGCTGTTGCGCACTTCAATGCGGTAGTGGGTATTACCAAAACGGTAGTGCAGTACACAATCCGGCCAACCTGCCGGTAGCAGCGAGGTGTCACCGCTGCGTTGCAGGAGCAGCAGGCTTTCGGTGATCAGGCGGTACGTCCTGCCCGTCGGACGCGTGTACCAGCTCCAGCCTTCCCGCCCTGCGTGGGGGACTATGGCGTAGACGTCGGCGGCTACGACATAGGGTTCTACATTGTAGGTATCGATCAGTGCGCTACAGGACATGACACATCCATGGCACTGCGTTCTGCAGTGAGCGGGGGCACCGTGTGCAGAGGATGGCCTGCAGCGGTTGAATCAGCTTGGTCTGGATGAACAAATTGCTGATGGCCGGATGCAGCGCATCGCTCAGTGCCGGTGCCTGCACCACTTCGCAATTACCCGTGAGAAAAGCGCAGGGTGGACCGTCTTCGCTTACGTCCGCTTTTGGTTGATTGCAGACGCGACAATCTGCCGGCAGCATTCACCTGGCGTGGACCATCGATCTGCGAAATCAAGCCTCGAACAGTCAGCGCGAGAGGATCGGGTTGCGCAAAACCCTGGCTGCAGGCCGCGTGTTTTCGTTTGCAAAAAGCTCGAAAATCCTTAATTTTGGTGACTTATAGTAAGCTATATATTCAATAAAATCATAGGTTTACAAGGCTTAGATGCGCTGCATGGGGTGCAAGGGGCCGAGTGTTCGAATCACTCCGTCCCGACCATATATTTCAATGACTTAGGCCATTTCCGAAAGGAGTGGCCTTTTTCATGTGCGTGACTTTTGCGTGACTGCTCACGGTAACACCACCGTGAATTCTCATGCCGTCAACCTCGCCAAGATCGGCGTGGGTGTAGAGCGGAATGCTGTAGTCGTTGACCGCCGAGGCAGGCGCTCCACCGAATTTGAGGTTGTGCTGCTTAACCTCGTTCGAGATCGTGACGTGCGCCTGAGGTGAGCGTGAGTCCATCCATGCCACCGGCTCGGCCCGGTGCTGGGCCGACAGGTGCTAAACCGGACATCGGTCCAAGGCCAACTACAGGCTGGCCCATCGGCGCCACATCCACCATGGCACTGATACAGAGTGATACGTCCCCTCAGCTGCCAGCGGCCCACTGGCGCCGCTTGTCCATGATGAAGTCGACGAAGGCTCGCAGGCGCAACGGCATGTGTCGGCCTTGGGGATACAGCAGGGTGAACGGCCGCGAGCGGCCCGCGAAGGGCCGCAGCACCTCGACCAGCGAGCCCTCGGCAAGCTCGCGCTCGACGATGAAGCGGTAGGTCTGGAACAGTCCCGTGCCGTGCTTGGCCAAGGTCACGCCACCGAGCACGTCGTCCGAGCAGACGTAGCCGCCCTCGGTGAGGACTTCCCGTTCGCGGCCCTCCTCGTCGAACAGCCAGGCGATGCGCCGACCGCTGCTGGGCAGTTCGAACTGGATGCAGTCATGCTGCGCCAGTTCTTCAAGGCTCTGCGGTTCGCCCGCGTGTTCCAAGTAATCTGGAGTGGCCACCACCACCAGCCGGGCGTCTTCCAGCGGCCGGGCGATCAGGGTCGAATCCGGCTGTGCACGCACGCGGATGGCCACATCGTAGCCCTCGCCGACAAAGTCGATGTTGCGGTTGCCCAGGTGGATGTCGACCTGCACCTTCGGGTAGCGCCGTCGAAACTCGGGCAGCAGCGGCAGGATGCGGTGGTGCCCGTAGGTCGTGGGCAGGCTGATGCGCAGTGTGCCCGAAGGCTCCTGCTGCTGACCGGTCACCACCCGTTCGGCCTCCACCAGCTGGGTCAGCGCCTGACGACACTGTTCGTAGTAGCCTCGCCCGCCCTCGGTCAGGCGGATGCTGCGGGTGGTACGGACGAACAGTCTGGAGCCCAAGCGCTCTTCCAGGCGGCTGATCGAGCGACTGACCGCTGCCGGCGTCACGCCCGCCGCGAGACCGGCCGCGGTGAAGCTGCCCAGCTCCGCCGCCAGGCAGAACAGCTCGATGCTGCCGAGTAGGACGTCGTCGAAATGCCGCTGCATTGATTACACCATGTATCAACTGAAGTTCTCGCTGCCATATTTATCCTTATCTAAAGCAAAAATATAGTCCTCCCAACGGCGCTCTTCGGCGCCACCTGATTGGGAGAAACGACATGAGCAACAGCAAAACGGTAGTGATCACCGGCGCCTCCAGCGGCATCGGCTTCGGCCTGGCCAAGGCTTTCCTCGCCAGTGGCTTCAATGTGGTCGGCAATGCCCGCTCCGCCGGACGCCTCGCCGAGGCCAAGGCACAACTGGACAGCCCCGCCTTCATCGGCGTGGCCGGTGACATCGCCAAGCCTGAGACCGCCCGCCGTCTGATTCAGGCCAGCATCGACGCCTTCGGCCAGGTCGACGTGTTGGTCAACAACGCTGGCTTCTTCCTGCCCAAACCCTTCATCGAATATAGCCCGGAAGACATCCAAGGCATGCTGGAGACCAACCTCAAGGGCGTGGTCTACGCCTCCCAGGCCGCCGCCGCGCACATGATCGAGCGGCGCCAGGGTCACATCATCAACATCACCGCTGCCGTGGCGCTGCAACCCAACATCGCCGTGCCCGCCGCCCTGCCAGTGCTGATCAAGGGGGGCCTCAACCAGGTCACCCGCGCCCTGGCGCTGGAGCTGTCGTCGCACAACATCCAGGTTAACGCGGTGGCTCCCGGCATCATCGAGACGCCGATGCACGATCCGGCCAGCTTCGACTTCCTCAACGGCCTGCAACCGGCCGGACACATCGGCCGCGTCAGCGACATTGCCGACGCCGTGCTTTACCTGGCCAACGCCGGGTTCACCACGGGCGTGGTGTTGCCGGTCGACGGCGGTATGAGTGTCGGCAAATGGTAATAGGCTGAACGTAACGGGGAGGCATCCCGCCTCCTTGCCCTGACTTCCCCACGTCATAGGAGTAATACCATGCCCTTCGTCAGCGTCCGCATCACTCGCGACGGCGTCACCCGTGATCAGAAAGCCCAGGTCATCAAGGAAATCACCGAGACCTTGCAGCGAGTGCTAGGAAAGAAACCTGAGCTCACCCATATCGTGATCGAGGAGGTCGACACCGATAACTGGGGCTACGCCGGCATGACCACCACCGAGTACCGCAGCAAAGAAACTCAGGGATGAGTTCCGAACTGCCCCGGCGGCGCGAATCAGCGCCTCCAGGGCGGCCTTGGCTCGATACGCTTGCGAAGGAGAACCCACTTGGAGACCGGGGTGGCCAATACGCTAGCGCATCTCGTATAGGGAGAGCCTTGCCCCATGTTACCGGGTCTCAACTTCCTCAGGATAACGCTGGCACATAGACAACCTGGTCACGCCCCCCATGTTTGGCCGCATAGAGACCGCCGTCAGCGCGCTTTATTGCATCATCAATCTGCTCACCCTGGGTGAGCAGGGCGCACCCAATGCTCATGGTCATCTTCCGAGGGCCGCCGGGCAACAAAAAAGGCGCGGTGCCGATTGACTGACGCAAGCGCTCCGCAATCTGCGCCAATTCTTGGCTATCTTTAACCCGTAGCAAGGCTACGAATTCCTCTCCTCCCTGGCGTACCAGCAGGTCATCTGGCCGCAGCGTAGCCCGCAGTCGGCGGGCACACTCGCAGAGCACTTTATCGCCAGCATCGTGGCCATGCTCGTCATTGACGGATTTGAAACGGTCGAGGTCTGCGTATACGGCACCTAGCTGTAAACCTCGCTCCTCAGCCAAACGAAGCTCTCGGTTCTGAAATGCTGCCAACGCCCCGCGGTTCCATAGTTGTGTCAAAGGATCAAGCAAAGCCCTGCGCTGCCCGCGATCCATTTCAACACGCAGAGCGCGATTGACCTGCGCTAGGCTCCGCAGTTGCAAATAACCCTCGGTGAGCGTGGCTAAGTCCCGAAAATTAGTCTGTTGCGCCTCGCTGAGCTTCCGCGGCCGAGGATCGAACATGCACAGGGTGCCGATGGCTTTACCATTTGAGGCACGTAACGGGTGGCCCGCATAGAACCGGATATAGGGTGGGTTCAGCACGAGGGGATTGTCCTCGAAGCGTGAATCGCACCTGGCGTCGGAAACCATCAAGGTATCTTCACCGAGAATCGCGTAGCCGCAAAAGGACACATTGCGCTTCGTCTCGCTTACCTCGATGCCGATTCGAGCCTTGAACCACTGCCGATCCTGATCGATTAGGCTGATCAGAACGGTCTCCACCTGGGCTAGTTCTTGGGTGAGTCGTACCAAGGTATCAAGATAATGCTCGGCCGGCGTATCGACCAAGTCCATGTCATCAAGTGTGCGCTGACGAAGTGCTTCATCAGAGGGTAGGGGACAAGCTGGCATGTCTGTTACTCCACTCCTTGGTTCGATTTTTTCCACAAACGCGGATAGAAAACTCTCAAGCATCTTGACCAATGCCGCACACGCTCGGCGCCTTCAGGCCAAGCCAGCCGGAATAGAGAGCATAGCAAACCGGTTGGCTCTATCCCGGATCCTCCAGTGGGTAATACCTGTGGCGTTGATCGGCGCGGCTCGGTCGGTCGCCCAAGACCTCGAAAAACTTCTCAGACCTACAGACGGCTTGAACGAACGGTTGAGGTTGTCGCCCCAGGCAGCCTTATTGGAAAACCGGTATTGACCTCGAGTTAAGTCAAGGTTTTAGAGTGGCGTCCGGACGATCTCGCTGCTTTCGGAAACGAACTCACAAAGGACCCGGAATGGACACTCCGACTTCACTGCTTATTTTCCAGATCACCTGCTGCATTGGCTTGAGCCTGTGGCTGAGTATCAGCCTGATCAACAACCTGCATGCCTTTGCGAGCTCAGCCGGGGCGATCGGGGAGACCATGTCGATGGCGCCGCTGGCCCAACCTCCCGGAATCACCCTTCCTCTGTTGGTGCGAGCGATGACCTCTCACGCCATCCATCGCTTGGCCTTGTCCATCATAGTGCTGACACAGGCAGCCGCCGCTCTCGCGGCCTGGGTCGGGTGCTATGAACTGCTGCTTGGCGCCGGCCTGGAGGTGGCGCGGCCCTGGTTGAACCTGGCCTTGAGTGCAACGCTCGGGTTCTTGTTCGCGATGCTGCTTGGCGGGATATGGTTTGGCTACTGGATACGCCAGGAAGGGTTGCAACTGACCCATCTGCTGTTGATGGTCTGGATCCTGCTGCACTTCGTCGTACTGAATGTCCGGTGGATTTGAGCGGCCCAGGAAGCTTGGAGAATTCCAGCTAAAAGGAGCAACAGATGAAGATGATGATCGTAGGCGCCGGCAGGGGGTTGGGCCGGGCTTTGCTCGAAGGGCTCGGCAAGCCAGGTGACACGTTGATCGGCGTATCACGCAAACAGCCGTCAGACTTGGCCCTTGCCCCGGGCATCGATCTGCACTGGGTCGATGCCGACCTTGCCAAGCCAGCGGCGGCTGTAGCACAGGTCGCGGATCGGACACCTACCGATCTGGATGTCCTGATCTACAACGTTGGCATCTGGGAAGAACACGCCTTCAGCGAGCACTATGCATTCCTTGACGACAGCGACGAATCGATCACCAGGCTGGTCGAGGTGAATATTACGGCCACGCTGCTTTTGCTCAAGCGCCTGGTGCCCAAGTTGCTTGGTGCGCCCCGGCCGCAGTTGATCCTCACCGGTTCGACCTCAGCTCTTCGCCAGAGTGGACGCCCGGAGGTAGCGTTCGGCGCCTCAAAGTTCGCCCTCAACGGCATGGCTGATGCGCTGCGCGAAGGTTTCAGGGATGACAACCTGGCGGTGACCGTGCTTCACCTGGGTAATCTGAATACCGACGACTCCCTGAACACACCATTGGCGCAAGCCGCAGCACGTGGCGAGCGACGCCAGGTACCGGTGCATGATGTGGTCACTATGGTCGACGCGCTGTTGCGCTTGTCCGGGGCTTCGTTCGTACGGGAGCTGATCTTGCCGGCTATCGGTGATGAGCGCTTCTGACGCCAAAGCTGGCATCAGCCCTCAAGTTTAGTGGCTGTGCTGCCGTCGGTACTCGCCCGGTGTCATGCCTCTTCAGGCTCGAAGCGCGCAAGAAAGAAATGGAATACATAAACCCAATCAGAAACGCAATTTCCCCTGGGGACAGGTTTGAGCGAAATGGTCTGTAGCCGTGCCGTTTCGTATTTTTTTGAATCAATTATGTCACTGAAACTGCATGGATTGGGCGCTTGTACCACTGTCTTGAAAACCGTTGAGCTACGCAAAACCACCCCTGCAGAGAGTTCGCTTGAGCGGTTAGGGCGACTATGATCACGCCGAAATGTTGTCCTTTTTCCACTGCGCTGTAGGAAAATTCCTCTTTTTTGATAGGCTTCTGCCGTCATTCGTGAGGAAAATGGAATGCCCGTCGTCATCGTTGAAAACGATACATCACAGTGGGAAGACCAGACAGGCGCTGTCTATCACTTCCCCAAGCGTTACCAAACCTTGCTCGCTCAGGGAACCGAGGTTGTTTACTACAAAGGGCGTATCAAAGATAAAGCCTTTGCCTCGGTCCGTCTGAGTGCCAATCCGCACTATTTTGGCAAGGCACGTATAGGCAAGGTCTACGCAGATAGCAGTAGTAATAAGGGTGATCTTTTTGCTTTGATTGAAAATTTCATTCCATTTGAAAGCGCTGTTCCCGCCAAAATCGACGGCGCGTACAGGGAGACTATCCCCGGCAACCGCGCGAGTAACTACTGGCGTGACGGGGTTCGGCTCATTTCTCAGTCTGATTACGACGCTATCTTAAGCCACGCGAAGCCTTTAGATCCGCGGTTGGATACTGCTCTACCGCAGTCAGAAGACGATCCGATTACATTTGAATCGGCTAATGAAGGCAGCAAGACAAGCTACTTTGGAACCCGATACGAACGCCGGAAAGATCTTAGGATGAAGGCCATCGCTATTCACGGGCTTGACTGCAAAGCATGCGGTTTTGATTTCGAGCAGGCTTACGGCGAACATGCAAAGGGCTTCATTCACGTTCATCACGTAGTACCTATTTCGAAATTTGGTGGAGAACAGGCTGTGAATCCTGAGACAGACCTCGTGCCGTTATGTGCCAACTGTCATGCGGTAGTCCACCGCAAGCGCGACATGACCCTCAGTGTCGATGAGCTGAAAGGCATATTACGCGGACGATGGGTCATCGAACCTCAGTAGGCATAGGCATCTAAGCGTACCGGGTATATAGCCTAGCTACAGCGTTCAATCCAATAATATGAGTATCTTCTGACACGCCAATAGCTCTCGCTGAAGCAATACACAATGGAGGTGGTATGCTCTTTGTTCGCCCTGTAGCAGCATCTGATTGGCGATCTTATCGGGATCTACGTCTGCGGGCCCTACGTGACTCTCATGAGGCGTTCGCGAGTACTCACGAGCGCGAATCAGTCCGGGACGACGATAATTGGCGAGCCCGCGTATCAGCCGTCGCTAGCTCCAGCACTGCTCAAGCTTTCTTCGCTCATTGGAATAATGAGGCGTGTGGCTTGGTGTGGTGCAAGGCATCCGACGTTGAGTCAAGCGTTGTCGAGATTTTCCAGATGTGGGTTGCGCCTGATGCACGTGGGCTCGGAGCCGGGAGTGCCTTGCTTGAGAGGGCTATCACATGGGCTGAAGATCGCGGTGCGGCATGTGTCCGTCTTGGTGTGACGATTGCAGATAGCCCGGAGATGCACTTGTACAAAGCGAGCGGATTTCATGCAGTCGGCGCACCGGAGCCTTTGCGTGAGGGTTCGGCTTTGATGTCTCAGTCGATGGAACTGAATCTTGGGCCGCGTCCAGCGAGAAAAGAGGCAAGGAGCTAGGTCGTTGGGTCGCCTTCAAAATCGGGAGTCGCATAGGTCTTGAAGGCACCCAGTCGATGATGAGTCATTCAGCGCATCATGCCCAGTTCAGCATCATCCATCAGTGCCTTGGCTAACGCGCAAAGGTAGTGCGAAGCCCAGATCAACTGAGGTTTATCTTCCATCAATCCATCCAGAGTCATGTCCCGTGCATAGCCCATCAGCTCCGAAGCCTGTTCACGGGCACTCTGGCAAGGTATGCCGGCTTCGATGCGGAAGAGGGGATGGGTCTGGTTTTCACCTTGGTAGAAGGTGGTTTTGCCGACGGTGAATTTGGTTTCTTCTGTGGACATTGTTCAGTTTCCCCAAGATTGCTTCAGCCTGTACGGGCCTATTCGCGGGTGAACCCGCTCCTACGGGAGCACGGCAGTCTTCAAGGCTGAGGGAGTGCCGGGGAGGGTATCCGCGAAGAGGCCGGCCCAGGCAGTACATCAGCGACACGTCAATGCATAGTCCGAGGCTCACTGGGCATCTGCACTTGGGCTATTGCGGACTCGAGCAAAGCTCTCAAGGTCTCCAGTTCATGCATCGAGGTCATCATCAAAATCGACGCGGGGGACTTGGGCTGCAGCAGCATTGCCTGATGCACGACGGTCGCCGCGCATAACGCGTAGTCCGTAGCCTGAATCAGGGTGTCTTCCAAGGAAAGAACGTTGTGGGGTGGATCAGGTACTATTTTCAGCATAAACCCTCTCAGTGCCTTACAGGGCTGCCGCAGTACCGCTGTCAAACGGAAGGGTGGCAGCTGTTTGTGGGTTGACAGACCGGGGGCACTGAGAGTCCCGGCGCACACGAAGGTGCCCCACGCACAGCTGCCATAACTGGCATTGCACATGCTCTCAGTGAACCACGGTCTGTCAAAACCGTGCCGCCAATGGGTGGCGACAGGCCGAGACTAGGGCTGACTATTTCCATGTGCAACGAAAATCAGGCGCGAGGAGTATCTTTGGGAAATGGCCTACAAGGAAGGGGTTATTTCTGATTTTTCGACCCGCTCCCGTTCCCCAAAACGTCGACAGGAAACATGCGGGCAAAAGAAAGCCCGCCGAGGCGGGCTAAGTACTATCACGTAGGGATAGCTTCATCCTGCCCAAGCCACTGTGAAAATTGGGTGAAAGAAAGGTCCCCATAACGTGATCATCCAGAGGGCCCCGCGCCCTTCAAAGCTCGGCTTTCTGCCGCTGGTGGCGCTGAAAGCGGGTAACCGCGATCTGGACGGCAGCTGCAACGAGGCACAGCAGGCCGACTTTCCAGCTGCCCTCCAGGCCGTAATGCTCGGCGATCTTCCCTGTGATGATGACGCTAACGAAGATGGCGAAAGGCAGGATCAGTTTGTTCATCGGGTCTTCCAGCAGGCTGCAAATGGCTCGGGTGAACATGCAGTTCACCCAGCGGAAAGGCCGCGATCTTAGCAAATCCGGTTGCGGCGTGGTGGTCACATCCAGAGCGGTTGCAAGGTGTGCTGTCTGTATCGCGATAATGGCAATGGGGCAGCATGGACTTGCGCGACCCAGCCCTCGAAACTGATCCATTCGCATCTGGACCAGGGCCGGTCATGAATAACCTGCAACGCACACTCTCTCTCATGCTGCTGCTGGCAGCCGCTTCATTGACCGCCTGCGTCCCCTGGAAACGCGAACGCGCCGCCTACGCGGACCTTTGCGAATCCGAGTTCCAGTTCAAAGTGCCAGGCCCGCAGGGGGAGACCACCCTCTACCTGGAAACCTACCTCTACGACCACGCCGCCCTATGGGGCGAAAAGCGCTATGAGCAAAGCCTGTACGTGCAGTACCCGGGCGAGAAGTACTCGCGGCAGGAATTCTTTGTGCAAATGATCGCCTACAACAAAGACCGCCAACGCCCGTCGACCGATGCCAAGCGTGGCGAACCGCCGATACCGGTGCTGTACGACAGCCGTCAGGCTTACATCACCTTTGAAGACGGCTCGCGCCTGAATGCGCGGCCCGAGGTGTACTTGGGCATCAACGAGACCTACGACTTTCCGTTGGTGAATGAGAAGACCGCCCGGCCATCGCCATACGACATCAACAGCGATGAAGTGCACCGGATGATTCCCAGGATGACCAACAACAAGCGCTATGGCTCGGCTTATGTGATCTTTCAGACGGACAAGTTCGAGGCAGATTCCAAGTGGACGATTCATCTGGGGGCACTGGATGTGCAGGGCCGCAAGGTGCAGATTCCGCCGCTGAAGCTCTGCTATCACCCCGTTAAGAAATGGATCGGGATCGAGCCGCTCATGCGGCCTTGAGTGGAAGGTGTCCGCCATGGGAGGTTTGGCGGCGCTCGATCAAACCCACCGGCGAACACCTCCCGGCCCCCCATTGCGAATTTCCTGGTTTCAGCTAACTTATACAAAAACCTGTACAAGCATGAGAGGTTGTACATGTATTGCGATTGGCCCTTCACCCTGTACTTTGACGGCGCCTGCCCACTGTGCGCCCGGGAGATCGCCTTCCTGCGCAGGCAATCGACTGGGGGAAAGCTCATCCTGGTTGACATCAGTGCTGATGATTTCGATGCAGGAGCGTTGGGCTTGACGGTTGAGCAACTGAGGTCGTGCCTGCATGGAAGGTTCGCGAGCGGGCACTGGGTTACAGGCTTGGACGCCACCTTGTGGAGTTGGCGTGCTGCCGATGTGGGCCTGTGGGTCGCGCCACTGGCTTGGCGTCCGCTACGTCCCCTGTTTTCGGTGCTTTACAGGCTGTTCTGTCGATTGAGGCCACACTTGGCCTGGCTACCACATCCCGCTGGCGGGCACCGCTGTAACGGTGAGGAGTCCAAATGTCACATTCGTTAGCCGAGCACTATCATGAAATCCTGGTCGGTATTGGTGAAAACCCGCAGCGCGAAGGGCTTCTGGACACCCCCCAGCGTGCGGCCAAAGCGATGCAGTACTTGTGCAACGGGTATGCACAGAATCTTCACGAGGTCGTGAACGGTGCTTTGTTCGAGAGTGAAAACGATGAAATGATTGTGGTGCGGGACATTGAACTCTACTCATTGTGCGAACACCACATGTTGCCATTCATTGGCAAGGCGCATGTCGCGTACCTGCCAACAGGGCGCGTGTTAGGGCTTTCCAAGGTTGCACGCGTAGTGGACATGTTCGCCCGTCGTTTACAGATACAGGAAAACCTGACGCGGCAAATTGCGTATGCCGTGCAGGAAGTCACGGATGCCGCAGGGGTGGCGGTCGTGATCGAAGCCAAGCATATGTGCATGATGATGCGCGGTGTAGAGAAGCAGAACTCGGTGATGATTTCATCCGTGATGTTAGGTGCATTTCGCGACGCCCCCTCGACGCGGCACGAATTCCTTAACCTCATTGGACGACACAACTGACATCCGGTCCTGAACCGTTGCGAAGGGGCGCCCAGATGAATACCGATGCTACTGCTTTATCTCCAAGCCGCTTCGCTGTCCTGGGTTACGGCGGTCTGCTGCCGTTTATTGGTTTGACGCTGCTCATCCTTTTTGGGGCTGAATATCGAGCGTTTTTCTCGATGATGATGGTTGGCTATGGCGCGGTGATATTGAGCTTCGTCGGTGCCCTTCACTGGGGGTTCGCCATGACGTTGCAGGATTTGCCCGCAAAGCAGCGTCAAGAGCGACTGGTGTGGAGCGTTATACCGGCCCTGATCGGTTGGGTTGGCACGTTGCTGCCTGTGCCGGTGGGGTGTCTGGTGTTGACCTTCGGTTTTGTCGGCCATCTTTGGCAGGATCGCAAGCTGGCGCAAGCCGTGCCTGGGTGGTATCTGCCGATGCGCGTGCATTTAACGGCTGTCGCGAGCCTCTGTTTGCTGGTCAGTGCACTTGCGGTGTCCATTCATTTTTGAAACCCCAAGCAACCATTGATGAGTCACTTCTGTGGCCCACCCCAAATATCTCGCCCGATGCACACAACCCCGTCAAACAGCAAACGCGCCGTCCTCACCAACCCGCACCCCTTGATCACGCCATTTTCCAGGCTGATTTCCACCGTAAATTCCCCACTCGGATGCTCCACCGCCAAACGCTGACGATCACCGCCGGACGTGCTGGCAAGGCCCTGTGCAACCGACCCTTCAATCAAGCAGGCCGTAGCAACACTCACCGCACCAAACACCCCGATGGACGCATGGCAGCGGTGCGGGATGAACGAGCGCGTATTGACCGTGCCGCCGTTGCGCGGTGTCGACAGCAGGCACATCTTCGGCACATTGCGCTGGCTGACATCACCCAGGTTCATGCGTGGGCCCAGTTGCAGGCGGATGGCTTCCAGGCGTGTTTTCAGGGCGCTGTCAGCCTCCAGCGTTTCGCACGGCTCGTAGCCGGTCACGCCAAGGTCCTCGGCACGCAGTAGTACCACCGGCATGCCGTTGTCGATGCAGGTGACTTCCACACCCTCGACACAGTCGCGGCTGTTGCCGGTGGGCAACAGGGCTCCGCAGCTGGCGCCGGCCACGTCGGCAAACGTGACCACCAGCGCCGCCGCACGGCCCGGCACCCCATCAATACGGGTATCGCCGGCATACTCCACCTGGCCATCGGCGGTCGGCACCTGGGCGACGGCGATCTGCCCGGTGTTTTCCATGAAGATGCGCACCGGTGTGCTCGCGCCGCTGGCGGCCACCAGGCCGCGCTCAAGGGCGAACGGCCCTACGCCGGCCAGAATGTTGCCGCAGTTTTGCCCATAGTCCACCCGCGCCTCGTCCACCACCACCTGAGCGAACAGGTAGTCCACGTCGGCGTCATGGCGCTGCGAAGCGCGGATGATGGCGACTTTGCTGGTGAGCGAGTCGGCGCCGCCGATGCCGTCAATCTGCCGGGCATCGGGCGAGCCCATCACCGCCAGCAGCACCCGGTCACGCAGCGGGCCAGGGGCGGGCAGGTCGTCATGCAAAAAATAGGCGCCCTTGGAGGTGCCGCCGCGCATCAGCAGGCAGGGTATGCGGGTCTGGCCCATGTTCAGCCTTCCAGGTCGGTGAGGTGGTCGACATAACGCAGGCCCTTCGCCGCTAGGCGCGGGCGCATCTCGTAGATGTCCAGGCCAAGCTCGCCGGCGGCCAGGCGCAGGCGTTTGCGTTCTTCCAGGTCGGCGCGCTGGGTGGCGGCTTCGAGTACCGCCTGGGCTTCGCCATGGCGCACCACCACTACGCCGTCGTCATCGGCCACCACGATGTCACCGGCATTGACGAGCTGCCCGGCACACAGCAGCGGCAGGTTCACCGAGCCCAGCACCTCTTTCACCGTACCTTGGGCGTTGATGGCGCGGGACCACACGGCAAAGCCCATGTCGCGCAGTGTCTGGCTGTCGCGCACGCCCGCATCGATCACCAGGCCGCGCACGCCGCGGGCCTGGAGCGAGGTCGCCAGCAGGTCGCCGAAATAGCCATCGCTGCACGGCGAGCTGGGCGCCACCACCAGTACGTCGCCTGGGCGGCACTGCTCCACGGCAACATGGAACATCCAGTTGTCGCCTGGGGCCACCAGCACGGTTACCGCGCTGCCGGCCACCGCCACACCTTGCTGGATAGGGCGCACGGCAGTATTGAGCAGCCCCTTGCGACCTTGGGCCTCATGCACCGTGGCGACACCCAGCCGGCCCAGGGCATCGATCATGTGTGGCTCAACGCGTGGGATATTACGCACGACGATGCCGGTCTTGCCGATCAGCCCGCTCATGCCAGGTTCTCCGTCACGCGTGGGAACACGCTCTGCAGGCCTTCGGCGTAGACGATGTTGCGTGCGCTGGTGATGCCCACGTTACGTTTGGCTTGCACGCCGCGCTGCAGGGCCACGCGGGTGTAGTACTCCCAGAGGTGCTCCTGGCCGGCCATGCACTGGATGGCGGCATACTTTTTGTCCCACACCGGGGTGATGTCCAGGAAGGTGTCCGGGCGCCATTCGCACTGCTCGGGCTGGTGCGGCTCAAAGGCGTACACCGGCGGTGCGCCAACGATCTTCTCGCCCGGCTTGTAGCCTTCAGCCTGCGCGATAATGCGGGCTTCCTGGGCCAGGTGCATGGCCAGCGGGTGGTCGTAGTTGTAAGGGTCTTTGAGGGAGTGGCTGAGTACGAACTCCGGTTGTACCCGGCGATACACATCGGCCAGGCGGAACAGGGTGTCCTTGTCGGCGCGCATCGGGTAGTCGCCGATGTCGAAGAACTCCACGCTGGCACCGAGGATTTCGGCCGCCGCCATGGCCTCTTCACGGCGTGCGTCCTTGACCTTGGCTTCGGTCATTTCACCCTTGCGCCACAGCTTGGCAGACTCACCACGCTCACCGAAAGACAGGCAGACCACGTGCATGGCATAGCCTTGCTCAGCGTGCAGCGCAATGGCGCCACCGGCACGCCAGACAAAGTCGGCGGAATGTGCGCTGACCACCAGGGCGGATTTTTGTGGGGTATTCATGGTTCGTTGGCTCCTGCAGTGGGGGTGGGCGCAGGATGTCATTGGCCTGTGCAGGGCACTAATGCGTTCATTTGCAGCGGCTATGCGTTTTATTTATTGCCGGGCAAGCGGGGTAGAGGCATAGTCGCCGCAGTGACGAGCCGAGCGCCGGGGAACCCTTATGATCGACGTCGAACTGCCCAACCTGATGCAAGTGCGCGCGTTCATTCGGGTAGCCGAGCTGGGCAGCGTTTCGCGGGCGACGGAGGTGCTGTTCCGTGCTCAGTCCGTGGTCACCCGCGCCATCGCCGAGCTGGAGGCGCGCTTTGCCGTGCCCCTGTTCGAGCGCCATGCCAATGGCATGCGCCTGACCGACTATGGCGAGTGCCTGCTGCCGCGTGCACAGCGCGTGCTGGCGGAACTGGACGGCGTGCCGAGTTTGCTGGGCACCGCGCAGGGCGAGCCCCTCTACCTGTTTCAGGCGCGGCGCCTGCAGGTGTTCGTGAAACTTTGTGAAACACGGCACATGCAAACCGTGGCGCGGCACTTCGGCCTTAGCCAGCCGGCGGTCAGTGCGGCCTTGAAAGTGCTCGAAGGCGGGTGCGGACAGCCCTTGTTCGTGCGCACGTCGCGCGGCCTGCAGCCCACTGTGGCCAGCCGGGACATTCTGTTTCCCATCCGCCGGGCGCTGAACGAGTTGCGCCTGCTGGACAGTGACCTGAGCGCGATGCAAGGCACCCTGCGCGGGGTGGTGCATGTCGGCGCGCTGCCGTTGGGCCGCTCGCGCATTCTGCCGGATGCCATTTTACGCTTCACGGCCCAGCACCCACAGGTTCGTGTGGTGACCAACGAAAGCCCGTTCGACCTGCTGGCAACCGAGCTGCGGGTAGGGGATGTGGATTTCGTCTTGGGCGCGTTGCGGCCTCACGACTATGCCAGCGACCTGGTGGGCGAGCCGCTCATCAACGAGGAAATGGTGGTGCTGGCCCGTCGGGGGCACCCGCTGTTGCACACTCACCTGACGCTCAAGGGCGTGCACCAGGCGCGCTGGGTGTTGCCGCGGGCCGGCTCGCCGGCCCGTCAGCTGCTCGACAACTGCTTCGCCGCCGCGGGCCTGACAGCGCCGTGGCCGGTGGTGGAAAGCGCTGATCTGGCGGTTATCCGTGGCCTGCTGGTGCGTTCGGACATGCTGGCGGCGGTGTCTGCGCACCAGTTGGCTTACGAGATTGCCAGCGGCGAACTGCAACGCCTGCCGCTGGCACTGCCCGGCACTGCCCGCGCCATCGGCCTCATGCAGCGCAGTGGCTGCCTGCAGTCACCGGCGGCAGTCGCGCTGATGGCCTGTATCCGCCAGGTCATCACCGAGCAGGCGTGAGCTCAGGAGGGTGCCTTAAAGCAGGCTCAGCGGGTAGCTGACGATCAGCCTGTTCTCATCGAAACTGTTGGTGCTGCCCCAGTCCCGGCGCTGGCTGGAGTTGCGCCACTTGAGGTTCAGGGCCTTGAACGGCCCGGACTGGACCACATAGGCCAGCTCGCT
Source organism: Pseudomonas sp. 2,4-D (assembly GCF_030418155.1). Lineage (NCBI taxonomy): Bacteria > Pseudomonadati > Pseudomonadota > Gammaproteobacteria > Pseudomonadales > Pseudomonadaceae > Pseudomonas > Pseudomonas sp. 2,4-D. Next base: position 304,961 of record NZ_JAUHUI010000002.1, read on the forward strand.
TTCGCGGCCCCACTCGGTGCCGTCCTGGGTGCTGGCGTTGTGCACGTTGTCACCGTGGATATAGCGGTTCATCAGGGTCAGGCCGGGTATGCCAAGCACCACGAAGTTGAAGTCGTGGCGCACCTGCCAGGAGCGTTCGCGGGCGCTTTCGTAGCTGGAACCGAAGGCGTCGTTGGCCAGCGTGCCGCCGCTGGCGCCGTTGACCCGGAACCATTCATCATCGCCCATGACCTTCTGCAAGCCGACGTAGAACGTGTTGCCACCCAGCTTCGCCGAGAACAGGCCCGAAGCGGTGCGGTTGTCCAGTTCGCCGGCTTTGGCGCCACCGTCGTCCTTGCCCCAGAAGTAGCCCAGGTTGGCGCCCAGTACCCAGTTGCCCAGCGGCTGTTGATGCTGCACCTGGAAGTAGCGCTGCTGGTAGATGTCTTCCAGCTGGGCATACCAGGCGCCGACCAGGGTGCGCTCCTGGTTGAAGCGGTATTCGCCGCCGGCGAAGTTGAAACGGTCCGAGGTGAAGGCTGTGCGCGTGAACAGGCTCATGTCCTGCATGCTGGCGTCGTTGCGCGGGCTGTTCTGGCGGAACTGGCCGCCATACAGGCTCAGGCCGGCCAGCTCGTTGGAGGTGACCTGCGCGCCCTGCAAGGTTTGTGGCAGCGAGCGGCCGTCATCGGCGCGTAGGATGGGCAGGGTAGGCGACCACTCACCGACTTTGAGTTCCGTCTTGGACACCCGCATCTTGCCCGCCAGCGCCGTGCGGCCAAAGTCGTCCGCCGGGCGCCCGTCGTCGTGAACAGGCAGCAATTGCGTGCCGGCGGTGCCCTTGCCGCCATCGAGTTTGATGCTGTAAAGGCCCAGCACGTCAACGCCGAAACCGACCACGCCGGGGGTGTAGCCGGACTTGAAGTCGAGGATGAAGCTTTGCGTCCATTCCTCGGCTTTGCCTTGGCTTGCCGTGCCCGTGTAGTCGCGGTTCATGTAGAAGTTACGCAACGTCAGGCTTGCCTTGGCATCGTCGACGAAGCCTTCGGCCAGGGCTTGCAGTGGCAGGCTGGCTGCCAGTGCGAATGTGGGGACGAGCGGGTACAGGGTGCGGCATTTCATTATTTTTATTCTCCAGGGATGGGCAAAGCGCTGCCCGCCAGCGGCGCATCGGCGCTGGGCAGGTTGAATCAGGGAGCGGTGGGGGTGGCGGCGCGGGACGCGCCGTCACACGATCAAGCGGGTTGCATCGGTCAGTTGGGCGCTTTGCCGGCCACCGAGTAGCGAACCTGCTGGTTACGGGTCTTCATGAAGTCTTCGATGCTCTGCCCGCGCATGGCGGCGTAAATGTCCAGGTTGGACACACCCAGTACGGCGCCTAGCTTCTCCAGTACAAAGAAGATCACCCCATAGTGGATCAGCCCGCGCCAGTCGCGGCGGCGCAGCAGGTCGCGTTCCTCTTCGCTCAGGCCCGCCTCGCGGTACAGCGCTTCGGGTTCGCTCAGGAAGCGCTGGCGCCACTGCGGCTCAATCATGCGATGCAAGAACTTGTTCAGGCGGTAGCCCTTGGCACTGCGCTCCAGGGTGTAGGGGTAGGTGCCTTCAAGCTGCTCAGCCCCTGCCAGCTGATGCTGCATGTGCTGGCGGTGACGTTCGTTGACCGGCGCCGGCAGTGCCTGGTCACGGTTTTCCAGCAGCAGGGTGGCGATGCCGGTCATCGACGGCAGGTAGTAGCTTTGGTGCTTGCGCTCAACGTTGGCAGACAACGCGCCACGCATGATCAGCCAGGTAATCACCTCGGCACCTTCCATGCCGCCGAGCGTGGCGTACTCGGCCAGTGTCATCTCGGTAAGGCGCTGCGGGTCGTTCACCAGCAGGTCAAGGAACTGCGCGTCCCACTCTGGGTTGTTGAAGCCGCAACGCTCGCCATGCACCTGGTGTGACACCCCGCCGGTGGCGACGATCGCCACCTTGAGGTCTTCGGGGTAGCTCTCGATGGCGCGGCGCAATGCCTGGCCCAGTTTATAGCAGCGCCGCGCCGTGGGTATCGGCAGCTGCAGTACGCCAACCTGCAGCGGCACGATCTGTACGGGCCAGCTTTCATCGCAGGGCAGCAGCGCCGACATGGGCGAGAAGAAGCCGTGGTCCAGCGGCTTGTCGCGGAAAAAGCTCATGTCGAACTCATCGGCCATCAGGCTCTGGCCGATGTGTCGCGACAGCGCTGCGTGGCCGCCCACTGGCGGCAGGTCCCGCGGGTTGCCCCCTTCATCGGCCACGCCATATTGCTCGTCTACGCCCAGGGTGAAGGCGCTGTAATGGTCAAAGAAGAACGAGGTGATGTGGTCGTTGAAGATATAGAACAGTACGTCCGGCTGGCGCTGCTGCAGCCACGTGCGGATCGGCTCGAAGCTTTCGAAGATCGGCGCCCAGGCGGCTTCTTCCTGTTTGTCGTGGTCGACTGCGAAGCCGATGGTTGGGGTGTGGGAGACGGCCAGGCCACCAATGATACGAGCCATGCGAAAGTCCTCTGTTACAGGTTACGGCGCGGTTACTGCGGGGGTCGCGCGCAGCCGGGCGTGGCCGTTGGCCAGGATCGCCAGGGCAGCGGCGAATGCCGGCAGGCCGAGGAGGGTGAACAGCAGCGGCAGGCCCAGCCCCAGGCTGAGCACGGCACCACCGATGAGGGAGCCGAAAATGGCCCCGAAGCGCCCGATACCGAGCATCCAGCTTACGCCTGTGGCGCGGAACTCGGTCGGGTAATAGCCAGGGGCGAAGGCGTTCAGGCCGGTCTGCGCACCGCTCATGCAGAACCCGGCAGCCGCCACGCCCACCACCAGCAGGCTCGACTCCAGGCTCAGGGCGCCCAGTGAGACGATGCACAGGCCGCCGAGGGCGTAGGCGATGGCGATGACCCGGTTAGGGTTGCGTCGGTCCATGATCCAGCCGACCACGATTGCGCCCACTGCGCCGCCGATCTGGAACAGGCCGGTAATGGTGGCGGCGCGCTCGATGGACAGCCCGCCATCACGCAGCAGGGTCGGCAACCAGCCCATGGTCAGGTAGATCACCAGCAGGCCCATGAAGTAGGTCAGCCACAGGGCCAGGGTGCCAAACCGGTAGCGCTCGCTGAACAGCTGCCGGGCCGGTGCCTTGTGCTGCGTGGTTGGCTCACTGACGGTAAAGCGGGTGCCGGCAGCGAAGCGGCCGCCAAGCTTGGCCAAGGCTGCCGCAATCTGGCTGGCCGGTGCCTGGCGTGCGGCGAGGAAGCGAGCGGACTCTGGCAGCAGCCACCACAGCAGTGGCAGCAAGGCCAGTGGCAGCAGGCCGCCGGCCAGCAGTACCGACTTCCAGCCGTGATGAGGGATCAGCCAGGCGGACAGGAAGCCGCCCAGGCCCGAGCCCATGTTGAAGCCGGTGAACATGATGGTGATCATCAGCGAGCGGTTGCGTGTGGGCAGGTACTCGGCAAGCAGGGTGGTGCAGTTGGGCATGGCCGCACCCAGGGCAATGCCGGTCAGCAGCCGTAACACAGCCAGCTCATAGGGGTTGCGGGCGAAGGCGCAGGCCAGGCTCAGCAGGCTGAAACCGCTGACCGCGATCAGCAGCACTTTCTTGCGGCCCAACCGGTCGGCGTACGGGCCGGCGGTCAGCGCGCCGATGGCAAGGCCGACCATGCCGGCACTCATCACCGGGCCAAAGGCGGCGCGCGACAGGCCCCAGTCCTGCATCAGCGAAGGCGCGATGAAACCCATGACGGCGACATCGAAGCCATCGAACAGCACGATCAGGAAGCACAGCACCAGGATCAGCCACTGGTAGGCAGCAATGGGGCGGTTATCGATCCAGTCTTTGACATCGATGGGGGCATCGACAGGAGGCTTAAGCATGCGTGGTCACCTTTGTTCTTGTATTGGTGTGAGTTGCGCCGGGTTCCGGTAAGGCTTCGAACGCGTAATGGCCCAGCAGCAACCACCCCGCCGGACGACGGCGTGAGGCGGACTGTAATCCCATGGTCCAGGGCAGCGCCTGCGGGATTTCTTTAATGAGATATCCAATTTTTTTATCGCAGACTTCGCGGCGCTAATGTCGCGTCAAGCTGTGCCGCTCGGCAGCAAGCTGTTGGCCTGTAAAAGACCTCATGCGCTGCTCCCGTTGTCAGGCTTCCTGGTGATGATGACGCTTATGGTGATTTGTTTCTGAATGTGTGATCTCTCCCGCTCAGTCTTCGTCAAGAAGATTGCCCCTCGCCGTCGTCTGGGGATTGATACAGGGCCTTCCATGCAAACGCTGTTGAACGAGATTCTCGAAGAAGTACGTCCCTTGATCGGCAAGGGCAAAGTCGCTGACTACATTCCCGCGCTGGCTGACGTGCCGGCGAACCAGTTGGGCATCGCTGTCTATGGCAACGATGGCAGTTACCACTGCGCAGGCGACGCGCAGGTGCCGTTCTCGGTGCAGAGCATTTCCAAGGTGTTCAGCCTGGTTCAGGCCATTGGCCATTCGGGTGAAGCCATTTGGGAGCGGCTGGGTCATGAGCCTTCGGGGCAGCCGTTCAACTCGTTGGTGCAGCTGGAGTTCGAGCGCGGGCGGCCGCGTAATCCATTCATCAATGCGGGGGCGTTGGTGATCTGCGATATCAATCAGTCGCGCTTCGCGGCCCCCACGTTGTCGATGCGCGATTTTGTCCGGCGGCTTTCAGGCAACCCCCACATCTCGATCAATACCCGGGTCGCTGATTCGGAATATCAGTTTCGCGCGCGCAACGCTGCCATGGCGTACCTGATGCAGTCGTTTGGCAACTTCCATAACGAGGTCGAGACGGTGCTGCGCAGTTACTTCAGTTACTGCGCACTGCAAATGAACTGCCTGGACCTGGCGCGGGCATTCTGCTTCCTGGCCAATGACGGGTTCTGCAAGCACAGCGGTGAGCAGATCCTGACGCGGCGCCAGACCCAACAAGTGAACTCGATCATGGCCACCAGTGGGCTGTATGACGAGGCGGGGAATTTCGCCTTCAGGGTGGGTTTGCCTGGCAAGAGTGGCGTGGGTGGCGGGATCGTGGCGATCGTACCGGGGCAATTTACCGTATGCGTATGGTCGCCAGAGCTGAATGCTGCGGGCAACTCCCTGGCCGGGATGGCGGCGCTTGAGCTGCTCAGTTCGCGGATCGGATGGTCGGTGTTCTGATCTGCGAACTCAGGGGGCAATCAGGCGTCGCCTTGGCGGGTCAGAACGCGTACACCAACGTGGCCGTGGCGCTGCGTGGGCTGCCATACCAGCCGCGCGCGCCAATCGCCGTGTAGTAGGTTTTGTCCAACACGTTGTTGAGGTTCAGTGAAACGCTGGTCTGCGGCGTGAAGGCATACTGAGCCATCAGGTCGACCACGCTGTAGGGGTCCTGGGTGAACGTTTCGTTGTTGGGCCCGGCGCTCTTGTAATATTCGGTACCCTGCCAGCGCACACCACCCCCTACCTTTAACTGTGGCAGGGTCGCCAGGCGGTAGCTGGTGAACAGTTTCAAGGTGTCTCGCGGTATTTCAGTGTTCAGGCGGTCGCCATCCGAATCCTTGCTCACCGCATAGGTGTAGCTGGCCGAGACCTGCCAATCAGGCAAAATCTCGCCCGCCATTTCCATCTCGAAACCACGTGTCTTGGTACCCGACTCGGCACGGTAGGCCTGGTTGCCGTCTGGCGCCAGGTTGCTTCCGTCGGCTACCGCCAGGTTGTCCTGGTGCACCTCGAATACGCTGAAAGCGGTGGTCAGGCGCTGGTCCCAGAACTCACTCTTCAGACCGAGCTCGTAGTTCACGCCTTCCAGCGGGTCCAGGTAGGTACCGTTGATATCCTTGTTGCTCTGCGGCTTGAAAATGGTGGTGTAACTGGCATAGGCCGACCAGTGCTCGTTGAGGTCATACACCAGGCCAAGGTAGGGCGTGACGACCCCGGTTTCGCTACGCGAGGTGCGGCTTGTAGCGCCGGACGACAGGGTGGTAGAGGTTTCGTCGCGTTTCCAGTCGATCAGCCGCGCCCCGGTAATCAGCGACAGGTCATCGGCCAGGCTCCAGCGTACCGAAGCCACCAGGCCGTCCTGGGTTTCATCCAGCGCGTCTTCCGAGGACTTGGCATGGATGGCGTCCGGTATCGCCAGCGAACCGTCCCAAGTGTAAATGTTGTCGATGGTCTGGATCGTCCACAGCGGGTAACCGTTGTTGCGGTAGTAGGCGCGGTAGTGACTGGCCCCGAGGTAGGCCTGGTGCTCGCGTGACAACAGCTCGAACGGGCCCGACGCCGACAGGTCGAACGAGGTCTGCCGGGGCTCGCCGGCCCAACGCCCCGTCCAGGTGCTGATGCCACTGCCATCGGGCTTGACGGTGCCGCTGGCAGCGGTGGCGAAGGCGTCGTCATAGCTGCGACGGCTGTGTTCGGCATTCAGTTTCAATTGCCAGCCGTTGTCCAGTTGATGCTCCAGCGTAGTGAATACCGTCTTGGTGCGACGCTTGTGATAACTCCAGTCCGAAGCCGAATTGAACGCGCGGGAGGGGCTGAAGTGACTGCCATCTGAATTGAACATCGGGAAGCCGTGGTTGCCTGCCCCGTCGTTGTCCATCTCCTGATATTCCGCACCTGCTGTCAGCATCGTGCTGTCGGTGATGTCCCACTCCAGCACCCCATAGGCCACCTGCCGTTCCAGCGACTGGCGGTCGACGTAGCTCTGGCTGTCGGTATTGGAGGCGACAAAGCGCCCGCGGACATTGCCGCTTTGCGTCAACTTGCCAGAAACGTCCAGTTCGGTGCGGTAGTTGTCCCACGAGCCCGCTTTCAAGGTCAGCTTGCGTTGTGTTTCCAGGGTCGGCTTCTTGCGGATCAGGTTGACGGTGGCGCCCGGGTCGCCGGTGCCGGACATCAGGCCCGTGGCACCGCGCACCACCTCTACCCGGTCGTAAGACACCATGTCGGAGAGGTCGTCCCTGAAGCCAAAGGTATCGGGGCGGTTGATGCCGTCCACCTGGATGCTGCCGACCTCGAAGCCGCGCACGTAGATATGGTTGGCGTCGCTTCCGGCGGGCCCCATGCTGTCAACGACCACGCCCGGTGTCTGTTCAAGCACCTGGGTAACATCGTTCAGGTTCTGGTCTTCAATCTGCTGGCGGGTGACCACGCTGACCGATTGGGGTGTCTCGCGTGCCGACAGCCGCAGCCCGGTTGCGGTATTGACCGAGCCGGTGGTGTAGCTGCCGGTGCCTTCGGTGGTGGCACCCAGAGCCATGCTGGAGACAGTGGTTGCCGCAAGCTCCATGGCGCCATCCTGCTCAGCGCTAACCAGCATGAAGTGCTTGTCGCCCGCTGCCTGCACCTGCAAGCCACTGCCTTGCAGCAGCTCTGCCAACGCCTGATGCAGCGCGTAATTGCCGTGCAGCCCTTTGCTGTGCAAGCCTGCGACTTCTTCATGGCTGAAACTGATGACTGCCCCGCTGGCGTCGGCAAACTGGTCGAGTGCGTGAGCCAATGACCCTGCCGGGATGCTGTAACCCACAGGCTCGGCCCAGGCATGTGCAGTGCCCAGCAGCGAGCCCGCGAAGCTGACCGCTAGCGCGGTTTGGCGAATACGGGTGGCGGGGGAGGAAAAGCGAGCGGACATCCATTGACTCCTTGCTGATCGAATACAAGTGCTCCCAGTAACAAACGTGTTGTTGACGGAAATACTTAGTAGCAAGGTGCTGATAGGGCTGAGGATCTACTTTGGCAGTAACATCCTCATCGCAGCACAAGGCTGCTCCTGCCAGTGTTGTACAGGCTTTGAAACCGACATGCAGGCTCTCGGTACTTGCCCAGGCAGTGTCCGGACGGCGCCCGTGAGCCCGCGCATTCACCGGAAATGGAACCTACCGAAGATGACCCGCCAAGCGTTTGCCCCTTATCAGTGCCTTGCCACTGACTTGCTGAAGTACTTGCCGTCCGACCAGAGTGATGGCTCCCACGACTTGGCCCACATTCATCGCGTGTGGGTCAATGCGCACCGGATCCAGCGGGTAGAGGGTGGCGACCTTGAAATCTTGCTTGCGGCGACGGTGCTGCACGACTGTGTGGCGGTGGAAAAGCATTCGCCGTTACGTGGGCAGGCATCGACGTTGTCAGCGGACAAGGCTGCATCAGTCCTCTCGGAGATGGGCTGGCCGGCTGGGCGTGTCGAGCAGGTAGTGCATGCGATCAAGACACACAGTTACTCGGCGGGACTCGAACCGCTGACACGTGAGGCCTGCATCCTTCAGGACAGTGACCGGCTTGACGCCATAGGCGCGGTGGGTATTGCCCGGTGTTTTTACGTCTCCGGACGAATGGGGTCGGCGCTCTACGACTTCGAAAATCCTTTCGCGCAGGAGAGGGCGTACCAGGACGGGGCGTATGCCATCGAGCACTTCCAGACCAAACTGCTCAAGCTCGCCTCGGGCTTTAAAACTCACGAAGGGGCTCGCCTTGCTGCCGAGCGTCATACCCGTCTTGAAACCTTTCTTACCCAGTTCATGGACGAGATTAGCGGGGCCGGTTAGTCATGCCGGGCTCGTACCGCTACTTGAGTTCAGTCAGCCCACCGCCATAGCGGCTCATCCAGCAACCCAACCCCCCGCAGCTGGGTTTGCCCTTGTATTTTTTCCAGCTCTAGCACATTGCACCCGTCACAGGCTGCCAGCGCGTTGATTAATGGCGCACTGTGCGATACCACCCAAACCTGGCTACGGCGTGATGCACGAATGATCAGCCGCGCCAAGGCCGGGAGCAGGTCCGCGTGCAGACTGGTTTCCGGTTCGTTCAACACCATCAGCGATGGCGGCCGTGGTGTGAGCAGGGCGGCCATCAGCAGAAGATAACGCAGGGTGCCGTCCGACAATTCAGCACCCTCGAGCGGGCGCAAAAGACCGTGCTGGTGCAGCCGTACACTGAACAGCCCGCCAGGTGGCGCATTGACCTCCAGACGGCTGCCGGGAAACGCGTCATTCAGCGCTTCCACCAGATCCTCCACATCGCCAATTTCGATGATGGTCTGCAGCGCCGAGGCAAGGTTGCGCCCGTCGTGATGCAGCACCGGCGAGCGAGTGCCCAGTTGGGGTTGACGGCAAGGCGCGTCACGGTCAATCCGGAAATGATCGTAAAACCGCCAGCTGTTGATGAACGCGCGCAGTTCACCGATTTCCGGTGCCTGGCGTGGCCGGCCGACGATGTTGAAAAAGCTCTCGCCGCTGTCAGCATGCTGATCGAGCACTGCCCAGCTGTTGCCCTCGCGGGCCCGCACCAGGGCATTCTTGCGCTCGACCAGCAAGGAAGAGGGGCGATAGGCGCCAGCGCCCCAGATGGCCTCGCACTTTATTTCAGGGTCGAGCATGAACGCGCTCGGATACGGCAGGGGAATTGGCAGGCCGAGGGTGATGGCAAAACCGAGGTCTTCGGTGGCAAAGCCCAGGCGCAGGCGCCTGACTTCGCTCGGATGCTGGCCCTGGATAGGCACTTCGCCGCGCCGCATTCGTGCGCTGGTTTCTGGGCCGGCCCACCAGGTCGAATCCAGCCCGCCTTCACGAGCGAGGGCTTCGACCACACCGCCCTGTGCGGTTTCGGCCAGCAGGCGCAGCGCCTTGTACAGGTTGGATTTGCCGCTGCCGTTGGCACCGGTCACCAGGTTGAGTTGGCTCAGCGGCAGCACCAGGTGGTTGATCGAGCGGTAGTTGCCGATGGCGAGGGTAGTGAGCATGCAGTGCTTCCCAGCGTTGACCAGGCGACCGATTGTGGCCGAAGCGTGCCTGCCTTGTCAGCCATCCCTGCTGAGCTGTTGCAAGTGAAGCGGGCGTGCGCACCGTCTATAGTGTGAGGCAACCTCTCGCGCAAAGGATGCTCACATGGCCAGATCAATAATCATGACTGCCGTTGTCACCTCATTGGCGGTGGCCTTGGCCTCTGGCCCGGTGCTCGCCGACCCGGGTAATGGCAAAGGCCAGGGCCAAGGTCAGGGGCACGGCAAGGGCCAGGCGCCGCATGCCCAGGGCCAGGGCAATTCGGGCGGCCACAAGCAGAGCGCCGGCGGCAATGACTGGCACGGCGGCCCGTCCATCGACCGTGGCGATGTACTGGGCATCCTCGGTGGCCACCGCAGCTACTGGAGCCCGGCCCCGGCATTGCCTCCAGGCATTCAGAAGAACCTGGCCCGCGGCAAGCCCCTGCCACCTGGTATCGCCAAGAAACTGGATGGTCGTCTGTTGGGGCAGCTGCCTCACTACGACGGGTATGAGTGGATGCAAGCGGGCGCAGACCTGATTCTGGTCGCCGTGGCGACCGGGATCATCTATGAGGTGTTGAACGGGGCATTCGACTAAGGCCGCAGGTGCGAGCAGTCCGCTCGGTCCCTGCAGGCGCTGGCGTGCCTGCGATGGGCTGCGCAGCAGCCCAACGGCCTATCAACGCTGCCGTAACACCGCGGCCAGCCCAAGGGTCAGCACCACAGCGCACAGCATGGCCAGCCCGATGGTCACGCCAACGCCCCACGTTTCCAGCAGCCCCGCCAATACCAGATA